>JAUVZA010000037.1 GCA_030602805.1 Dehalococcoidia bacterium | reverse complement strand
AAGTGCGAACATATCTCACTCGAGGGAATATCCATAGAATCTTGAGCTTGCCATTCGGCATTACTTGGCCACCATCAGCCCACTCCAGCCACAGCGCATGATACCTCTGCCTAAACCAGAGTAGGCCGATGCCCCTTATTTGGCTTATAGTAACTTTAACCTTCATCTGGGGATATTTTTTTAAGCCCATCTCTCCAGCACCTTTTGTATCTCGTCAAAGTCGCTCGGCTTCCATAGGTAAACCTCTTGCCCGGCTTCCGCAAGAGCCGCCAGCCACTCATACTGCTCGGCCGAGAGCTCCCCTGTCTCTGACTTCAGCTCCGCGTAAATGACCCGCTCCCTGAGAAATATACAATCGGGGAATCCGGCGCCATCGGCCGATACCGCGGTGCGCCATCCGTATTTGGTCCTGGCCGGCCTAAAGTGCGCTATACGCCAGTGTAGTATATGCGCCAGGTCAATAACCTGGTCGAAGAAATACTCCTCTTTAATTGTCACCATCTGCTAGCTCCCCCTCGCTTCCAGGAACTCCCTCGTTGCCATCTGATAACCCACCAGAATAAGATAGCGCTCATGCTCGGTTAGGCTAGGAGCTTCTTTACTGGTTACCGGTGGCTTCTCGGCCTTCCTTCTCCGCGGCTCCGTTCTCGGCTTTTTTATCAATTCCGGGGTATGGAGTTTTATAAGTTTGAAGAGGGTTGACTGACCGAATGGCCACTTCGCATACACCTTCCTCTTAGGCATAGAGCGTATATCTGCTATTATCTCTTCCAGGTGGTCTTTAAGCCACTTGCCCCTTTCCTGCATGTTCATCGCCTCATATTTAGCTCTCTCATCTTGCGATACCATTGACCCTACCTCCTTTTTGTAAGGTGACTTGCTGCACCAAATACATTTCTCCCCCGGTGTGCCGTCTACGAATGTCTGCTTTCCGCAGTTAGCACAATTTACAGCCCAGCTCGTATCCTCTACTATCTTCTTCATTACTGGCTGTCGGCACCTTTTACCCTCTTCGCTTTCTTCTTAGGTCGGTAATCAGGCGCCTTGTTCGCTATCATTCTCGCCTGAGTTCTATCACGGAATCTGGACACAACTCGCTCTGGCATCATATCCTCTTCAATCATCTTGTCTGGCTCCAGGTTACTCGTTACTATAGTTATCAGACCTACCCGCTCCCGAGCTATTAAGATTTCCTCCAGCTTTTGCTCTTCCCACATGGAGCCATAGTTCTGCCCCCATTCATCCAGCATCAGTGCCGGCAGCGTTTTCAGCCTGTTCATCAGCAACTCAGTGGTATTCTCTGGTATAGATTCCTTGAGCTTGCTAACCAGGTCCGACACAGCCCACAGGCGGCACTCAATACCTCGTTTCAATAGCTGGACGACCGTAGCTTCGCACAGGTGAGTTTTGCCGTTTCCGGTGGTGCCGTAAACAAACAGTAGTGGTGGAGCATCAGGATTGAAGGCAATATCCTTAAAAGCCTCCAGGGTAGTCTCGGCGCCGAGAACAGGTTTGAAGTTGTCAAAGCTATTGAACTTGCTCACGCCTTTATCCTTGAGAGAAGGCTCGGTAGCCATATAGATTCTTTTCTGGCTCTCTATACAGCCTTCCGCTGGGCAGTTAATAACCTGCGAATAGTCTGTCTTCCCATCGGGCAATCGAGGATGAACATAGCCAGAGCCACGGCATACCGCACAGTGCGGATTAGGTGCGTAACCATACTGAGCCTTCTGCTCTTCACAGTTCTTGATTGTGTCCTGGTCAATCATCCTTGGCTCCGAATATTTCTTCTGGCTCCCGGTAGGTTTTGGGTAGTTTTCTCGCTCCAGTATGTCCCCTATGTGTTCCATCTCGCCCTCCATAATTTTTCTTTGCTATTTCAAGGTCGAGGAACTTCTCCAGCCCACGCTTCAAAAAGTCCTTGAGCGTCCAGCTATATTTGAAGTAATACTGCTCTCCCTTCAGAATCTCGGCATAATTCTTAATGGCTTCAGAAAGCTCCTCATGCGAATGTTCCTTCAAGGCTCTGCCAATAGCCAATTTAATATCATCAGTGAGCTTCTTATGGACAATAATCTTTTGCTCATTCCAGAGGTTGAAGATGACTATAGTAATATAGTTTAGTTTAGTTTCCTTTAGTTTAGTTTGTGGCATTTCTGTAGGATTTTCAGGGTTTCTGCTTACTGATTGGTCGTTATTTGATACAGTAACCCCGATTTTCGGTCTTTCGGGAACTCCGCTCACTGTCCTATCATAAGCATCTGCGATTCTATCAACGAACTTTTGGCACCATATTATGCCATGCTGATAGAGTTCCGGGTCTATTGCATCCAGTAAGCTCAGGGTATCAAGTATCTCCTTTGCTGTTACTGTATCCTTTATATGGGTTTTTGCTAACAGAAACTCCCAGTCAGCAGGTTTATTGAAGTCAAAATAGTGGCCTGGACTTTTGCCGAGTAGCTGGAGCAACTTAAACCAGAAAGCATAGCCATCATTGCCATACTTGGCCTGGATAATAGTCAGCGTCTTACTTTCGCTGGCATCAGTATCATGCGGGAAGTAATCTACTGTCTGCTTCTGTGGTCTAGCCATTGAACCTCGTATGCTTCCTTGTCATATTATAAATTACCAGCTCTCTGAGGTAGTGTGATATTGAGCCGAACCGGTTGTTGGCAAGGCGTCTCTTAATTATCTCCACTGTCTCATTCGGCAGCCTGATGGGTATTACCTGTGTCTTAGAGCTTTTCCCTGGCATTTTAGCTTCCCTTTAATCCCTTACTACCCACCAGGGGTATTAAACCCCCAGATTTTGATTCTAGCGCTAGGTGTATACACTTTTGGTAAACTTTACTATCTAAATGCTTCTGGGCGGTGTCTCTGATTTCCTTAACCAGCACATTGTCATAGAGGAATATGGCAATACAAGATGGGTTGCCATTCCTCCGGTGAAATAGGTAGATAAAGTCCTCATCTTGAGTTACAAAGTAACCTGCCTGCTTTTGTTGGTGAGTTAATAAACCTATGTATTTCACTCAGGCATCTCCTGTCTTAATTTCCACCCCTGCCAACCAGTAGAATTATCTAGTAAAGGCTGTAAGTTATCCTTCATGAACACTGGAATATTGCCAGCGTTATGAGCTGCAACAAGTATCGCCTGCACCCACTCAATCTTCGGCTGAAGTGTCCATATCTTGCCGTAGGGCATGGCTTTTAGCTCTGGATATTTATTACCCCTATGCAGAATGTCGCCTGCTTTACAAGTCAGAGCACCGATGATTACCCAATCACAATTCATCTGATAGTAAGGCAAAGGCAGTCGTTCAAGTAGAGGCTCAAAGCTAATAAATTTCACCTTTGCATCTATATAGCCTAAATTGGTAGTCGCCTTGAGTAAGGCTGCCTCATTAGTAATTGTCACCCCCACCCAGCAGTTATCGGGAAAGGGGCTGAACTTGATGAGGTTCTGAGGTTGCTTGGTGAGGAGATAGAAGCGGTGCTGAGAACACCAACGGATATGCTCAAGCACCTGCTTTGTCCATTCCTCCGGCACACCAATGCCAAATAGGTCACTCATATCACAGGCGAATATACCCCTCGGTCTTAACTCTCCATACGGTGATGCTCTACTTAATGGATGCAATCTATCTTCCCATAAGCGGGGATAGAAGGGGTCAGTAGATTGGTGAGCATCTTTATACATAGGTAAATCAGATGTATAAGGCATCATAGGTAAAAGCGGTGCATAGTTTTGATTAGCCAAATATCTCTGCCTCAACCGCCCATTAGCCAGCTTATAGGCATAGCAAGGGAAGCCACCGCCATTGCACAAGCCCTTGATATGATTCAGGCAGCCGGTCAGGGGGTTCCAAGTCCAGCCCAGGTCATAGCTACTTGCCTGTGTAGGGTCTAAATCTGGTAATTTCAAAGCTGGGTTTCTCACCCAGCCTGTAGCGCTAGTTGCTCTATTCATATCATTCTCCTTGGTAGCGGGGGTGGGAATCGAACCCACGAAGACCGGCTTATGGGACCGGTCAGGCAACCAACAGCCTCCCCGCGGCACCGCTACCAGCTATTCCTCGCTAATAGTTTTTATGGAAATCCTTGAGCCTTCTATGGTGTCAAAGGATACAGACTTGGCTGGAACAGCATGTTTAGAGATTATGAACCTGCCCACACGATAAGGTGTTGGCGTTTCTATGGAGCGTATCTTGTCCTTTGCTTCTTTATCTGCTTTCTTGTATGAAGCTACAGATTCTTTCAATTCCTGGCGCTCTTCCAGAAGTCTCTCCAGTTCGGCATCCTTCACAATGTTGTCGTCCATGTGGATTTGAGCCCTGACTTTAGTTACCATATTCCCCCCCTTTCGTTAGTCTTTATTACCTGACTGCCGCTATCTTCCGATAACATTCCGCCGGCGTGTCGCTAATATCGCTCTGGGAAGTGACCCCGAGCTCTCTAATAACTTGGTCCGGTTGCATCCCTTTACCATCTTTGTCCTTGAAGTCCTCATTACAGGCTTTGTATAGGTCGTTTATGGTCTTGAGAGTATCCAGGTCCCGCTGCGGTTTATGAGACTCTTCTTCGGCGAGGGGGGGGATTTCCTCTTTGCTACCTTTGCCCTTTGTCTTGAGCTCGTTACACCAGCCACTACCATCGGGCAGTTTGTGGGCGTAGAATGTCCCGAACCTACTTTTCTTCAGTTCGTAAGCGCAGTTGTGCTCCTCGCACCAGTGCTCCTCGGGTGTCGCGGTTACTGGCTTCTGTTCAATAATCTCGCCGGTGGAATCAATTATCTTGCCTAGATTAGGGTCATCAACGTAGACCTCATCAATAATCTCTACACCTTGGGGAATCGCATCAGTGAAGAGCCTACCAAAAGCATTTCTTTCGCTTCTAATGAACGCCATGTTAGCCTTGCTGTTCCCTTTGTCTACTCCATAGGGCTCTTTATTTTTTGGCCAAGAGCCGTATCCTTGAGCCTCAAGCCCTTCCCTGGTCCTGAGCTTCGTAATAGCCCTGATATTGATGGCATCTACCTCACCAAAAATGTTCCGCTGCTCCTGCTCAGTCATAATCCGTGGCGTATTGTCCAGATACGAGTAACTTCCCCTCTGAGCCACAAGTTTGCGGGTAGCACTAATGCCAAGCACAGTCACATAGTTATCATTCCCGGCCTTGTCCTTGAACGGTATGAGATAGACTTCTTTCATGAGCGGATGCAGGCCGAAGTCCCTACATAGCAAAGCGCACCTGATAATCTCATCCTCTGGCGCTTTGGGATAGACGAGCTTCAGAATGTGCATGGCTTGTGCCTCGGTTAGTGCTCCGGTAAGCGGCACTTTTGCCAGTGCCTTTGTCCTTGCCTCTCCATATTTTTGCTCCATAATTTTCCTCCTTGTTGGTATATTTAGCGCCGCTAAACCTTCCAATTCATAGCGGCTGACCTCTCTCTCGATGCCATCGTGGTGGGTCCGCGGCCAGTCCCAGCAAGCTATAAATGCCAGGCCCGACTCTGGGTCAAGATACATATTGAGCCTGGCTCCGCAGACTGAGCATTGAGACTTCAAGCGGATTTTCTCTAGGTCTTCCCTGGTCGTGTTTTCGTCCTCGTAAATAAGTGGCACCCTTTACCTCACAGTTACTGTTACTATCGGCTCGTTGAATATCCTGACGCCCGGGATAGTTACCTTGCCCTTGCTGGCCTTGACGACACGCGTCAGAACACCAGGGTTTATTAGCTTGTAGTCGTCAGGGACCAGGCTAAAGTCAATCACTTCCCACTTCCAGTTATCCCGCTGCCCGGTCGCCCCCAGTTCTGTAGACACATACTTCGGGACATCAGGCGATACCTCAAGCAACTCCACCGGCTCGCTTGGTTTGCCGTTGAGTCGCCTTTCGGCTTCGGCCGTCTCTAGCTTTTGTGCGTTTATCCTTTCTTGCTCTCGGCGCCTGTCTTCCTGCTCTTTGTTGAAGGCCAGGATTTTCTTGCGGGTGGTGGTGTCGGCGTCCTCTATCGGCTGCATGAGGATTTTATAAGTCTCCCTAATAGCTTCAGCTTGGGACTTGAGGGGGTCAAGATATTCCTTTCGCTTCTCCTCCATCGCCTTCCTCAGCCTGGCGATAATGGAGAGGTCTTCGGTCGCCACCTTGATGTCATCGAGCGAGGCGATAACTCTTGTTTCAGCCCACGCACAGAGTTTTAAGGCCTCATGGTAGTAGCTCATTACTTCATTGTTGGAGCCAGGCGCAGCGGCAAGGGCTGTCTCGGCCACCGGTGCCTCGGCACCGACAAGTGTTAAGCCTTCTTGATTCAGACCCTCTTCCATTTCATCTTGCGCCGGTGTTATTCCCTTAGCCCGCCTCTCAGCTATGCACTGAGGGCATCCCTCGTTCAATATAAATTCTCCGTGCTTACATTTACCTATTGTCATTATGCCTTTCCTCCTTTCTTTAAGCTCTCATCTCAGCAAGATGTAGTAGTCTGTGTTCAGAATGAATAAATAAAGTTAAATTTTCTAAACGGTTATCTTCTATAAGACCATTCTTATGATGCACTACCTCCCATTCCCAAAGGCAACGACCTAAGTGCTTTGCCATCACTAATCGGTGCTCAAGAACATGGCCGTTTTTATCCGCCATAGGATAGAAAAAGTCATCAGGAGGTATCCAGACAAGAACATAACCCTGTGAATTGAGGCGCCTACCCCCTTTCCATGAGGCATGCCCTTCACCTCGTAGCTTCCACGGATTATTCGGATGAAGTTTGACGGCACAAGATTTACATCTAGGGGAGCGGGGCTTCTCGCCAGTGAGCTTTACCCATCTGTATTTCCCGCAGTCAACGCAGGGTAGATAAATATACTTATGGCTGTCTTGATAACCTAGCTCTTTTGCAGACTTTATCTCCCCATGATTGACATTACCTTCAGCCGTCATATACGCCTCCTTTCCTTAATTTTACTGGTTAGCAATGGCCATAGCTCTGAGCTGTCTTTTTTTCTCCTCTGCAATCCAGAGCAGAATCTCGCTCCTGAGGATAGACCAGGATGCGCCCCAGCCGGCGACCTTATCCCACTTGAACCTCTGGTAAAAGGCCAGCGCCATATCCGGGTCCGTGGTGGCATCCATTAGAAGAGCCATAGCTAGTTGAGCCGGCCCACTCCCACCATAACCCCACTGGAAGCCGTCAGGTGAATGGTTATAGAGGTTTTGGCTAGGCCCGGGTGATAACTCGGTAGGCTCCCCATCAGGCATGAGCTTTTTGAATACTGGCTGGCCACCGCCCTCAGAGATTCTCTCGGCATAATAAAGCGTCTCAGGATAGATTAGCTGCTCATCATTAGTTAAGCGAGTTGCTAACTGATTCGTCATCTTTTCTTACCTCCTTGGGGAAGCTGCATGCCAGCGTCCAAGCCTTATTCAGCTTCCCCTTTTTTGTTTATTTCGCATCAGCCCCTATACTGCCGGGTAACTATCCCTCCTTTTTAATTAGAGGCTGAGAGCGAGCTTAATTTCTTAGCTTTAGGTCTGCCGCCTTTGGCACCGATTTCGCTAAAATGGTCGTTGCCGTATTTCATAAGTGTTGAGATTCCACCCAGCCTGCCGGCATCCTGCCTGGCTCTGTGCTTATCCTCAGCCAGCTCGGGATAGAAATGTATCATCTGAGCTTTTTGAATATCTGATAAGCTGTCCCAGGCTAAGTCAGACCTTTTCATTTCAACCTCTTAAAGCTAATCACCCACACCCAGGGATTAGTCTCCCAGCCATAGCCTCGCTTGGCATTGAGGGAGTTCCACAACTTGCTAAACTCTATCCAAGGAACTCCGTTAGGAATACCCTCATCTAGTGCATCAGCAACAGTTATCTCCTGTAGCCTCTCAACCCTTATCTCGGTAATCTCCAGCAGTATCCGTGAAGCCCAGTGGGGACAGAATAAAGGGGATTGCCACCCATGCCATTCAGGGTAATTGCGAAGAGGTTGTTTTATTCCCTCTTGCCAGAATTTATTACTTAAAACAGCCTGGATGGTGGCCTGTGATACCCTGTAGATATTAGCAAGCTGTCTCTGTGATAGTGGCGACTGGCGTATAATAATAACCTGTGCCTTGGTGAGCTTAGAATTATGGTGTTGTTCTCCCATTCCCCTACCGTGATATTTACGGTCAGCCCAATTATCCTCTTGTGTCCCCCAATCTAAATTAGAGGGATGATTATTTTGATTGTTGCCGTCAAGGTGTCGTGTCTGGTATTGATATAACTCAACTGGTGGTGAACCATAGAAGGTTTTGGCTATAAGCCTATGAACAAAGCTAGTGTGACTATACCCAGGCTTACTCAGTGTGACCGCTAGATAACCCTTATCGCCAGTTGGGTCTTCCTGTAGAATTGTCGGCTTTCCTTTATCAACACGATATATATGACCATCTGTGCCAGCAGAGTAAAAGCCCTCAAAGCCCTCTATCGGTTTATAATAGACATCAAACAAGTCATATCTGTGTTTAATCCAAAGCCTGTCGCCAACTTGACCATAGGGGCATTGATATATCTTTCTAGGCTGATAGTCATAATAACTATCCGTAGGCTGTGGCTTATCATCTATCCATTGTTGTATAGGAGCTAGCCTACCTACTGGCAGGGGCTTAATCACTCGCCTAGTCTGGGTCTTAGTCCCATCAAGGATTGCCTTTACTGATTCAGTTGAGAAGATTATCGGTCGTTCTTTCATTTTCTGTTCCTTTCAGATTTTGTCCCTTAATTGCTACAGGGGTAGCACTGCCGATACCAGCACTACCCCTGGTCTAAAGGAGAAATAAGATGAAAAAGACCAGTCTTGTCCAAGGGCCGGCTCGATTTTCTTAACCGTGGTGCAAGCAAAAATTCAGGCACTTCACGCTCTTGGATTTCGTAGTTATCGCCAAAAATCCTGACAAGCTCCCCTTTAATAAATTCGGCATCTTCTCTGGTGTTGGCGTTTGCCCCAAAAGGTTTTCGCCTTATCCCAACTTTGCCAGATGGTTTTCTGAATCTATCTACTGTGACTATCCTGTAGTATTTCATTCTAGTGCTTATCCCCCATTGAAATGTCAGTATGAAAGAACCGACTGACCAATTCCCTTAATCTACCCCCAAACCCCCTCAGATTTTGGCCTAGTGATGGCTGGTGGCGTTCTGGAGGTTTATCCACAGGGATAGTAGACACATCCACCCCATTAGATAAAAAAATAAGCAAATCCCGATTCAACTCCGGGTATGCTCTCAATATACCAGTGAGTAATGGCGGTCTTATAATTTGCCTAGTGCCTAATCTAATAGCGTTCCATAGTTGTTGTGATATGCCTAGTTGCCTAGCGAAGGCTGTATCGCTCAGACCCGCCTCTTCTTGTAATTGTCTTAGTTTCTTTAGGAGCATCCTTCTACCCTTTTGGTAGATATTACCACATTATTAGTAATTTGTCAAGACCCGCTTGTTATAGAACTATGTTACTTGACTATACCACTACCATTGTGGTAGTCTAAACTATAATGCGGACTCCTATAGGGAATAAAGTAATTGAGCTAAGGAAGGAACGTGGATGGACACAGTATGAGCTTGCTAGACGGACAGCTATTGTAAGGGGAACTATTGCCTCCATTGAGAGCGGTAAAAGCAAAGAACCCACGACTGGAATATTGTTGAGGCTGTCTCGAGCCTTCAATATCCGCCCAGAGGAGCTGTATCAGGCAGCAGGCTATGTAAAAGAGGCTGGGGCTATCTATCATCGGCGAGAAACAATAGAAGAGCTCAGAGGTTTGAAGTCCAGTTGCTTCTAGGACACAGCGATGACAGGATGACACAACGCTATTCGGCGACTTTACAGAGTGAGTTTGCTGCCGAGAGCCATGGTCAATTTAGCCCAGTAGATAACCTTATGAAGCAGTAGTTCTTTGTGATGTAATGCGAGGTAAAGACATATGTTGGGCCTTGGATATTTCTATTAAATTTTCAGGGCGGTCATCATCCTTAATCCCATTGATATGATGCGTATCCATGCTGGGCAATAAGGGTCTTCCTAACTTTTCCTCAAGCACTAATATTGCTCGTTTTATGTATCCATGGGGGTCAGCCCGAGGATGTTCTGGTTGCCAGATAAAAACATAACCATCGCCATAATGCACACCTCCATGCCAATGTGGATTTTGGCTTCCACGATAGTTACGGCGAAGTTGTGCTGCCATTTTTCTAGAGCAATTTGCACAGCATCTATTTTCTGGCTTCCCCTTTATAAATAAAACCCATCTTTCTTTACCGCAAATCTCACAAGCATGCCAAATTCGCTTAGCGAGTGTCTTATAGCCTAAAACAGAACCTTGCCTAATTTCCCCAAGCTGTGGCATCTCGTGTTCATAATACCATATCATTGAACTTTTACCAAGAATGTTTAGTAAATAAAAAAGCCCCCCTCTCCTTACCAAGGAGAGGGGGAAGGTCTACTAGTCATGACTAGTGAAAGAGTCTGTCAATCAAAGCGGCAGCTATTAGGCTGCCTAATATTATCCACAGAAGCCTAGTATTAAAGCTCACGCGACATTGCAGATGGAAGAAGTCATTATTGAGGAATCGCTGAAATCGCTCTATGGTTAAATATTTCGGTTTTCTACCTCGGTTGTTTTGGTTTTCATTGTTGTTATTTTCATTATTTTCAGCGCTCATAGGAAACCTCCTAAGTGCCAGACAAACAGATAGTAAGCGATGGCTAGTCCCGCCGGCAAGCCAATCCATAGCCAGGGCCGTCTCTTGACATCCTTCCTGGCTGACGCTGTGTATGATTCATCCCGTTTCATAATATCGTGCCAGAATTTATAGTAGAGGTTCTTTAGCCAATTCATTTTCTATCCTCTTTTTGAGTTCTATATATCGGGCAAGATAGCCATCCTCTATACCATGAGCAAAATTATGGCATTTGCTACAAATCCACATACCTATCCCTAAATCGGTATCATCCCAATGATGATAGCGAAGGCACCTACTCGTCCTTATTCCACAGAGTTCGCAACAATCATCCTCAGGATAGTTGCGTTTCAGAATCCTAATGTTTCTGCCATTAGTGTGAAGGATATGCGTGCGAGACCATCTTCTGAAGGTCGCATTATATTTCTGGCGGTTTTCCTTTCGCCAGTTATTCATATATTCTGGGTCTTTATATCTAGGGTTTGGGTTTTTCATCATTCACCCCCTCACCCTAATTATAATATAAAACTAATAATACAACCAGTAATACCACGCCTGTATTTTATCCAAGATTTTTCTGAAGTTTAGCCTTTTCCTTTTCTCGGCTGACGAATAGAGTCCCCCAAGCAGTCGCCGTCAGGCCAGTAAGGAAGGGTGGGGGTATCTCGCCGGTGCCCCAGAAAGTAATACACCAGTAAGTAAGAGCTAGACCAGCAAGCACATATCTACCTATCCATTTAAGTTCATCCATAGCTATCTCCTCCAGTTCGGAAACTTGACAGATTTTATAGAATATGTGTATGCTTTTCTTAGTGGGATGAAGAGACGACTATTACTAATAATACTCGTGAGTGTTCTCATATTTGTTTTGCTGCCGAAACCTATAGTGCTTGGCAAACTGCCTGATGTAGACTGGGAAAATGCCTATAACCTCGTGTATCATCAGTTATCTCCCGTGAACCATGGTAGTAATACCTGCTTCCTAGACTGCCTTGAGGTAAGGCGGGAAGGTGGGGAGTTAGGCGTATCTCTGGGGGTTGTAATAGGATTATCTTATGGGAAGCCTCATTGCTGGAACTGCTTTAGGTGCCAAGGGAAAGTCCACTATATTGAGCCACAGAGGTTAGATTGGATTTGGACAGATGACAGCAAACAATGGTATAAAAGTTGGATAATTATAGGAGGGTGAAAAAACACTCTCATCCCCTTGCTTCTAATGCCTCAACCCTCGCCAGCAATGCCTTCTGAATACCAATACTCAGCCCTGCCAAGCCAGCGATATTCACATAATCATTCTCAGCAACAAGCTCCTTTGGTAGTGTCTTGGCATCTATGACATCCTTGCCTTTCTTCTTCTTGGTCTTAATCGCTTTCAACAGAGCTATGTCATCGTGTCCCTGGTAACTATGGATTGCTCCATCACTGGAATAGATATACTCTCCTACAATCTGAGCATACGCCTCAGTGGAGTAACCGATAGCTCCTTGTTCATGAGCACCTGGTCTTATGTTTCTTAAGTAACAATGTCTCCAAATGTGGTTTGGCTCACCGAGCAAGGCATAGCTACCAAGACTAGTTATGGGAGTGAGCCAATTTCTTATACTGACCCTAGTATCAGCACCTATATACAGAACACCAGGTCCTGCTCGCCATATTTCAGCCTCTTCCGAACCGCCAGAACTCTCAAACAGAATAGCTTTAATGTTGCCCCGAACATGTAAACCTTCATCATCAAGTATGGAGCTTCCGCCAGCAAAATAAGCCTTGCCATCATCAGCCTCAAGGTAGAACTGCTTAACTCCAGCCTTATAGCCCGCTATCCTGTGTTCATTTATCCTTATCCGGGTGCTACTGGAGCTGGAGACTATCTCTATACCCTGCTCATCAAGGTTCTGGTCCACATAGAGCTTAATGTGTCCCGCACTAATATCGGTCTTCCTAACCTTACCGTATATACTGCCTTCGTCTACATCGTCAATATCGCCTTTAACTGTGCTTAGTATGATGTGCCCTGCCGATATATCAGTTTGTTTAATGAGACCGTAAGTGCCTTCTACTACTTGGTCAAGAATGACTAGCCCATCCACGCTTAGAGCTGCACTTTTCACCCTCTGATAGATGACACCCTCACCAATGTCGTCCATATCATTGGGCTTGCCGCTCCAAGTGCCCTTCTCTCCATCTGAAACAGTCCGATAGTTAGTGGTTTGTTCTACGCTTGATAGGATAATATGTCCTGCTGATATGTCGGTGCTCTTGACTAGCCCATAATCCCCTTCAACTACTTCGTCAAGAAGAATCAATCCTTCAGCCGTTAATGCGGATTTCTTTACCCTCTCATAATCACCGCTGGTATCAAGTTGGTCGAGAAATACCAAGCCTTCAGCAGTCAACGAGCTACTTTTAACCTCTCGGATAAATATGCCCTTTTCTAAATCGGCTATATCTTCGGCTGGTAATTCCTGCCATTCTGTGCCACTCCACCGTTTTACCCTGTTTGGCGTAAAATTGGTATCTATCCAGAGGTCGCCTGTATCCGGGCTACTTTGTGCAGTTGTGCTTTTCCAAACCCTTTTAGCAGCTTCCCCCGGTAATCTCAGGGTGTATATTGTATGTGAAACAAGGGCAAGCCCAGTGGCATCCAAGTGCATCTTCTTTACCGTGGCATACTTTTTCCCATCAGGTAACTTATCAAGGAAGTCTGAGGTCAATTCCTCTGCTTTAATATTACCTTCAGGGTCAAGCCAATAAGCAACTACTCGCTCAATCAATAAGTCTTTAACACTTAAAGATAGAAAATCCCACTCAGGAGCGCTATTGGTCTCTAAATCATCAAGCAACTTCCTAACCGATAACCAGCCACCAAAGCTAAAACGCATTGGGTATTGACCAGGCTTGTAAGTCCTAGTGAGCGTACCGATATTGCCGATTCGGTAATCGCTCTCCCTTTCGTCAGTAACCTTCACATAGTCGAAGACTTCCTGTCCACAATTTAGGGGAACCTCGGCAGCCCCCATCTCAGCCCATAATTGCTCCTTGGACAAGGCAGCGGCGGCTATATTATTGGCTTGGTCATTGCTTTCCAAGCTCATTTGCTTATATTCGGTCTTCGGTAATAAAGCGTAAGATTCAGCATCAGTGGCCTCGCCTGAATATTTAGGGTCATCATCGGGATTGGATTGCACTACTATCCGGTTAGGAATGACTAGGGCTTTTCTGTGGGCTTTTGCAAAAAATGTATGGCCTGTTTCGAGGCTATACTCATAGTCAAAGGTTTCTCCACTTGTAACAGGCTGGAAAATATGAGCCTTGCCATCAGCCTTGAAAATCATCACGCATTTTGTTAGGTCAAGTAACCTTCGGATATGCGCAAGGCGAGAGCTGTTGATAGCAATACGGAAACTATCTCTAGGCTTGTAACTATCAATTACACTATCTAAATCCCCCCAGACTATAGTGTAGGGCGTGCAGTGATTGTAGCAAGCTAAAGTCGCCCCTAAAAGTTTAGTGAGTAATGTTTTAATAGTCCATTCCCAACCTGCATCTTCCTGAAGAGGGATATATTCAGCATTGGCTTTGTCCTGAGACAGCAGATTTGGTATGCCGACCATTCTTAATTCACAGGTAAGCTTGCCCGGACTGGAGTCTAGCTGTGGATAGATAACCCACAGAGGCGCGGTAGCACTTAACTCTTCCCCGGCACTGGTAAGAAGGCCATAGGAGATTACCGCCTTCCAACCCTTCACATCTTTGTCAGTAAAATAGCCCTCGCTGTTATCTAGGGAGATTTCAGCACTTTGGCGGTATGGTTCTTCCTCGTGGCGGATGCTCTTTATCTTTTCGCACTCAATAACAACATCATCATCGCCAGTATGAGAGAGTGTGATTTTAATTACAGGGTCTAAACTACTTGCTTGTTGAGCTACCTTTAAGGTGTCCGATAATGTCCTCATTACTTCTTTCCCTTACGCTTTTTATGAGGGTGTGGCATATCTATTTCCCCTTTGGCTCTTCTTTGGGCTTAGGCTCTAGCCTACCGGTGTTCTGGGGAACTCCTGCGTTATAGGGGGTGTCCAGCAATGCCATATAAGGCTCCCTGGCAGCCACCGCCCTCTGAATTGCCTCCTTTAGTTCCATGATTTCCCTGTTCAGCGTGTTTGAAGCCCACGCCTCTTCCTTAGTGATTTTGATTTCTCTTGCCATTATTCTACTCCTTATTTAGTCAGCTCAAAGCTACCATAAGTGATAACTGTCCTGGCTGTATCGCCTGAGCCGTCAACCGCCTTACAGAAGTAGTGATACCAGCCTCTAGTTCGCCATACATTAGCCCCGGAGCTATGGGCAGCAGCAGTTGTGCTCTTTTGCCCCCTCGTTACAGTCAGGACATCATCAGTCCTGCTGGAGCATTTTATTATTTCGTCATCAATCTCAATGTAGAAATTAGATGCCGGCAGTTTGCCGCCCTCGCCTGTGGCGACAGTGATTGAGGTAGCTGTGGCTGTGATATTAGAAGCCAGGGTTGTAGCTGCCTTAGAATTGTAAAAGAAGGCATATTTGCCAGTCTCAGGGTTGGTCATAGCCTTGTCAGCT
>JAUVZA010000049.1 GCA_030602805.1 Dehalococcoidia bacterium | reverse complement strand
GATATTGAGGGGCAGCCCTTTCTCGAAGCCATCAGGCAGATGAGAAATGATGTCGGGCGAGATAACGTGCTCTATGTCCATGTCACCCTCCTTCCCTACCTTAACTCTACCCAAGAATTAAAGACCAAGCCCACTCAGCACAGTGTCAATGAGCTGCGCCGTATTGGTATCCAGCCTGATGTTATTATCTGTCGTAGTGACTATCCTATACCAGAAGAGGCAAAAAACAAAATTTCTCTGTTCTGCGATGTCGACCGAGAAGCAGTTATTCCCTTGCCTACCGTATCCACTATCTACGAGGTACCACTAATCTTGGAAGAGGAAGGACTAGGGCAACTAATTGTGGACAAGCTTAGCCTCAAGGCACACCAGCCCGACCTGAGCCATTGGCAGGAACTGGTCAGCCACCTCAAAGCACCTCATGAACCGGTCAACATCGCCCTGGTGGGCAAATATGTAGAATTAAAGGATGCTTACTTCTCAGTTCGTGAGGCACTACGCCACGCTGGCTGGTATCATAATAGAGATATTAATCTGCTCTGGGTTCAGTCTGAGGACTTGGAAAGGGATGACAGCGATGCTCTACTGCGCTCAGCCCAGGGCATTATAGTCCCTGGTGGCTTTGGCATCAGGGGGATTAATGGTATGGTCGAAGCAGCCAAATACGCTCGAAACAATGAAATCCCCTACTTAGGATTATGCTTAGGGATGCATGTTATGGTAATCGAATTTGCCCGTTATGCCCTAAACTCAGGTAAGCCAAACTCCACCGAGTTTGATGCCGCCACCCCCTACCCGGTTATTGACCTCCTCCCCGAACAGAAGGAGATAGAAAACAAGGGAGGCACTATGCGCCTGGGTAACTACCCCTGTCAACTGGTTAATGGTAGCCATGCTGCTAATGCCTATGGGCAGAGCCTGGTTTATGAGCGCCATAGACACCGCTTCGAATTTAATAATCAATTTCGTACCCAGCTACAGGAGGCGGGAATGGTTTATAGCGGACTATCCCCTGATGGCAGGCTGGTAGAGGTCTGCGAGCTAGCTAATCACCCCTGGATGGTGAGTTGCCAGTTCCACCCTGAATTTGGTTCTCGCCCTACTCACCCCCACCCCCTGTTCCGTGATTTTATTGGCGTAGCCAAGGATATACTACGCGAAGGGGCTCAACCCCCACTACCCTTTTCGCCCTAGTTTATAATAAAAAGGAGTAGTCAGTAGCCAGGTTTTAAATACTAAATACTAACCGCCTGAGGCGGACTAAACTCTAAACAATATCAAATGACCAAAATCCAAAACAACTAAACAGTTTGGAATTTGAAATTTTGAAATTAGAATTTGTTTAGTATTTAGAGTTTGGAGCGAAGCGATCTTATGCGCATCTTTCTGGATACAGCCAATATTGACCAAATAAGGCAAGCCGCCAAGCTAGGTGTCATCAGCGGGGTTACCACCAATCCCAGCCTGGTGTCCAAGGAGGGGACGACTGACTATGAAGCCACCATCAAGGAAATTTGCTCCATTACCTCCGGACCGATTTCAACTGAGGTGCTGGTAGAGGGGGTTGAGCCAATGATTGAGCAGGCTCGACAAATATCTACTTGGGCACCCAATATCGTAATTAAGATCCCGGCGACTACCGAGGGTCTGGAAGTAACCTCAGCCCTAGCTAAAGAAGGTATCAAGGTGAACTTCACCCTCTGCTTCTCGCTAAATCAAGCCATCCTCGGTGCACTGGCTGGCGCCACCTATGTCAGCCCCTTTGTTGGCCGCTTGGATGACGCCGGGCATAATGGCATGGAGTTAGTCAGAGATATTGTTGATGTATTTACCCACTACCAACTATCCACCCAGGTGATTGCTGCCAGCCTTCGTCACCCCCAGCACTGTGTAGCTGCCGCCAAGGCAGGGGCTCATATTGCTACCATTCCCTATAGTGTACTGATGCAGATGCTCCGCCACCCGCTTACTGATATAGGCGTCGCCCGTTTCCTTAGCGACTGGCAACGCAAAAAAGAGTAAACATAAAAAATAAAGGGTAAAAAGTAAAAAGGCAAAAAGGGAGGGGTTTTTGATTTTTATCTTGAACCTTTAATCTTTGGGGGGTAAGGTTACATTATGGAGATT
The DNA here is from genome assembly GCA_030602805.1 of Dehalococcoidia bacterium. GTDB lineage: Bacteria > Chloroflexota > Dehalococcoidia > Dehalococcoidales > JAUVZA01 > JAUVZA01. The sequence continues at coordinate 10,751 of JAUVZA010000049.1, read as the reverse complement.
AGTCAATTAGAAAATAAGAACAGAGACGAGTTAGTTGAAATAGCCAAGGAGATGGGTATTTCCAACTATACCAGCCTCAAGAAGCAAGACATCATTATGCGCTTGCTCCAGGCACATGCTGAGCAACAGGGCAACACCTTCTGTAGCGGCATCCTGGAGACTATGGCTGATGGTTATGGTTTCCTAAGGCAGGACACCCTGCTGCCCAGCTCAACTGATATCTATGTCTCCCAGTCCCAGATTCGCCGCTTTGGTCTACACACCGGTGATATGGTTGCCGGTCAGGGCCGACCCCCCAAGGCGAGCGAGAAATACTCTAGCCTGCTCCGAATAGAGGCAATTAACGGCATCAACCCTGAGCTAGCCAAAAACCGACCCCGCTTCACCTCACTCACCCCCACCTTCCCCAACAAACTGATTAACCTGGAGACCTTAGCCAAAGACCTGTCCGCCCGACTGCTCAACCTCATCGCTCCCATTGGTCGAGGGCAACGGGGCTTAATTGTGTCACCACCCAAAGCCGGTAAGACAATGCTGCTCAAATCCATAGCCAATGCCGCCACCGCTAACTATAATGATATTCACCTGATGGTGTGCCTTATTGGCGAGCGGCCCGAGGAGGTTACCGATATGAAGCGCTCGGTCAAGGGCGAGGTGATAGGCGCCACCTTTGATGAGCCAGTAGAGAATCAGACCCGTGTCGCCGAGCTGGCACTGGAGAGAGCCAAGCGAATGGTAGAAGGTGGCAAGGATGTGCTCATCCTCCTTGACGGCATTACCCGCCTTACCCGGGCCTACAACCTGGCTGTGCCCTCTAGTGGTCGCACCCTCTCCGGTGGTATTGACCCAGCCGCCCTTCACCCATCCAAACGCTTCTTTGGTGCTGCCCGCAACATGGATGAGGGAGGCAGCCTGACCATTATCGCCACCTGCCTTATTGACACTGGCAGCCGCATGGACGAAGTCATCTATGAGGAGTTTAAGGGAACGGGCAATATGGAGCTCCACCTTGACCGCCACTTAGCTGAGCGCCGCATTTTCCCGGCTATGAATATTCAGCGCAGTGGCACCCGGCGGGAGGAGCTTCTGCTAGATGAAAACACCATAAAGCAGGTATGGCTACTTAGGCGCATGGTGTCTATGGTTGCCTCTGACTCCGTCAACTTCACTGAAGCCACAGAGCGAGTCCTGGAGCGCCTGAGGAAGACAAAAACTAATGCTGAGTTCCTGGCTAACTTGAGCAGGGAAACATAGCCAGAACAATTGTGAGGGATTGCCACGCCGGCTCCTCACTCTGCTCGGAGTTTCAGCTCACCGCAATGACCACCTTCCGTCATTGCGAGGCGTTGCGAGGAACGAAGCAAACAGCCGAAGCAATCTCCAGTATAATATGTAGAATGGGCACAGGGGCTTGACAAACCAATACTTAGTGGTGTATTAACTTATACCGTTGAGCTTCTATTACAAATTGTCAATTTATGAGCTAACCAAATGGGGAATAATACGTTATAATATATTGAGAGTGGTAACAGGGTAGGTAATCAACCTTTGCCACTTGACAAATAAATATTTTATGTTATACTGGTTATTACCTATTGACAGGTATGGTATTATATATGTATTATATGGTATCATACCAAATATACTAAGGAAAGGAGGTGATGCTATAGTAAGAGCCCGAAATCTCGCCAAAGGTCGCCAGACTGCGACTCTGCTGAGCGGATGGAGGGGGGAGAGTTATTTAAAACTCAAAAACGGACTAAAGTAAAACCTTGTCTCCATTGAAAGAAGGGACATCGTTTTATACCTTTGTCTTTGGAGACATAAGGATATCCTGAATAAGGAGGAAAAAATAAAAGGTCGAATGAAAAAGAAATTTTCTAAAATACTGGGGATAGGCTTAACCCTAGCCCTGCTTACCAGCCTGCTATTGACGGCGGCTCCAGTTTCGGCTGATGTCAGTGAGGCTCTTGTTGACCTGGACGACGACGAGATTAGTGCCGATAACGTCTGGACCGTCACCTTTGCCATCACTGATGCGCTGACTACAGCAAATGATATTATCATCATCTGGCCGGATGGCTTTGATATCACCCCCATTGTTGAGGGTACGGCTGACGATGATGGTGATACTGTTGTCACTGATGACCCTGATGATGACCTCCGAGTCGGATCCTCATCGGGTATCGGCGTTGCTGCTTTAATATCCACAAGTACTGACGGCGCTTTTAGCACAACTTACGAAACCAACGATACACTGATCATCAATGTGCCGGGTAACATAGGCGCTGGTGCCACCGTTCAGGTTGTCATAGGCAGCGCAACCGATACTGCCCTTAGAGGCATAAATGCTGATGACATCGGGACCTTCAACCTGATTGTATCTACCTCTATAGAGGACGAAGAGATAGATTCAGAGGACTTCGAGCTAGTAATACCGACACCCGATGTGCCGTCCGGTGTGGTTCAACTCCGCAACCCCAGCGACATACTGATGGACAACTTCACCGGGAACGACGCCATCCAGCTGGCTATAGATGACACTCGCACCACTGCAGACTTCATCCTCAGGGTTGGCGAGGGCAACTACACTAATGCCGTCGCCGTTAACGAGGCTGATATAACTATTGAAGCTGCGGGAGACGTCGAGGATACCATTATCGAGGGTGCCGTAACCATGTCAGCACTAGACTGCGTGCTTGATGGTTTTACCATTGACGGAAGTGTAACTGTAGCGGCTACCGGAGATGGGAGCATCCTTGAGAACCTCGTCTTCGATGGCGGAAGCACACTAACCATTACTGCCGCTGGTATTGACGTCGAGGTGACGGACTGTACCTTTGATGTAGAGGACAGCGTAGGCATTGATATGAATGAGGCTGCCGACGTCACCGGCTCTACCTTTACCGTAGAGGACGGCGGCTTAGCCATTGCTGTTGATGCCGCAGCCGACGGCGGTACAATCGACGACAACACCTTCACCGGCGACAGCGGAGAAGGAGATGGTATCACCCTCGCTGGTGACACCGATGTTACTGACAACACCTTTGACAGTCTGGAGGGGGCAATTGGCATCACTCTTGCTGAGGTCACCCTTAACGGCAATGAGTTCAAGGACACGGAGACATCAGCTATTATCGTTAATAGCGCTGCCGTCTTCGTTCACATTGTCAACAATACCTTCACCGGTAGCGACGACGATGTTGTTCTGGATGTGGATCTTAACTCTGCTCTCGTCTTCTTCATGTTCAACACCATTACTGACAGCGCCGGTGATGAGGGCGTGCTGATAACCAACGACGGTGGTGCTGCGCTTAGCGCTGCTAACAACTGGTGGGGCGATGCCGCTGGTCCGGCAGAAGGCGATGATGCCTTTGGCGGTGCTGACGCCACAGTCAGCGAGCCGTACCTGCCTGGCGCGGTATCCCCTGGCTCCGCCTTGGCTACCATCACAGCCGATTTTGACGAGGAAGATGACGTGGGCGTGCGTGTGGAAGTAACAGACGGTGTTGGTACCATGGATGTCGTTGGTGCTGCGCAGTATGCGGCTAATCCAGTAGCTGCCATTGACGACGCCGTTGGCTTCTGGGATGTCGCTGTGGTTGGTACTACCGGTGTCGTCGATGAAATTACCATCAGGTTCTACACCACTGTCACCGAAGATACCGAGCTCTGGGTCTGGGCTGAGGCTAGAGGTGAATGGCTGGAAGCCGAGGCCGCTGTTCCTAACCTGTTCGCCGGCTTTATAGGAGTCGTGGTCGACGCTACCAGCATTCCTACCATTGACGACTTAGGAGAGCTGCCATTTGCGGTAGTTGAGCCACCGATAACAGGAACGATTGACGCACCAGGCATCGTAATGCCAAAGGCCGGTGCTATGGATGTTTCCCTCACGCCTACATTTGATTGGTTGCCGGTGGCTGGGGCTGATGCCTATGCCTTCCAGCTGGCTGATAATGCGGTCTTCGCACCTCCTCTGCTAATGAGCTTTTATGATGACATTAGTTGCCTGACTGAGACGGTTTACACCCATACGACAGAACTTGACTACGGTAAAGCCTACCACTGGCGGGTGAAAGCGGTAAGCGGCTCTTTTACCGTCATCATTGATTCGAGGGGTAGATTCGTAGAGAAGTACTTCGATATCGAGAGTGCGTGGAACGAAAATGTCTTCATCACTATGGATGAGCCAGTAGAACCAACACCACCGGTAGTGGTAGAAGAGGCGCCACCAGTGGTAATAGAACAACCTGATATAATTTTACCAACACCAACACCGGTAACCCCGGGCTGGATCTATGCCATAATCGGTGTTGGCGCCGTGCTGGTTATTGCCTTGCTTGTCCTGATAGTCAGAACCAGACGAGTAGCCTGATTCTAGCTTGACCCCGAAATGGCTTGTTTCGGGGTTGATGGATAACGCCTCAGATACTCCGAGAGCCCCCCGAAATTCGGGGGGCTTTCTTTTATTATCAGTTATTGAAAAAGGGTTAACATTGGTATAAACTTGCTAATAGTTGGAGGTATCTATGCCAGAGAGCTTCCACTTGGTTAAAGGAGGAGGAGCATGAAGAGAGAGTTTACCGTTATTATTGAAAGGGATGAGGATGGCTATTTTGTGGGGACAGTTCCTGAGCTTAAGGGTTGCCACACTCAAGCCAAGTCCTTGGATGAATTGATGGAGCGAATGAAAGAAGCTACTTTGTTGTATCTTGAAGCAGAGGCCGGATTAGGAGAAGGCGAACTCCAGTTTATCGGCGTTCAGAGAATTGCGGTATGACTAGGCTGCCCTCACTAACTGGCGAAGAGATTATCAAAGCCCTGGGCAGAGCCGGGTTCCAGATACTGAGGCAAAGAGGCAGCCACGTTTATCTTAAACATCCTGATGGTCGAACTACTGTGGTGCCGATCCACAAAGGTGAATCTGTGGGGAGAGGGCTTATGAGAAAAATAATGCGGGATACCGATTTAAGTAGAGAGGAATTCCAGAAACTTCTTTGAGGAAGAGATTACAACCAAAGCTCCAACTTTGCAGTTTTCACTGCGATACCTCTAGCAGTGCCCGGTAATGGGCGCCAGCAAAAATAAAACAGAAAAAAGAAAAAAATGGGGGAGAGGGGTTTTTGATTTTTCCGCCTAAGGCGGATTTTTATCTTCAATCTTCAATCTTCAATCTTTAATCTTCAATCTTTAATCTTTGTTGACTTTCGTCTTATAGCAACGATAAAATTCGCCATATGGCGACAATAAGGTTTGCTATGGGACTATTCTTGCTACTATGCCTGCTCGGCTCAATCTCTCCCCTCACTCCAGCAGTGGCTGACCCGGATGAGGTTATGTGGTCCAGGGTCAATATCCCCACCGAGGGCAAGGCAGGTAACTGGGTGCTGGCTAAGGGCTCGGATGTGGCGCACCTGACTATGGCTATTGACGGCACCCTCTATGCCTATGTCACGGGTCTTACCTACACCCTGTATAAGTCCACTGACGAGGGTAGAAGTTGGTCATATACTGGTGAGGTTACGAATGCCATAGTTGCTCTAGCTTGCTCCAGCCTTGATGCCAGTGTCATCTACTATGCCACCTCATCTAATATCTATAAGTCCACCGATGCTGGCAATAGTTTCACCCCACTGCCGCCGAACCCGGGTGGGGCGGGCAGTGATAATCTAACCATCACTGCCATTGATGTTGCCCGATTGGATAATAACAATATTATCGCCGTCGGCACTAGAGACACAGATAACGGACAATACGGTGGCGTCTATATCCTGGATGAAAACGAGCTACCCCTCAGCTGGATAGCTAGTAATATAGGCAGCTATGATGTCTATGCTGTAGCCTTCTCGCCAAACTTTCTCGCTGACCGTCAGCTTACCGCTGTGGTCACTGATGAGACCGATACCTTTGTTACTACCAAAGTCAGTGATGCTGCTTGGGATGCTACCATAGGTGATGCCAAGCTGGATAAGGATAACTCTGGGAGCCCAACCTCGGTGGCAGTGGCTACTTCAGCCGATATTGCCTTCCCCAGCGACTACGATGCATCCACCGAAGACCACGTCCTATTTGTAGCTATTGATGCCGGCGGTAACAACGGTGATGTCTATAGAATTAACGGTGTGGCGGCACCAGGTAGCTCAGTGGCTACTGACCTTAATATTGGCTCCGCCTACAACCTAGACAATATTGATGTTACCGGGCTGGTTGTTACCGGTAGTGCCTCTACCGCCCATCTGCTGGCTGGCACCGCCGGTAGTGGTCAGGTTTACTTTAGCACCGATGGGGGGAGCAACTGGGTAAGCAGCGCTAAGCCGCCAACCGGGGGCTCTAAAACCTATGTGCTTATGGCTCCTGATTTCACGAGCCGCGGTGAAGCCTACGCCGCTACCAGCGGCATTGAGAGTGCCTTCTCCTACACTACAAATGGCGGCGTTACCTGGAACCAGATTGGCTTAATTGATGCTGAAATCCAAACTATCCTTGACCTGGCTCTATCCCCTAATTATAGTCAGGATAATACCCTGTTTATGCTCACCTCAGGCAGCGAACAGAGCCTATGGCGGAGCTCGGATGGCGGCACAAGGCGGGAAAGGGTATTTACCACCACCCTGGCTAATGTAGACAGTATCAATTTAGTTGAGCTTTCCCCCCAGTATGGTAATAACAGCCCAGTAGTATTCTTAGCTGGAATTGGTAACGGTAATCCCTCAATATGGAAGTCAACAGACAAGGGGCAAAGCTTTAGCCCACCCCGACTCACTGATGACCCTACCACCGGTGCCACGTTCACTATTGATATATGGGCGGTGGTTAATGATAACACCCTGTTTGTTGGCAGCTTTGATGCCATTAATAACCAAGGACTGGTCTACCACACAACTGACAGCGGCCTAACTTATTCTACCCCGGCAGTGGTTGGCGACCATCCACTAAGCTCTATAGCCCTCTCCCCCAACTACAAGCAGGATGAAACCATCCTGCTCGGCAACACTGATGGCTGGGTCTACTGGTCTAATGATAATGGCACCTCATTTGAACCACTGCCACCGGATGCTGCCTCACCACCCCTAACCGGCAACATAAGTGTTGCCTTCGACCCCCGGTTCAGCAGTAATAGCACCGTCTACGCTGCCAGCAACACGAAAACAACGACAGAGGATAAGGAGGGCATCTACCGCTTTATCATCGGCACCAGCACTAGCTGGAAAAGTATAGATGGCACCTTACCTGAGGATAGTATAATTGCTCAATTGATGGTATCGGCTGAGGGCGTATTATATGCTACTAACTCTAAGGCTGATGGTGGTATGGAGCGCTGCCTTAATCCATCATATTCACCGGAACCAACATTTGAGACAGTTACTCGCAGTCTTGACGATGGTGCCACCCTATCTGGACTGTGGCTGTCTGGGAACAAGCTGTGGTCAGTTGATACCGCTAACACCAGACTGATGACCCTTACCGATAGTCTGGCAGTGCCAGTTACCCTGACTTCACCACCTGACCAAGCATCAGGCATAGACACTAGAAATGTCAACCTTGAGTGGAGGTCAGCCAGCGGTGCCACTAAGTATGAGTGGCAGCTTGACTATGATACTGACTTCTCTAGCGTTCCTTTTGAGGGTGATACTAAAGTAAGCTCAGCTCGGTTGCCAGAACAACTTAAGCTAGCTACTACATATTATTGGCGAGTGAGAGTTACTGAACCACTGTTAAGTCCCTGGTCAGCTACAAGGTCGTTCACCACCAGCCTTGGCTCTAGTGTTATTGCTCCCAACCTCAGAACTCCTGGGGCTGGGGCTAAAAGTGTAGAATTAAGACCAATATTCCAGTAGAGTGCCATAGCCGGTGCTGAAAGCTACGAGTTATTAGTGTCTACCAACACTTCTTTTACTAACCCCGTAATCACAAAGCTTGGTGCTTATGCCCTACCGGCCACTGCCTGGCAGAGTGATATAAGCCTGGACTACAATACCACCTATTACTGGAAGGTCAGAGGTATTGGCTCTAATACTCACAGTGCCTGGAGCGCTGTTAGCGCCTTCACTACTAGGTCATCACCAGCAATTGAGCCGTCACCAGCACTAGAGCCACTGCCATTCCAGTCAACTACCCCCGAGCTTTATAGCCCTGGAGCTGGTGTCAGGGGGATGCCGCTAAGACCAATATTTCAGTGGAGCGCTATAGCCGGAGCCGATAGCTATGAGCTACTGGTAGCTACTGATGCTTCTTTTACTAATCCTATAATCATAAAGATTGGTGCTTATGCCCTACCGGCCACTGCCTGGCAGAGTGATATAAGCCTGGACTACGATGCCACCTATTACTGGAAGGTTAGAGCCAGCGGCGCTAGTGATTACAGTGCCTGGAGTGCCGTTAGCGCTTTCATCACTGAGTCACCACCAGAACTAACACCACCTCAGCCACCTCAGTCGCCACCATCGTCATCCCAGCCGACTACCCCTGACTGGGTGAAGTATCTAGTTGGTGGTCTGCTCTTGACCATGCTGGCAATACTAACCACCATGATTATACTGACAGTAAAGGTATTTAGGCTCTAGCCCTCTCCTATGACAGGGAATCTCAATAGTCAAGCAAAAAGACCTGAGTGCTGGGAGGTAGGCTTGACTTGGTGAGGGACAGCTTGGGTTGGGGTTCGACCTGCTTTACTCCTATCTCCTTGAGGAACCTTTCCACTGGCTCTAGCTCCCGGCTTAGTGCTGAGGGGTTGAGAGAGATGGGAAGAAATGAGAGACAAGGTTGTGAAGTGATGGGGTAGAAGGAGAATGTGGTTTTTGGAAGAAAATGAGACCATTGACAAAAAGGGGATAAAGGAGATAAATTGAATAGTGTCGTGTGACAAAGGGGGTGTAAGGATATGGGTGATATTAATTTAAGTGAAGAGTACTTGGCAAGAAGAGAAGCATATGAAAAACTAGGGACAGAAGTGAAGTATATTTTAGAGGAGAAGATTAAGTCAGAGGGAATTGCCTATCATGAGATAACCAGTAGGGTAAAGGAATTTGATTCATTCAGAAGAAAAGTGGAGAGTAAGGAAAGCAAAAGCCCATTTGAGGATATTACAGACATATGTGGGGTGAGAGTAATATGTTTATTCTTAAGTGATGTGGAGAAGATAAGTGAAACTATTGAGACGAATTTCAAGATAGAGTCAAAAGATGACAGAATATACAGTGAGCCGGATGCGTTTGGATATTTGTCGGTACATTACGTAGGGAGTTTACCTGATACGTTTGTGGGGCCGAGATATGATAGGCTGAAGGATCTGAAGTTTGAGATACAGTTGCGAACGATTGCGATGCATGCTTGGGCGACGATATCCCATTACCTCGATTACAAGACACCACTCGCGATACCGTCACAGTTGAGAAAAGACTTTAATGCTCTTAGTGCGATGTTCTACGTGGCAGACACACATTTTGAGATGTTCTTCGGCTTGAGTGAGAAGACGAGAAAAGATGCACAGGATAGTGCATCAGAGTTAGGAAGTAGAGAAGAGGAGATAAATCTAGATACATTGAAAGCGTACCTAGAAAGGAAGTATCCAGAGAGGTCTCGTGGCGAGGCTGATTCATTATCTCAGTTAATAGAAGAATTAGCCAGAGCGGGATATGTTACGACTGCACAACTTGATGAAGCATTACTAAAGAGTGAAAAGGCTTTTGAGGCATACGAAAGAGATACGAGGAAGGCAATGAGTAGGTTCTTGGATATAGGTGTTGTTAGGGTGTCATTGGAAATATTAGACGAGAAATTTAGGGAGGTTTTTGGAACGCCAGCAGCGTTGATAGATACATTTGAGAAATACAGGGAAATGTTGAAATGATAGAGTAGAATATAGATGGCAAAGATAATGAGGAGGAAAAGAGTATATATTCAACAGTGGAACGTAGAATTCATCAGAGTCATCATCGCCATCACCTGAGCTAACCATCCCTGACTGGGTGAAGTATCTGGCTGGTGCCCTGCTCCTGGCCATGCTGGCAATACTAATCACCGTGATTATACTGACAGTAAAGGTATTTAGGCTCTAGCCCTCTCCTATGGCAGGGAAGCTCAATAATCAAGCAAAAAGACCTGAGTGCTGGGAGGTAGGCTTGACTTGGTGAGGGACAGCTTGGGTTGGGGTTCGACCTGCTTTACTCCTATCTCCTTGAGGAACCTTCCCACTGGCTCCAGCTCCCAACTTAGTGCTGAGGTCTTGTAGTGCATAGGAACCACCACCTTTGGCTCAAGCTGCCGAACTACCCCGGCTGCCATAGGGGCATTAATAGTAGACACCCCACCCACTGGAAGCAACAGCACATCCACATTGCCTAGCTCCTCTACCTGCTCAGCAGTAAGCACATGCCCCAGGTCGCCAAGGTGACATATCGATACCTCGTCTACCTCCATAAGATAGACAGTGTTTTTACCCCTCTTTCCACCCCGGTCAGCATCATGAAAGGTCGCTATCCCTATAATCAGGACACCACCGATTTCATACTCACCCGGTCTTATGACCAACCTGGGTTCACCACCAATGCCCTGAACATAGGAATGACCAGAGTGCTGATGACTTACAGTTACAATACGGGCGATAGGCTTGCCCAATGAGTAGCCCAAATTTGGTGAGTAAGGGTCAGTAATAACTATGGCATGACTACCCCTAATCCTAAAGCAAGAGTGACCTAGCCAGCTAATATCCATTTACCTAAATATATCATAGGTGGGGTTTCTAATCAATC
>JAUVZA010000024.1 GCA_030602805.1 Dehalococcoidia bacterium | reverse complement strand
GTTGGCATTATCGGGCTTATTATCGGTCTATATTCCATAACCAATACCCCGGCCAATATCCTGTTTGGTCGGTTAATTGATAGGGTAGGTTATAAGGTGCCTTTAGTCGCTGGTCTAATCGGCGATGCCCTGAGTATGTTTTTCTATTCCCTATGCCGGTTACCGATTCATCTGGCTTTAGTACGGGCGTTTCACGGGACGAGTGGTGGTCTAGTAGGTCCGGCGACGATGTCTATTTTTACCGATTCTAGCGGGACGGCGAAGGGGAGGGTAATGGGCATCTATGGTATATCCTTGGGGATAGCCAATTTAGTTGGTTTTGGACTGAGCGGGGTTATTGCCTCTCGGCTGGGTTATAAGGCTCTCTTCCGGTTCGGGGCGGTACTGTTAACCATAGGTGTTGTGCTGAGCCTGTTACTGCCTGGCAATAGGAAGAAAGGCAGTATGACCACCAAAACCTCACTTAGTGAGACTCTCAAGCCGATAAAAGGTTTACTTAGAAGAAAAGGTTTAACTGTCTCCTACTGCTCCATATTCGCCCAGTATTTTGCTTTTGGAGGTGTGGCCACCCTTCTTCCCATCTATGTGAAAAGCCTGGGGATGGAAGCCTTTCATGTCGGGATGTTACTGGCTATCTTCGCCATTATGTTCATAATTCTGCAGTTTCCAAGCGGGGCTCTCTCCGACAAAGTAGGACGATTGATACCTAGTGCTGTCGGTTTAGGCCTCAGCATAGTTTCTTTGGTCATACTGCCTTCGTTAGTAACATTCCCATTGCTGGCGGTTATGATGGCATTATACGGGACAGCTTACGGAATACTATTCCCCTCGATTTCGGCATTGATTGCTGACCATACCATCCCCGAAGAACGTGGTATGGCAACCGGATTATTCCATGCTCTGCTTACTGCCGGGGTTGCCATTGGGGCACCCATCATGGGCTGGATAGGGGAAATAACGGAGGTGGAGTTAGGTTTAGCCTTAAGCGCTAGTATTTTGGTTTTGGCTTTAGTATTAGCTCTAAGAGCCTTAAGGCATATTTGAGCTTGTTGAGCCACTTCTGCTGTGCTACAATTTCGTTTGAGGGCTAGGTCCGTTTCGGCTAGCCCTAAAGGCATTTGGGGAAGGAAATACGCTTGAATCTAACTCAACTATTACATCTTATTGAGCAGATGCCCGCCTACCACCAGCTTGTAGACGAGCTAAAGCGACAAAACGACAACCCAAGGGTTGCCATGCTAGATGCCGCCAAGCCCTATCTCATAGCGGCTCTATACCAAAACCTGAAATTACCTATGCTGGTAGTTACGGCACAACCAGAAAACAGCAAAAAACTCCACGAACAACTTTTAACCTGGTCTGATTCCAGCCAGGTAAAACTCCTTCCTGAGCCTGATGTCCTGCCCTACCAGCGTATTGCCTCAGCCACTTCAACCGAGCTGGAAAGACTCCAGGTGCTCTCCACTCTGGCTAATAGTGAACCGCCTTCAAATGCTCCCTTGATTGTCGCCTCAGCCCCAGCCTTTATGCAAAAGACAACACTTTATAGTGATTTTACCTCAACCTGCCACACCATAAAGCTGGGGATGGATGTTGAGCCCTTTAAGCTACTGAGTCAATGGGAGGCTATGGGCTACCGGATGGAAAGCATAGTGGAGGTGCCAGGTACTATAAGCCATCGTGGTGGCATCATTGATATCTACCCCCCCACCAGTAACCTGCCAGCCAGGCTTGAGTTCTTTGGCAACACTGTAGACAGTATCCGACTCTTTGACCCGGCCAACCAGCGCTCGCTAAGAGCAGTGTCATCAATAGCTATTAGTCCAGCCACAGAACTGCTAACTCCCCTATTAAGCAGCCAGCTGGAGCTAGAGTCAATCCTCAGTAGAATTGACCTGACTGGCTGCAATACCGAGGTAAGCCAGCAGCTCCAACAGGAACTAGCTATGCTTCTCAATAAACAGAGACCAGGCAACATACAGTTTTACGCCCCGCTGTTCAACAAAGATAGTATTCTAAATTACCTACCTCAAGATGCCCTGGTAATACTTGATGAACCTACGAACATTAAACTAGCCATAGAAGACCTGGAGGCTAAAGGCAACGAGTTGCGTGCCGAGAAGATAGAGCGAGGAGAGTTGCCTCACAATTTTCCCAGACCATATTTCACCTGGAAAGAGCTAGAGCCAAAAATGAAGGCAAGGCAGTATCTGGCATTCACTGCCTGGGGTATTACTGATAATGAACAACTCTACCAGTTAAACTTCACCCCCACCCCTAGCTATGCTGGACAGATACCGGCGTTCATCAAGAAGGCTAAGCAGCTCCTGAACCAAAAATACCGGCTCATCCTCGTCAGCCATCAGGCAAGTCGGTTATCAGAGCTACTTGACGAAGAAGATATTATTGCCCCACCCCTTACTGAAATCGAACAAATACCCCCACCCGGCTCACTAACCCTGGTTCAAGGTTCACTGGCTGAGGGCTGGGTTATGAATGATAATACCCATCTGTTCACTGATGCTGAAATCTTCGGTTTCATCAAGCAACGGCGGTTGGTAAAGAAGCGTCCTGTGCCACACCACAAGCTCTTTATTGATATAACCCCGGGCGACTATGTAGTGCATATTGAGCATGGCATTGCCAGGTTTACTGGTGTTATTACAATGAGCACCAATAATACCGAAAAGGAGTACCTCGTCCTACAATATGCTAATGGGGACAAGCTCTATGTCCCCACCGACCAGATAGACCGTGTCAACCGCTACATAGGCGCCGGTGACCAGCCACCAGTGTTAAGCCGACTGGGCACTCAGGAATGGAGACGAACTAAGCAGAGAGCTAAAGAATCGGTAGAAAGCATTGCTCAGGAGCTATTAGCTCTTTATGCTGCCCGAGAGGTCGTACCCGGCTTTGCTTCTTCACCTGATACAGTATGGCAGCAAGAGCTTGAAGCTTCCTTCCCCTATATTGAGACCCCTGACCAGATAGAAGCCCTAAAACAGGTAAAAGAGGATATGGAAAAAACTAAACCTATGGATAGGCTGGTCTGTGGGGATGTCGGCTACGGTAAGACTGAGGTGGCTATCCGTGCCGCCTTCAAGGCAGTGATGGATGGTAAGCAGGTGGCAGTGCTGGTGCCGACTACAGTGCTGGCTCAACAGCACTTCTCCACCTTCAACCAGAGACTGGATGCCTTCCCCATAAAAATTGAGGTGTTAAGTCGCTTTCGGACACCAAAGGAGCAGCCGGCTATCCTTGACGGACTAGCTAACGGGAGCGTAGACATCTGCATCGGAACCCACCGCCTATTACAAAAGGATGTAGCCTTCAAAGATTTGGGGCTGTTAATCATTGATGAGGAGCAGCGCTTTGGCGTAGCCCATAAGGAACACCTCAAGCAGATGAGACGGGAGGTAGATGTTCTCACCCTCAGCGCTACACCTATACCCCGCACTCTTCACATGTCCCTGGTCGGGGTAAGAGATATGAGCACTATGGAAACTCCCCCCGAAGAACGGCTGCCAATTAAAACCTATGTTGCCGAATACGATGACCATCTAATCAGAGAAGCCATACTTAAAGAACTGGAAGGAAATGGTCAGGTCTTCTTCGTCCACAATCGAGTTCAATCCATAGCCTACATTGCCAGCAAGCTCCAGTCTCTGGTGCCTGAGGCTAAAATAGCCATCGCTCACGGGCAGATGCCTGAGGCAGAGCTAGAGGCAGTGATGGTTGACTTTACCCAGGGTAAAAGCGATGTCCTGGTATGCACCACTATTATTGAATCTGGACTGGATATGCCCAACGTTAATACCCTGATTATTAATAAAGCCGATAAATTTGGCCTGACCCAACTGTATCAACTCCGTGGTCGGGTAGGTCGCGGCGCTAATCTTGCCTATGCCTATCTTCTATTTGACAAGGGAGAGCACCTGACGCCGACGGCTGAAAAACGCTTGAGGACTATATTTGAAGCTACCGAGCTTGGCGCCGGCTTTGGCATCGCTATGAAAGACCTGGAGATTAGAGGCGCCGGCACCCTGCTTGGGATAAAGCAGAGTGGGTATATAAGCGCCGTTGGCTTCAGCCTTTACACTCGGCTGCTGGCTGATGCCGTAGACGAGCAAAAAGCCAAACAGGCTGGTGTTGCCGAGAAAGTAACCAGACCATCACGCCTGCCACCGCCGACCATAGACCTGCCCTTACCCGCCTACATACCTGAAGAATATGTATCCGACCTTGATACCCGACTAAGCCTTTACCAGAATCTGGCAAAGCTGGAAAAGGTTGAGCAGGTAGAGGCTCTAGCTCAAGAATTTGGCGACCGCTTTGGCGCTCCGCCGCCGGAGGTTAGAAACCTGCTGTACGCGCTCAGAATCAAAATTCTGGCGGCTAAGGCTGGTATTGAGTCCATCAGCACTGAGGAGAGGCAAATCGTACTCAGGCGGTTTCAGGGTATGCAGTTTGATAAGCAGAAACTTGAGCCATGCTTAAAAGACGGCATAAAGCTCGGCTTGACCCAGCTCCACCTCAACCCAAAACGGCTGGGCAAAGAATGGCAGAGGGTGCTGGAAGAGATGGTAAAGAGGGTAGGGTGATATACTATAATTAGGATATGTTTCTACAAGTGGGTGATAAAATGAGAATGAGAGCAATGCAACGATGCTTTATACTAATTCTATTGGCACTTCTATTGCTTACGTCTATAACATCTGTTGGCTGCTCATCAAAGAAGGTAATACGTGAATATT
This sequence comes from Dehalococcoidia bacterium, assembly GCA_030602805.1. Taxonomy (GTDB): domain Bacteria; phylum Chloroflexota; class Dehalococcoidia; order Dehalococcoidales; family JAUVZA01; genus JAUVZA01. The sequence goes on along the minus strand of JAUVZA010000024.1, from coordinate 13,870 downwards.
TAAATGATGTACTTCCTTTGTGTGAAGACTATACGAGGACAATGGAGTTGGTGTCAGGAAAAGGGATGTCTGAAATAAGTGTAGAAGCTCAGGCTGAATGGCTAGCACGCTGGAGGACTTACCTCGTTATGTTAAAAGCAAACATAGAGGCTATTGACCCCCCTGAACAAGCTGACTATTTCCACTGGTCAGCACTGGATAGTATTGATAAGGCAATCGTTGGTGTATCGGAACTAGCAGATGCCTATGAGGAAGCTGCTGCATCATACTCTGATAAACCAGACTTGGAAAAATTCCGCTCTGGTAGTATTGATATTGATGCAGCTCTAATGCTATGGAGACGGGCTACGACCGAATTGGATAAATTGGTTGAGATGGTGAATAACTAGAGCAGACATCGGTAATCTAAAGCTCTTTCTTGATTAAATAATAGAGACCCAACCAGAGAAGAGGTTGACGAACTTATTCGTGGAGTTGAACACATCACCAAGACTATTTTGTAGGGGGGTGAGGTAGACAAAAGCCTCAAGAGGTGCTGAGGAGGATAGTGTGATATAATAAATGCCTTTAGACCTTATTGGTCTGAAGATAGTTTATTACTTGATTAGCCATCCCACAGTAACTAGGAAATACTCTCAAATTCACATAGGCATCCTCTAGCGTAACATTAGGTGGACTATCCTGAGGGTGTCCGAGGTCGTTTCTTTGGCAACGAATGAAGTCAAATATAGTAACTAACATTATGTTGACATTATCCGGTAATAGGCGAGGTGAGTCTCGCTGCAAGCTCTGAATCTTGTCAAGAACCCAGCCCATTTTGGGCTTTATCGCATTTCGGTCGAGAGTTTTTCCAAACTCAGCTTTTTCCTTGGGATCAGATAGCGAGTCAAGCAATGCATTGCATAAGAGAAGAAACATTCTTTCTGATGCAATACCCAACATGACAACAGAAGCTACCAGATTCCCTCGAGAGAAACATTCTAGACTTTCAGACAAGTAACTCATAACCACAGGATCAGGGTTTATGACTTCTCCTCGAAAACGGTCTAAATATCCAGTCGGATCATGGGGTAGATATTTGCCCGCTGAGATTACCTTTCCTCCATATTCTGTAATATGAAAAAAGGGCAAATTAGGATTATTGATATTTAGACCCGGAGCTATGACGCCTTGTATCATTAGCTCCCAAAGAATATCTTGAGCCAAGAAGCACAATCTACGCCTTCCTGCCACTGGGTCACCGACATATTCAACATATCTGTCAAATCCTGTACCGGAGTGATCATATTGGCTCCAATTCCTATCCTCTTTTAGGCGTTGAAGAACTATTGCCCTTGCTAATTCGAAACCGCCTTCCTCACTGGGATCAAAATTGATTTTATCCATTTTACTCCTCCTAATGTCTTAATCTATTTTACCACTATTAGCGTGATATTCCATGTGTTTATGTATTTCAAAATAGGCACTTTAAGCCGGCTTTACCCTCTTTTTCAATATCCTTCCCCTTTTCCTTTAGGGATGAGGTGCTGGAGAAGATAATATGCTATAATAAGCGGGAAGGAGAAACTGATGAAGCAGACAGAACTGTTAGCTACTACTCGAGAGATTCTGGGGAAAAAGGTCAGGTTTCTGCGCCGTCAAGGGATTACCCCGACGCACCTATTTGGTCACAATGTTGAATCAGTAGCCCTGCAGTGTGATACTGCCCAGCTTAAGCGTGTCCTGGCTCAGACAGGGCGGACCAGGCTTATCAGTCTCAAGGTCGACGAGGCAAAGAAGCCGAGGAATGTCGTGATTCGTGAGGTTCAGCGAGAGCCACGCACAAGAGAGCTGCTTCATGTAGATTTCTATCAGGTTAGCATGGCCGAGAAAATAAGGGTGGATGTTCCTATCGTTTCGCTTGGAGAAGCACCAGCCTTGAAATCAAAGGAGAATTTTCTGCTACAGGAACTGAACAGTCTATCGGTTGAGTGTCTCCCCGGCGAAATTCCTAACCGGGTAGACATCGACTTAACTTCCCTAACCGAGGTAGGGCAAGCGATTCATGTAAAAGATATTATGCTAGACAAAGAGGGCACTATCCTAAACAACCCGGAACAGCTGGTGGTGAAGGTTAGCGCTCGGCGTATAGAGATACTGGTAGAGGAAGAAAAGGAAGAAGTTGAAGCTCCTGTAGAAGCCCAATTACCAGAAGAAAAAGAGCCGACAGAGGAAAGTTCCTCTGCCACTTGAAGAACACTTTCTCAGACACAAGGAGTCTGGATTTTCAAGTAATATATGGACAGTCATAAGAGGGGCTCCGCCCCTCTTTTTTAATATCCTTCCTCCTCTCCTTCAAAGAAGAGGTGCTAAAGAGGATAAAGTGATATAATCTAGTTCAAATACTGCTGGGGGAGGTTTATTAAAATGATTGATTGGACTCTGGTAACAGACTGGCTTTTGCAGCACGGCACGAGAATTCTAATTATCCTCGTACTCGCTCTAATCGTCTATATTCTTATGAGGAAGACAATACCTCGGACAGTTAAGCCAATGCTATCTAAGGCGATGGAGGGTCAGCCTGAAGTAGAAATCGAGAAACGGAAAACCACCCTGACCCGGCTTTTTATTGCCATGGGTGGCGTGGTAATTATCGTCATCGCTATATTCCTAACTCTCGCCGAGCTGGGCATTAACATTACTGCCCTACTGGCTGGGTTTGGCGTGGTTGGTATTGCTGTGGGCTTTGGCGCTCAGAGCCTGGTAAGGGACTTAATCGCTGGTTTCATTATCATGATTGAGAATCAATATAATATAGGTGATGTAATCCGGGTGGCGGATGTAGCTGGCGGGGTGGAAGCAGTTAACCTCAGGAGGACTCTGCTCAGGGACTTAGACGGTATCCTTCATGTTGTTCCCAACGGCGAAATCAGAGTGACCAGTAACTTTACCAAGATGTGGTCCAGGGCACATCTGAATATCAGCGTAGCCTATAAAGAAGATGTTGACCAGGTAATGGCGACAATCAGAAAAACCTGGGAAGAAATAGCTGACGACCCTGATTGGGGGGCATTCCTAATTTCAAAGACACCTTGGCTTCTCCGAGTAGATGAGTTTGGGGATTCAGGGGTTGTTATTAAGGTAGTAGGCGAAACTCAGCCTATCAAGCAGTGGGACGTAATGGGTGAGCTGAGGCGAAGAATTAAGAAGGTGTTTGATGAGCAAGGGATAGAGATTCCCTGGCCCCACACTAAGGTCTATTTCGGCAACTCTCCAGAACAGACGGTAGCTGAAAAGTGAGTAGCTTCGTGCTTATGGCCAAGGAGGATGCAAAGTGAGGCTGATAAGGACATCAGATATGCCGCTCTACCACAGGGTTGGCTGAGGGGGCTTTTCTTTATTATAAGGCACACCGAGATGCTGATATGCCAGTTGGGTAGCCAATCGGCCGCGAGGGGTTCGCTCCAGGAAGCCCAGTTGCAAGAGATAAGGCTCATAGACATCCATAATAGTATCTGCCTCCTCACTGATGGAGGCAGCAATAGTATCTAATCCCACCGGACCACCATTAAACTTGTCAATGATAGTATGCAGCACCTTATGGTCTATCTCATCCAGTCCTATGGGGTCAACTTCAAGCTTGGATAGTGCCTCGACTGCTACCGATTGAGTGGCTACTCCATCTGCCATCACCTGAGCATAGTCTCTGACTCGCTTGAGCAAGCGGTTAGCCACGCGAGGTGTGCCTCTAGCCCGGCGGGCTATCTCCTCTAGCCCTCCGGCTTCGGCTTTTACCTGGAGAATGCGAGCTGAGCGTTTAAGGATTGTTTCTATAGATGCTTGGTCGTAGAAATCAAGGCGATAGACAGCGCCAAACCGGTCCCGGAGGGGTGGGCTAAGCAGGGCAAAGCGGGTAGTGGCACCAATCAAGGTGAAGGCGGGGAGGCTTAGCCTCAAGCTTCTGGCACCCGGTCCCTTGCCTATGATAAGGTCTAGAGCAAAGTCTTCCATAGCCGGGTATAATACCTCCTCTACCGTCCGATTGAGGCGGTGGATTTCATCGATAAAGAGTATATCCTGACTATGAAGGTTGGTTAAGATAGCCGCCAGGTCTCCGGTGCGCTCTACTGCCGGACCCGAGGTAATCCTGATATTAACCCCCATCTCAGCAGCTATGATATAAGCTAGAGTGGTCTTGCCCAGACCAGGTGGGCCATAGAGTAGTATGTGGTCCAATGCCTCACCCCTGCCTTTGGCAGCGGTGATAGCTATGTTCAAGTTGTCCTTAATCTTGGTCTGGCCGATGAAGCCATCAAAGCGCCGGGGTCGGAGGCTGGTATCAAGTGGTATATCCTCAACGCTGGGCTTACCTGATATAATACGTTCTATTTTAACTTCACCCCTTAGTTTCTTATTTAATAAACCTTCTCCTTAATACAGGGAAGGAGGGGAAAATAATTTCTCTAGAAGAGCATAGCCCCTCTAAAACTCCCCTCATTATTACACCAGAGAGCTAATTAAAGCCTCTTTTGATAAACGACTTTATTATACCACATCTTTACCCCAGCCAGGATAAATCGGCTAGAGATGGGCAAATCGGTGATAGAGGTCGGTTATCAAGGGTCGATTGAGTGGGCTCCACCTATCCAAAAGTATCAAAGCGGGTTCCAGGGGAATCAATGATTCCTCTGGGTGTTTAATAGAAGTGAGGTGGATAAGCAATCTCAGCAATAAAAAGAGACGCCCTTCTTAAGATAGGGCGACTCCTATTAATAAAGCAATCAAATCGTGATGCACGCAGACCCTAGATAGCTAGACTCTCCTTATCCTCCTCACCAGCTAGCAACTCTGGTACCTCCTCCTCTGGCATCTCCTCAGAAGCTGGGTAGCGGGCTGGAATCATCTTACCAATAATTACATTTTCATTAAGCCCAATCAGTTTATCTATCTTGCCAAAAATTGCGGCATCGGTAAGCACTTTGGTAGTCTCTTGGAAGGAGGCTGCTGCCAGCCAGCTATTAGTGCTCAGCGAGGCTCTAGTTATAGCCATTAATACAGTGTGGGCAGTGGCTGGCTCACCCCCTTCAGCTAGTACTTTAGCATTAATGTCCTCATAATGGAACCTATCTATTAACTCTCCAGACACTAGTTCGGTGTCGCCTGAGGAATCAATACGAACCTTGGCCAACATCTGATGGGCGATAACTTCAATATGCTTGTCGTTTATGTTCACTCCCTGGGAACGGTATACCTTTTGCACCTCATCAACCAGGTATTGCTGGACTGCCTCCCTGCCCAAAATATGCAATATATCCTGTGGGTTGATAGAGCCATCGGTAAGTTGCTGCCCTGCCTTTATCAGGTCTCCAGTTTGGACACGAATATGGGTGGCAGCGGGAACAACATACTCTCGCTCCTCTTTCTCCTCATATTTGATAGACAACTGCTTATCTTCAATAACTACCTCACCGGCGACACGAGCTAGGATAGGTTGAGTTTCAGTAATTAGGTCAGTTGATTGTGATGAAGTTACCGCCTCAGGGGCTTGACAGGCTAACATAGTTCCTATATCTACCCATTGACCAGTGCCCACCATGACTTGCCAGCCAGGAGGCAGTGAATATTCATCACTGAACACCTCAGAGTTAGTAACCTTAATCTTTTCCTCCTCCCCATTATCAACTACCTCAGCCACTCCGTCTATTTCTGAGATAATGGCTTGCGCCTTAGGTAGCCTTGCCTCAAAGAGTTCTTCCACCCTGGGCAGACCGCTGGTAATATCAAGTCCGACCACACCGCCGGTGTGGAAGGTGCGTAGAGTTAATTGAGTACCCGGCTCACCGATGCTCTGGGCGGCAATTATGCCTACTGCTGTGTTGAGGTCAACCAGATGCCCACGAGCCAGATCTTTGCCATAGCACCGCTGGCAGGTACCCTGCCTGGACTGACAGCTAAGGGGAGACCTGACATGAACCTTGGTTATCCCAGCGGCAATAATTTCATTTGCTTTCTGCTCATCAATTTCATCATTCCGGTCAACGATGATTTCTCCGGTGCTGGGGTTAACCAGTTTGCTGGCGGCCAACCGACCTGTTATTCGCTCAACAAGGGATGGTAGTAGCTCCTTTTCCTGCGGCCCTGAGGGCCATATACCGTCTGTAGTACCGCAGTCCTCCTGGAGGATTATAACATCCTGGGCAACATCAATAAGGCGTCTGGTGAGGTAACCACTATTTGATGTCCTCAAGGCAGTATCGGCTAATCCCTTGCGGGCACCATGGGTAGAGATAAAGTATTCCAGAACGCTGAGCCCTTCACGAAGGCTCGACTTAATAGGAAATTCAATTATCTTACCTGAGGGGTCAGTCATCAAACCCCGCATACCTGCCATCTGTCTAATCTGGGAAATATTCCCCTTTGCCCCCGATGTTGTCATCATGTAAATACTACCGTAGCGGTCAAGGGTCTCAGAGATAGTATCGGTAATCCTGTCGGTAGCTTCCAGCCAGGCTTCTATGACACCATTATACCTTTCATCCTCAGTGATTAAGCCACGATGATACTGGGTTTCAATAATGGCAGCTCTTTCCTCGGCTTCTTCTAGGAGCTTCGGCTTGCTCTGAGGAACCTTAATATCGCTCATAGCAATGGTAGTCCCTGACTTAGTGGCATAGTGGAAGCCCAACTGTTTGAGGTTGTCCAGCACCACCGCCATATCTTCATTACTTAGTAGCTTATAGCAATCGGTTACTATTTGCTTTAAACTTGACTTATCAATTGCTTTGTTGTAGAAGCCTAGCCCTGGGGGCAAAACCTCATTAAAGATGATGCGTCCAATACTAGTTCTAATCCTTTGCCCGCCTCTCTGCTGGTCCCTGACCTCAATCTCAGCCCTGAGGTCAATAGCACCAAGTTCATAGGCGAGCTTTGCCTCCCCGAAACTGCCGAGGATTGTGCCTTCTCCCTTAGCTCCGGGCCTGATGGTAGTCAGATAGTAGCAACCAAAAACCATATCCAGGGTTGGGGTTACTATTGGCTCACCGCAGCTTGGCAGCAGCATATTGTGGACGCTGAGCATCATCTCTCTAGCCTCCTTGACGGCAGCTTTAGACAGGGGAATGTGAACTGCCATCTGGTCACCATCAAAATCGGCATTGAAAGCAGCACATGCCAGGGGATGGAGCTGGATGGCACTACCATCAATGAGCACCGGCTCGAAGGCCTGGATGCTAAGTCGGTGCAGGGTGGGAGCCCGGTTAAGCAACACTGGGCGCTCCTTGACAACCTCCTCCAGTATGTCATACACCTCTGGACTAGCCCTCTCCACTAGCCGTCGAGCACTTTTAATGTTGTGGGCAAGTCCTTGTTTCATCAGTCGGCGCATAATGAAAGGCTTAAATAGCTCTAGAGCCATCCGCCTGGGTAAACCACATTGGTGAAGCTTAAGCTCTGGTCCGACAACAATAACCGAGCGCCCGCTATAATCAACTCGTTTGCCTAGCAGATTTTGGCGAAAGCGTCCTTGTTTACCCCGAAGCATCTCTGAGAGTGACTTCAACTTATGATTTCTACTGACAGAGACGGTTCGCCCACCTCTCCCATTATCAATAAGGGAGTCGACTGCTTCTTGCAGCATCCGCTTCTCGTTGCTGATGATAATTCCTGGTGCCTCTATCTCCAGTAAGTGGCGCAATCGGTTATTACGGTTAATGACTCGTCGATATAAGTCATTAAAGTCACTGGTAGCGAATCGGCCTCCGTCTAGCTGAACCATGGGGCGAAGGTCTGGGGGTAAGACAGGCAACACAGTTATAATCAGCCACTCTGGTTTATTGCCACTGCGGTGAAAGGCCTCCACTAGTTGTAGTCGCTTGCTTGCCTTCTTGCGGCGCTGACCCGAAGTAGAATGCATTTCTTGGAGTAACTCGCTACGCAGCTCATCAAGGTTAATACCCTTAAGTAATTGGAGAATAGCCTCAGCTCCTATCCCAGCCTCAAAAACTTGACCATATTTCTGCTTGAGCTCGTGATACTGGTCCTCAGTGAGTAGTGCACATCTCCTGAGGTCTTTTAGCTGTTCCACATCAGCGGTAAGCTGCTCTTCAAGCTGTGTCTTTTCCTCAACGAAATGGCGCCGAAGCTGGTTCACTTCTTCTACTGTTGCCTGTTTCTGCTCCATCTCTGTGATTTTAGCCTCAAGGGCGCTCTGGCGCTCAACTATTTCCAGTGAACTTCTCTCCTCAAGTTGTCTAATTGCTTCCTGACGTGCCTCCTTGTCTATAGAGGTGATGATGTAATGAGAGAAGTACAGAACACGCTCCAGGTTCCGCGCTGATAGGTCAAGCAGTAGTCCTACTCGGCTAGGTATCCCCCTAGCAAACCAGATATGGCTTACCGGGCATGCCAGTTCGATATGTCCCATCCGTTCTCGACGTACCTTGGCCCGGGCCACTTCAACACCACACTTATCGCAAATAACTCCCTTATAGCGTATCCTTTTATACTTACCACAAGCGCATTCGAAGTCTTTAATCGGGCCAAAGATTCTCTCACAGAAAAGTCCATTCCTTTCTGGCTTCAGAGTGCGGTAGTTAATAGTCTCTGCTTTAGTTACCTCACCATAGGACCAACTCCTAATCTGCTCCGGTGAAGCCAGAGAGATACGAATAGCATCAAAATCGTTAACTTCAAGCATTTTCTTCTTTTACCTCTCTCTGAGCTGAGTTTTCAACAACTTCAAGCTCTGCCTCCAGTTCGGGGGCTTCCTTAGTTTCCTCGGTAAGGATTACCTTTTCTTCTACTTCTTTCTCAGTTACACCGTTAGTAACTTCAAGCTCTGCCTCCAGTTCGGGGGTTTCCTTAGTTTCTTCAGCAAAAGTTATCTTTTCTTCATTAATTACCTCAATGGCAAGTCCTAAGCTTTGTAGCTCCTTAACCAAAACCTTAAACGATTCTGGCACGCCGGATTGGAGAATATCCTCATCCTTAACTATAGCCTCATAGGTTTTAGCTCGACCGGTCACATCGTCTGACTTAATAGTCAGAATCTCCTGGAGGTTGTGGGCAGCACCATAGGCTTCTAGTGTCCATACCTCCATTTCACCAAAGCGTTGACCCCCGAATTGAGCCTTGCCACCCAGGGGTTGTTGACTAATCAGGGAGTAGGGTCCAGTAGAGCGGGCGTGAACCTTATCTTCAACCAGGTGGCTTAGCTTCATCATATAGATGTTGCCCACTGTTACCGGCTGGTCAAATGGCTCACCATTGCGTCCGTCGCGGAGTATAACCTTGCCGATAATAGGTGGAAAGAGACCCCTTTCGCTACTTACCCTATCCACAGCTTGCTCCAGCTCCAGTGGATTAAGTTCTCGGCTAGCTATACCCAGGTCCTCGAGCCATAAGTGCAGGCAAACCTCTTTTGCCTCTCCCGGGTAATCATCACTGAACACCTTATTTCCATCGTAGCCATGACTAGTAACCCACACCTTAGCCAGCTCCAATTGCACAGTGGAATTCTCATTACTAGGGTCAAGGTTAACCGCCCCAGCTTTTTGGGCTAGCCAAGCCTTAGCCAGGGCATCCTCAATAGCAGTGTCATCGGCACCATCAAAGACAGGGGTAAGCGCCTTAAAGCCCAGTATCTGAGCCGCCCAACCTAGATGAGTTTCCAAAACCTGGCCAATGTTCATCCGTGACGGGACACCTATGGGATTGAGGATAATATCTACCGGTATGCCATCGGGAAGGAAAGGCATATCCCCAGCCGGCGCAATGATGGAAATGACCCCCTTGTTGCCATGTCGCCCGGAGAGCTTATCCCCTACAGAAATTCTTCGTTTTTGGGCAACCCAGACCTGCACCCATTTTCTAACCCCAGCGGGTAGGTCATCACCATCGTCACGGGAGAAGACTCTTACCTTAATTACCGTCCCCCACTCACCGTGAGGCACTCGCAGGGAGGTATCCTTGACCTCTCTAGCTTTTTCACCAAAGATAGCCCGCAAGAGTTTCTCTTCAGCCGATAGTTCGGTCTCCCCCTTAGGGGTAATTTTACCTACTAATATATCGTCTGGATCCACCTTAGCACCAATCCGAATAATGCCGGTTTCATCAAGCTCACGCAGACTTTCTTCACCCACATTAGGTATATCTCTGGTAATTTCTTCGGGTCCTAACTTGGTATCCCGCGCCTCTACCTCATGCTTCTCAATGTGAATGGAGGTAAACTTATCCTTCTCCACCAAGCGATTACTAATGATGATAGCATCCTCAAAGTTATAGCCTCCCCAGCTCATAAAGGCACACAGCACATTTTGTCCTAGAGCTAGCTCCCCCTGCTCAGTAGCTGAGCTATCGGCTAAAACCTGTCCCGCTTCCATTCGGTCACCAATATTTACTATAGAGCGCTGGTTAATACAAGTCCCTTGATTAATACGCACAAATTTCATCAACGGGTAGCTGTTCTTATCGCCATTATCTCCAGTAATTACAATCTGCGAGCTGGTAACCGAGGTTACCACCCCAGCATTTTGGGCAAAGAGCACCTGTCCACTATGCTTGGCAGCTTCCATTTCCATGCCGGTAGCTACCAAAGGCGCCTCAGGGCAAAGCAGAGGCACAGCCTGCCTCTGCATATTAGAGCCCATCAGAGCACGATTGGCATCATCATGCTCTAGGAAGGGTATTAATGATGCAGCAACACTGAATATCTGCTTGGGTGATACATCCATCAAATCAATTTTATTAGGTACCTCTCGTAAGTAGCGGTCGCCTAGCCTGGCTTCAACCTTTTCATCTATAAATTGGCCATTTTCATCAAGCTGAGCATTAGCCTGAGCAATGACATATTTATCCTCTTCATCAGCAGTTAGATAGACGACTTCATCGGAGACAAAAGGCACCACCTTTATGGTTCTGGGAGGTAGATGGGAGAGCTTGCTGATAAGCTGAGGAGTAATAGTAGCCCCAGCTTCGGCTGTGGTATTACCCCTTTTGTTAAGCACTGCTTCCTGAATTGCCTTACCCAGCAGCCTGTCATCGGTATTGCTCACCTGGCTAATAACCCTGCGGTATAGCGTCTCAATGAAACCATACTGGTTAATACGGCCATAGGTGGCTAGGGAGCCGATGAGACCAATGTTAGGTCCCTCTGGCGTTTCAATAGGGCAAATCCTACCATAGTGGGAAAAGTGGACATCACGAACTTCAAAACCAGCACGTTTGCGTGATAGACCTCCCGGTCCCATTGCTGATAGGCGGCGTTTATGAGTTAGCTCAGCCAATGGGTTAGTTTGATCCATAAATTGTGATAGCTGCGAGCCACCGAAGAACTCCTTAATAGCAGCCACTATGGGGCGAATGTTGATTAGAGCGCTGGGAGTAACTGCCTCAGTGCTGATAATGCTCATACGCTCCTTGGTTACTCGCCCTAAGCGTAACAACCCAATACGAAACTGGTTTTGAATCAGCTCGCCAACAGTGCGCACCCGCCGATTCCCTAGATGGTCAATATCATCGGGGGTATCATCGCCATTATTAACCATAATAATGTGCCTGACTATCTCGATAATATCTTTATTGGTTAAAGCTCGCTCTTTCAGGTCGATATTAAACCCTAATCGCTTATTAAGCTTATAACGACCCACACGCCCTAGGTCATAATGTAGGGAATTAAAGAATAGGTTATTTATTAGTTTCCTGGCACTTCCAATATTGGATGGGTCTCCAGGGCGCAACTTTCTGTAGATATCGAGCAGAGCCCCAGCCTCATCCCTAACCAAGGGCTCACGCTCCATAGTTGACCTAATAAATTGGTGTTCCGAAGAGGTATCCTCTCCAGGAAACAAGTTGAGCAATTGCTCATCACTACTGTAACCGATAGCCCGTAGCAGTGTAGTAATAGGAATCTTCCGTTTGCCGTCTATCTTGGCTGAGATTACATCCCGGTTGCTGGTCTCAAGCTCTAGCCAAGCCCCGCGGGTAGGGATTAGCTTAGCCTGGCACAATCTACGGCCACTAGTTACATCTTCCTTAATGGTAAAATAAACGCCAGGAGAACGGAGTAGCTGGCTTACTACTACCCGTTCAGTTCCACTAATAATAAAGGTGCCTTTAGGTGTCATCAAGGGGATATCACCAAAAAATAGGTCTTGTTCCTTGATTTCCCCTGTTCCTTTAACTAGTAACTTTGCCCTGGCATAGAGGGGAACCGAATAGGTCAGGTCTCGTTGACGACAGTCTTCCTCAGTTTTCCAGCCACGAGGGATACGGAACTCGTAGCCTATAAAGCTAAGCTCCAGCTTGTTGCCAGTAAAGTCCTTGATGGGAGATACCTCCTCCAGCAATTGCTTTACCCCCTCTTCTTGAAACCATCGGAATGAGTCTAATTGAACTTCAATCAGATTGGGGATATCTAGTATCTGGGATAACCTAGCATAAGATTTTCTAGGAATAGGAGGCATTCTCCTTTCAGTATGCGTTGGTGACATAAAAACCATCTCTAGCTCTACTCCTCAAACAGACGCTCAGAATTTTTGGCATTATTACAGCGCTAACCCAAAGTATGACCTGTGGCTTGGCTAATGAAGAAATGTAATAAGGTAAAACCCATAAGAGGCATAATTACAAACTTATATAATACCACTATTTCTAATATTTGTCAAGTAAATATTTATTGCAAAATATTTGTGCCCCTCTAGTAAGGTACGATAGAGCTTCCTCCTCAGGCTGGATGCTATTTCGGGAGCCAGAAAGCAGTAGTGAGGCTCTAGTTACCTAAGGTTTTTTTAAATCCCTGATGTAAGACTAATTAGTATCTTATACTAAAGCCGGAGTAATTTCCGGTATATTCTGACCACTTGGTTACTACTTTCCCCACTCTAGCTGTAGGTGGTCCCAGCTTAAGGCAGTCAATTAGCTTTTCTAGCTGCTTCCTTTCCCCTTCAGCGTTTACCTCCACTGCTTCTCTACCGGGTAAGTTGCACACATAGCCGGTTAGGCCTAGCTCTCTAGCCTGTCCGGAGGCAAAGGCACGGAAGAAGACGCCTTGAACATAGCCATATACTACTACCCGAACCGAGGCTAGGTCAGCCATTATTCATTCCTTTATCTTAAGATGAGCCTTAATGGGAGTGGGAAGTGGTCTCTATCCAGTCTGTTTAAGCCCTGCTGGTGAGCCAAGTCAATAGCTTCAAGGAACTCCTGTCTATTCACCGCCCGGGCTAGTTGTGGTATATCAAAGGCTTTATAGCCGGGGTGATACTGAGCCATAATATTCAGGTAGGTATTGGTGGAGATTTGTTGGGCAAGGAAACATACTACCTCCTGAGTTCCAGCTAACCGGTTAGGCAGCACCAGGTGGCGCACCAGAAGACCGCGCTGGGCTACGCCCTGCTTATCTATCTCAAGGTCGCCCACCTGACGGTGCATTTCCTTGACGGCTGCTTTGTTTACTTTGGGGTAGTCTTTTATCCCAGATAATTGCTCAGCGGTCTTTTCATCGGAATACTTCATATCAGGCATATAGATGTCAACAATCCCGTCGAGCAGCTCCAGGGTCTCCACAGAATCATAGCCACCGGAGTTATATACCAGAGGTAGATAGAGACCCTTGCTTACTGCTAGCTCCAGAGCATCCAAGATATGGGGCACTACATGAGTTGGACTTACTAGATTTATATTGTGGCAGCCCTTTGCCTGAAGGGAAAGCATCATCCCGGCCAGTTCTTCCCTGTCAACAGCCCCACCTTCACCTAATTGGCTTATAGTATAATTCTGGCAGAAGACGCAGCGTAGATTACAATAGGTGAAAAAGATAGTTCCCGAGCCACGCCTACCTACTAGAGGCGCCTCTTCCCCAAAGTGAGGACCATAGCTGGAGATTACCACCTGG
>JAUVZA010000083.1 GCA_030602805.1 Dehalococcoidia bacterium | reverse complement strand
GTTTCAATAAAGCCAGCTATAAAGCTACCGACCACCAGCACAGCGAAGATAGCCCCGATATCTCCCCAGGTTGGAGCCCAGAAATCGCTCCAGGTTATAAACATAGCTCACACCCTTTTTAATAGATAGACCACCAAGGCCAAAGTCGGCACAATCACAATCGCCAGCTTTATCGCCAAGTCTACCCAGTTCATAATTCACCCCTTCCCTTCTGAAAATGATGATATGCTATCGTAAATACCACTATGAATATTAAAACCAGCACATGTAGCCTCTCAAATTTTGACTGTTCTTTCCCTCAGTCATTACCGATCTCCCCGCGGGCCTTTAGAGCGAGGGCGAGCCTTATTAACAACAATTCGTTGTCCATTCAGCAGTTTGGCGTTGAGGCCGCTGATTGCGGCGTCGGCTTCTGCACTGTTAGGCATCTCTACAAATCCGAATCCTCTCGATATGCCGGTCTCCTTGTCTGTAATAACCTTGGCATCTTTGACCTGCCCGAAGCCTTCAAAAGCATGTCGCAAATTCTTCTCAGTGACCTCCCGTGATAAATTGCCTACGTAGATATTCATTTTAACCTCCTAGGGTACCCCATATTGATTGGTCTTCACTCCCATTTTGTATAGCCGGCCCTGCCGCTAAGCCCGATTACAGCTGAGGCACCACACGGGAGGGGAAGGAGCCATTTAAGCCGGAGGGAAAAAGAAAAGCCCCGGCACCTCAGTTTCCCCCGACAGGACCAGCTCTTTCAGTTAGTAGCTCTCTAGGAAGGGCACCAGTGTGTCTTCGTAATTTTTAGTTATTTCTGCTAGTAACTTTTCTCGGGACATGTTTTATGTTCTCCTTTCTGACGATTACTCTATATTCTCACCTGTCCAGGCTAAGGCGGCTTTTTCTTCCTCTTGGGTAATTGGCCGGAAGGTTTGAGGGTCGACATCGTAAAGGCGATCAGCTTCCTTATGCGAACCCCCGTAGATCCATAGCATCTTAAACCCTTTATCATTACCTGAAGACCAAGCATGAGAAAATCCTTTCGGAATAAACACAGCACTACCTGGTTCCGCCCGCCACCACTGCCCCCCAAAGAAGGTATAGCCTGGCCCAGCCGAGCTACTATCAATAAGAATAAGCTCCCAGGTATGATGGTGATGTAAAGCAATAAACCAGCCGGGGACATAATTGATAACGCCAAAGCTGACCTGTCCGGCTTCATTGACATAGCACTTACTGATGACGCTATCGACTTGCTGTGTTTCTAGGGGTCTAGACAAGTAAGTAACATAGGGCTTGGTATTTATCAATGTCTCTCCTCAAAATTGCCTTTTATAATTTGAGCCTCGTTGAACACTTTAATCCTCCTTTAACACTATTATAAAATAGCTCAAACCAATTATAGGCGTATGATAGGCTCTTTAGGATACCTTGTTTTGGTCAACAGGACACTATGTCTCCTTGGAACACGTAATAAAATCAGACTAAGGATAAGAGCCAGCGCACTAACTATTACACTGGTTAGTAAAGCTAAATCGTAACTTCCCTTTACCTCAAAGATACTTCCAGCTACAGGCGCCCCTAAAGCTCCACCAATGGTACTAACAAACATGATACCCCCAAGTATCGTCCCTAAAGAGCGAAGACCAAAGAATTCCACCGGTAAGGTTATTTCTAGTGGAACCATAGCCCCATAGGCAATACCAAAGACCCCAGCAAATATATAGAACATCCAGATTTCTTTAGCAAATGTAAGCCATATTAGAGCTAATGTTGCAGTGGTAACACAGACAATCAAGACTATCCTACTGCTTACCCTATCGGAGATAAAGCCCACGGAGAGCCGCCCGATAACACTACATCCACCAATAACAGATAGCATACTAGCAGCTATTGCTTCTGAAATCCCGATATCGACAGCGTAGGGGGCAAGATGAACAATTATCACTTGCACGCAAAAGAAGAAGCCAGCTAGTATTATACTAAAGAGCCAAAAATGGCTGGTTTTAATTGCTTGTTTGAAAGAAACCCCTTCTATAGCTGCGAGTTGTTTATCTTCTATTGGTTCCTTCTCTCCATATGGCTTAAGCCCTATCCGCTGGGGGCTATGTTTCATAAATTGTGCCAAGGGGACAATGATGGCTAAGGTTATTAAACCCAGAATAAGAAAGGCTTGGCGCCAACCATAGGTAGATATAAGCCATTGAGCTAAGGGCGGCGCAAACATCCCACCTAAGCCGAACCCAGCGGCAGCAATACCAATGGCTAGCCCCCTCCTACTGGCAAACCACCTGGGTATGGTAGACATAACAGGAGTATAAAGAAAAGCACCGGCAACCCCCATCAAAAATCCCCGGCTTAAATACACCTGCCATAAGGAATTAGCTTGGGACAGTAATAAAAATCCTGCTCCGACTAGTAGTCCATTAAGGGTAATTAGGATTCGGGGGCCATATCTATCACTTAATCTTCCGCTAAGGATAGCCAGAAAGCCAGCTATTAACCAAGCCACTGAAACAGCGCCTGATAAGACTCCCCTGTCCCAGGTAAAGGCTGTTGTCAATGGAATTAAAAATAAGCCAAAGGTATAAACTACAATCCCACTTACAGCGAAGAGACAGGTAGCGATAATAACCATTACCCAGCCATAGTGTAACTGTTTCAATTTCTTCTCTGATTTTGGGTTATGAGCCCTTGAATCATATTACACCTCAGTTTCCCCCAACAGGACCAGCTTTTTGTTTGATACTCAGCCACTCTGGGTCTTGTATTTTGGTCAATACTTTAGAGGTTGTATTAAAACTGCTTTAGCTTTAGGCTAGAGACCTTTCGATTCTATCGATCTTCTCTTTCGTCAGTGGAAGGTCTGCGTTCTCTAGGATGGAGGTTAGCAGTAGGAGATTTTCATCGGATAAGAGGGTTTCTGTGCACAGTTCGATGACCAGCCTGTCGCCTGAGCCAACCTCTCTTAGAAGGTTCAGAGCATGCTTCTTCACTGCCTCTGGCCCAAGGATAAGCACCGATCCTGGAAAGCCAGTCCAAACAACCTTGTCCTTCCAGAGGGAGAGTGCTTCCCCTATGAGCAGGTCACCCATAGGGGGTGAAGTTAGTCCCTCGACTATATCTATTGGAGTCTTTGTGATTAGGTCTTTAAGAACGCCTACTCTTCCATCCATGTGGACTTGCATAAGCTTTCCGTGTTCGTGTAAAACCTTTGCCTGTTTTTCGTACTCTGGCATAAAGTACTTCTGGAACAGCTTTGGGTTAACCAGAACTCCGTCAATGTTGTCGCCGCATGAAGTGATAGGCGCTGGCGATTTTGCCGCTATCTCATACAACGGCTCGCGACTCTTACTGATAGCTCTGTAGAGGTCCTCAACTAGGTCGGGGTATTTTGCGTGATGGATGAAGAATCTCCCACCCTCGCTCCCTATCCAGTCAATCATTAACATCTGCATGGGTGAGTGTGGCAGCCTGTCGACAACAACGCCATCGTCACCCAGCCAGTCCATTGCCTGTTCAATCGGGAAGTAATAGGGAATGTATTCTGTGTTTTCAACCATGTATTTGAGGACTTTGTAGTCTTCAGGCCCTTTAATTAGGCGTTCTGTCTGCCACGGTGACACATCCCGCCAACTTGCTAACCCCTTCCATTGCTCAACGCCAGGCTCCCTCTTCTCATCTAGATAGATACTACCCACTGGTGTAGAATATGTTCGGCGTAATACTACTGCCCCTGATGCTATGACCTGTGTCTCAGTACTCTTCACACCGTGCATTTTCATGATGTAAGGTGGCCTTTGCCAGTACATGCCCATGCCCCTGTTTCTACATTCTCGCTCTGCCCAGCCTATCTGGCTGTGTCTCCAGAGGCTAAAGAAGGGCAACTTATCCGCGCGTTTTTTGCGAGTTGCCGTCATTATTCTTTCACGTCGAGTCATCTCAGTCATGCTTACCTCGTCTCCCGTGGGGTCACCCACTCCATGCACTTCTTTACTCCTTCTAATGCGTTGGCAGCACAATGGTCAGCCCCGATGCTTTCTGCGAATTCCGAGGTTACAGGCGACCCTCCAACGATTACCTTAACCTTTTCCCTGAGGTCTGCCATCTTTAGGGACTCTATTGCTTCCCCCATTTTGGGCATAGTCACTGTGAGTAGCGCTGACAAACCTAATATGTCAGGCTTACGCTTTTTCACGGCATTGATAATCGTATCCGTAGGTACATCTGTCCCTAAATCAACCACCTCGAAACCGTGCACTCTCAGGAGAGTCGTTACTATGTTTTTGCCAAGGTCATGGTTGTCCCCTTCAACTGTAGCTATTACCACCGCCCCCAATTTCTTTGCGCTGCCTCCCTTTATGTAGGGAGTAATAACCTTCATGCCTTCCTTCATGACCTCACCGGCCACAACCAGCTCGGACAGGAAGTATTCGCCAGTCTCATACTTCTCGCCAATGATGGTCATTCCAAGAACTATGCCATCCGTTATAGCTATCTGTGGGTCTACACCTGCATCCATCGCCTCCTTAGCGGTCTCTACAACAGCGTTGAAATCCAGATTTACAATGCTCTCTTTCAAAGATGCCAGATATTTTCCTCTGACCATATGCTTAACTCCCTGTTTTTATTAGAGGTGCCTTTCACACCCTAAAATTCAAATGGATATTTACTCGCGGCATTTTAACCTCCTAGGGCATCTCATAACTGGCCCTGCCGCTAAGCCCGATTACAGCTGAGGCACCACACGGGAGGGGAGAAGAAGATTTTAAGCCGGGGGAGAAGAAAAGCCCCGGCACCTCAGTTTCCCCCGGCAGGACCAGCTTTCTTTACCACTTATGTAGCTCCTCGAGTCCGGCAACCTCCCGCATCAAGTTGATGTAGTAGCAATAGTTCTCAAAAGTTACATCAGGTGGTACCAAATGGTCTACAGATGGGAAGTAACCCCCGGTCTCTAGCAGAAACGGGACTTTGGACATAACTTCCTCTCGTATCGCCTCTTTCCCCTTGATAAGTGCTCGTTTGTCAATGGTGCCACCTATTATTAAATCCTTCCCGTACTTCTTCCTCATGGCAACAGCATCATTCCCAGCGGCCACTTCAAATGGATAGATAAAATTGATTCCTACCTCAAGCCAGAAGGGAATGAGTTGTTCAACATTGCCGTCACTATCTAAATAGATTACATCAACACCGTAACTGTGCAGAAGGTCAGTAATCTTCTTATAGCGAGGCATCATAAACTTCCGCACCATAGCTGGTGAAATCAGCGGACCAGCCTTGTAGGCCATATCCTCCCAGAAGGCAGCTCGCTGAATCTTGATGTCCTTTAGCACACGTTTGATGACCTCAGTTTCCAGGTAGAGCACCTGCTCCATCATGTCCTCAATGAGGTTGGGGTCATCATAGAACATGTAAAGTATTCTTTCGCTCCCTACCCATTCTCGTAAGAAGCCATAAAAGCTACCCACCCCCAATGATAGTGGCTCACTTTTACTGTTCATTTTCTGAACATAGGCATTCCAATCGGAGGGCCATCGTTCAGGGGTATTAGGGTCGAGCCGCTTCTTATGCTCATTCCAGGTAGCCCTATCCTTAACCGGCCAGTCAAGATATGTAGGCATCATCGCTTCAAGGCGGTCCTTGATATACTTGACTGTCTGGCCGTCAGCATTTATCAGAGTAACGGTATGTTCATCCTCTGAGACGACCCTGGGCTCATAAATGGGAACGAGTTGTGAAAGAGCCCTCGCTCCCACCGTGATACCATGACCGAGGTCAATCTTTGAGGGTAATTCCTCTCGACCCTCCCCAAGGGCACCGGAGTTAGTTTCAGCCAGCCTGCGTATACGAAGGAGGAAATGGCGTTCAGCCAGCGCACGTATACGCTGGAATTGAAAATAGTCCCTGTGAAAGGGAGGGTTTATTATCTCCTTAGGGGCACCCTGCTTGACCCATTCCTCTAGTGTTGATGGCCAGAAGGAGTCAGTGGTGAACAAATCAC
>JAUVZA010000054.1 GCA_030602805.1 Dehalococcoidia bacterium | reverse complement strand
TGAGGAGGTGATAGAGCCCCTTATTAAGGTAATAAGGAAGCATAAGCTAATTCTGCTTACCCATGCCTCTGAGCCAGTGGGTCATAACTATCCAGGTAAGGGGACTATTACTCCAGATATGCTCTATCCTTTTATTACCAGCTACCCTGATTTAACTATAGTCTGTGCCCACTGGGGTGGTGGCCTACCCTTCTATGCTTTAATGCCCGAAGTAAAACAGGCTATGAACAATGTCTTTTTTGATACCGCAGCCTCACCCTTTCTGTATAGTCCTCAGATTTATAATCAGGTTATCCAGCTTGTTGGTGCTGACAAGATTCTCTTCGGCAGTGACTACCCTTTACTGGCACAGAACCGATTGCTAGAGGAGATTAGGTCTCTGGATTTGCCTGAGGAAACAAGGGATTTGATTCTATCGGGCAATGCCCAGAGGCTGCTGGGCATTAAGGGCAAATAAGGCTTGAGCTATGGAACAGGTTCGCTCTTTTATTGCTATTGAGCTACCCGATGAGTTAAAGCTGGGGCTTACCCAGCTCGAGGCCCAACTGAAAATGAGTAAGCAGCCTTGGGTGAAGTGGGTTGACCCATATAGTATCCACCTGACACTAAAGTTCCTGGGCAGTATTGCCGTAGATAGGATTAGTAAAATAACCAAGGCGATGGAGGAAGCTATTCAGGGAATCTCTCCCTTCCATCTAGAAGTCAAAGACTTGGGAGTTTTCCCCAGTTGGAAACGAGTTCAGGTGGCTTGGGTAGGAATAAGCGGGGAGGTAGATAAGCTTAGCCGGCTTCAACAACACCTTGAGTCCAACTTGGCTCGCCTGGGCTTTGCGCCTGAGACACGACCATTTACACCTCATTTGACCTTAGCTCGCCTTCGCAACCGCGCATCATTAGATGAGCAGCAAAGCTTTGGGCAGCTTATAGCCACCACCAGCTTTGAGGCAGCTTATACCATTAAGGTAGATGCTATCAGCCTGATGAGGAGTCAGTTAACCAGGGAAGGCGCTATTTATAGTCGAATTAGTTTAGTTGAGCTAAACAAAAGTCGTTTATTAAGGGAAGATTGAAAGAGCCTAAAAGCAGTAGTCAGTAGGAACCACCGAATTCTAAAGAATGGGTTTAAGGGGGTGAGGCAATAGGACATATAAAATCGGACGGTCAATATCTGTCAAAATCTTGGGAGGTAAATGATGAAAGTAGTAAGGACTAGCGACATCGAAGCCCAGGAAAGCACGAGTAAGATTTTCAGGGGCAAGGTAAGTAGACAAGGCATTATCGGTGAGAGTAAAGACGAGCTTCGGGTGGCCGTTATAAATTTTAGCCCCGGTGCTGTAAATGTATTCCATACCCACACGTTTAACCAAATCTTATATGTTACTAAGGGAACAGGAATAGTGGCGACAGAGAGTGAGGAAGTAACGGTGCTGCCAGACACTTTTATCTTCATTCCGGCCGGCGAGAGACATTGGCATGGCTCAAGAGACAAGGAATTTTCGCATATTGCCATAATGCCGCCGGGAGAAACTAGCTTCTGAACTAGCTCTGGCTTCTGGTGGGAAACCAATTTATCAGGGAAGGAGCTACTTACAGTTCTATTAGCTCGGTTGAGTTAAAAAAACTGTTGTCAACAGCCACCAATTAGTGTATACTACAGAAAACTCAATTTCGGTTGGGAGGTGGACTTCATGGAACAATTCAATTTCCCCAAATGCCAGAAGTGCAAGACTGGAGACCTGGTGCCCTTATCTGACTTTGGCGGTCAAGGGGCAGATATTCACTACAAAGCCTGGGTTTGCACCAACCCTGACTGTGGCTTCAACCTGAAAATCAGGAATGGCGACGTCTATATTAATGAACCCATTATGAGCGGCGCACTCCACACTGCCCGCTCCCGCTAAAATATTTAGCGCTCACCCTGAAGCTCTAGATTATAGTGGTGAATGTCCTTCCTCGGTTAGCTAAACTCAAGGGGATAGCACTAGACCTTCTATTCCCACAGTGGTGTGTGGGTTGTGGTAAGGAGGGTGATTTTATTTGCCACTCCTGCCACCGCTCGCTACCTCGGATTATGCCTCCGCTTTGCCCCAGATGTGGTAAACCACAACCCAGTGGCATACTTTGCCCCGCCTGTGTTGGCTGGCAAGCGGAGATAGATGGCATTCGCTCCCCATTTCGATTTGATGGAGTAATACGCCAAGCTATCCATCAGCTAAAATATAGAAACCTCAGAGCCCTGGCTGTGACCCTGGCTAAGTTGCTAAACGATTATCTTGTTACCAACCCTATGCCCGGAGAGGTTCTAGTGCCGGTGCCACTTCACCAGAAACGAGTAAGGGAGCGTGGCTATAATCAATCCAGCCTGCTGGCCAAAGAGCTAGGCAAACTCACCAGCCTACCTGTAGTCGACGACTGCCTTATCCGACAGCGGCATGCTCCTCCCCAAGCTAAAACTTCAACCGTGGATGAACGGCGGAGCAATGTAGCCAATGCTTTTACCTGCCGCGACTGCAGGCTACGGGGCAAGCAAGTATGGCTCATAGATGATGTTTCCACCTCCGGGGCTACCCTTGATGCCTGCGCTGCGGCGCTAAAAGCAACCGGAGCCACCTCGGTGTGGGGGCTAGTGCTAGCCAGAGAGATTTGACGGGTGTTTAAGAGGGGCAATAGTCCCTTGAACGGAGTAAATAATAAAGGAGAGTTTAAGAGAGGCTTCGCCTCTCTTGTTATAAATAATTCCCCCTCTCCTTTGAAAAAGAAGGGGACATAGGGGGTGAGGTAGATATAACTTCACAACAACGGTCTGATTGAACCTGAGCTAGGGTAAGTAAAGATGGCAACCAATATTATGACAGGCAGGCTAAGATACATCACTTTTAGTACCGATATAGGTTGGATAGGAATGTTGGCTTCGGCAAAGGGGCTGCTGGGCACTACCTTACCCCAGCCCTCAGCTCAAGAAGCGTGTCAGCTACTAGGTAATAGTGTAAACTGTGCCCTATGGTCTCCTCGCCTGTTTGATGACTTAATGGAATGCTTCAACGTTTACTTCAGTGGTCATAGGACAACATTTCTTGATAAGCTTGACCTCTCCCGAGCTACCCCCTTTCAACGTGAGGTATGGGAGATAACCAGGCTTATCCCTTATGGTGAAACCAGAAGCTATGCCTGGGTAGCTGAGCAGATTAAAAGACCTAAGGCAATGCGGGCGGTGGGGCAAGCCCTAAGTAAAAACCCTCTGCCCATTATCGTCCCCTGTCACCGGGTAGTAGCCAGCGATGGCAAGCTTGGTGGCTTTAGCGGGGGAGTGGAGATGAAGCGGTATCTTCTCTCTCTAGAAGCCAAAGCCAATATTAGATAAAGTGTCACTCTATATTAATGGTAAATACCTTCTGGGCTATATCCTCTTCTTCCCATGGTCGCTTATAGACCATGGTTATCTCAGCCTCGCCTGCCTTTAACGCCTTGAATCGGAAATAATCAACTCCACCAGCACCAACTATTTCGTGCTCTGCTTCTTCAGCCAGCTTATATGTCTTTTCCACCAGCTCAAGTATGGTCTCATCAAGGCTTACCTCCCAGTCATAGCCGGTGGTAGGATTGGCACCAACGGCGATAACAAATTCTTGGTTAACACCAATGTCTATTGTTTGCCCTGAGTCAGTATAGGTCTTAACCTCCACACACCCAGCCACTAGGGAGATAGCTATCACTGCCACTGCCACCAAAATCAAAAGCCTTTTCATTAAATCCCCCTCGTTATCAATTATCCACTATACTATAACGGAAGTAAAGGGAAAAGATTAGTCTAAAAAGGACGTTCATTAGTTAGTATGCACGGTAGAAACTTTACTTAGTCTTAAAGGCGCTCCATCATCAAGTCTTCTTATTCTCATGTTCAGGAAATCATCTTGGTATTTCTGAATCAGTCCTTCGTCAGCAAAGCTAAAGTATTCGTTGCCACCTATTATGATGTGGTCTAACACCTTAATCTGAATAATATTCCCGATAAAGACTAGGTCTCTGGTGAGCTGTTTATCACCCCGGCTGGGGGTAGTGTCACCTGAAGGGTGGTTATGGACAAAAATTACGGCGGCGCTGCCATGCTTAATAGCACTATCTACAATCTCACGGGGACGGATGGGAATACTCTCCAGTGTGCCTTCAAAGAGGTCGACCGTGTCAATAATCTGGTTTCGGCTATTTAGA
Source organism: Dehalococcoidia bacterium (assembly GCA_030602805.1). Classification (GTDB taxonomy): domain Bacteria; phylum Chloroflexota; class Dehalococcoidia; order Dehalococcoidales; family JAUVZA01; genus JAUVZA01. The sequence goes on along the minus strand of JAUVZA010000054.1, from coordinate 7,352 downwards.
TAGATAGCCCTGAATACCTCTTTCTTAAGGTCTCGCATTGAGTAGTAGAGATAGTCAAAAACCTCTTTAGAGGATTTATAAAAAGGCTGTTCAATAATCTTCTTTTTAAGAACCTCTGCGGGCAATTCGCGGAGAACCTTGATGCTAAATATAGAACGGAGCGTAAGTCCAACTCGCTCAAGTTCCTGAGGGGAAGCAGCCAGGAATCCACTGAGGTCTTTGAATTTAGCGAGGCACTCTTTCGCCAGCTTCCGACACTCTCGGCGGGGTAAGCATAGGCTCAAGAACAATTCAAGGATTTCTCGGTCGCTAAAGCCCTCAAAACCCGACCTGATAAACCTTCCCTGTAGTGGCGTCAATTGTCTTTCTGATGTCGCTGGTACAGTCGTCTCCTGATTCTTTCCTGCCCGCTTGAACTTGGTGATGTACAAACAATGCTCTATCACCTGGATGACCTCTCCCTCAGTATTAAAAATGGGATAGGCATGAACTTCAACGTTTCTGGCCCTGCTATCTTCACCACAATGAATATGCTCCACAACTACAGGTTTTCTGGTTTTCTTCACTTCTTCAACCGTACAAAGGAGCCCCACGCGTCCACATGGTTCGTCTCTTTTATGCATAGTGACATAACAGGTTAGGTTTCCCAATAAATTGCCTATTTTCGTAGCTGCATTCGCCATCTTAATCGTATAATCATTAGCATCTACAACATAGACGGGATAAGCGAGAGAATTTAATATATCCAATATATCCTCTGATAATCTATTTTGCTGCAGGATTTTCTCACCCGCCCGGTTGCGCTCACTTAGGTCGTGCTGTAGCCGTATGTACTCGGCGCTTCCGGTAAAAGTCCAACTGCCGTACCACCTAATTAAAACGTTCTGGTGGTTTTGCACCACATCTATGATTTCGCCAAATCCACACTTATCAAGGGAATAAGTGCAAATAGCGAGCATATGACAGTTACCGATGGCATTATTTACTTCTTCCTCATAAGTAATGAAATTTCTCCAATCTTCTTTTTCAAGCCAAGCTGTACTACCGGTTACTCTCATGCCATCATAACCTGTGGCTTGAGATTGCTCGAGTTTATCAATCCAGGCATTAAGAACTCTTTGTAGATTGAAGGCACCGTGTTTGAGATACCATTCGGTATGGGGAATAATCTCTATCTGTCCCTCTTTTAGATATTGAGCAAAATCAGGCACAGCCTTCCTCATTGCTTCCTTAACTTCCTTTTCACTAAGAGGTTCCGAAGTAATCCACACACAAAACTCATTATTTTCTAATCCTGCTTTGAAATAAGGCACCAAAATATCAAGTAAGTCTTGTTTAGTGTCATAAAATAGACAAAAGTGTGTCCCCCAAGGAACAACACCTACAAAAGAGATTCCCGATTCTCTAGTTTCCCTCTTATCGGACACACCCATACTCATTGATGCCTCCGAACCCACCTAGAAACTTACCCTACGCTCACCCCACTGGTGTATCTATTTTCAGATAATAAATTACCCATCCCTACTGTCATTATATATTCCACTAGCATTGCTGTCAACTGCCAATTGGGGACAACACCTCACGCCTATCATGATACTTTTGTATCAAAATTTGTATCAAAAGATGATACTTTTGTATCAATCGGGGATAGGATGGCATTTTTGTGTCAATTGGGGACAACGGGTTTGGTGCTTGTGGTTATGGGTGCCAGGGAGGCTTAGGGGGTAAATAATTTAGCCCGGTATAGCCTTCGTCTAGCCTCAGATACCCCCCTCATTTTCAGGTTCAAGAAATTCAGTTCGTATTCCTCAACTAGTCCTTCGCCAGCAAAGCTAAAGTATCTGTTATTGCCTATTATGAGGTGGTCTAAGACCCTAATCCGCATAATGCTTCCAGCATAGACCAAGTCTCTGGTTAGCTCTTTATCACTTCGGCTGGGTTCAGGGTTGCCTGAGGGGTGGTTATGGACAAAAATCAGGGAGGCAGCATGATAGTTAATGGCACCCTCTATAACCTCACGGGGGGAGATTGAGCTGCTATTTATGGTGCCTTCAAAGAGGTCGGCGGTGCCAATAATCTGGTTTTGGCTGTTTAGACAAATAACCTTGAATACCTCTTTCTTGAGGTCTCGCATTGAGTGGTAGAGATAATCAAAAATCTCCTTAGAGGATTTATAGACGGGCTTATCAATAATCTTCTCCTTGAGAAACTCCCTGGCTACTTCCTGCACCAATTTGATACCAAAGGCACTATGATGACCAATTCCATCTATCTGCTGTAGCTCTTGGGGAGAGGCTTCCAGGACGCCTCTCAGGGTTTTGAATTTCTTAATGGCTTCTTTTGCCTGCTGTTTACAGTCCTTACGGGGTGAGCCCAAGGTTAGGAGCAACTCAATGATTTCGTAGTCGTGGAAGCCAGCCAGCCCCGACTTAATAAACCTTCCCCGCAGTCTTTTTCGGTGTCCTTCTGCTTTGCCATTAGCGGGCATCTTTAACTGTCCCTCTTTTTACATATTCTAGCACCAAAGGGTAAAGGTTTCTATATCAGCTCCACCCTCAGCCCGTCTTCGCCCACCAGCTCTACCAGCCGCTGATGAAGTTCAGAGCAGTAGCCGGTGTGCATATTGGACAGCTTGAGGTTGATAATCTTTTCCTCATTGGCAACCCGCAGGCTGACCTCATCCTGCCCAGGGAATTCTTTCAGGGTATCAATCAGTTTATGCAGATAGGCTATATCAGTATCCTTATCACTGGTCTGACTGATGCTGATTACCAGTCGGCGACTTTCGGCAGGTGCAGTGTAGGCGGCAGCTTCCTCAGCTACTATTGGCAGCTTAGTAGGTTGAGAAGTAACTACCTCTTCACCTTGAGCTGCCTCTGGCTGGTAGCGGCGCACATGGTCACAGTTTAACTGCACCCGGTCATTCCTTAGCCTTACCTTACCCTCAACCAGTAGTATATCCCCTTCCTGCCATAGGTCTCTGGTATCGGAATAGAGCTTGGGCCAAACCATAACCTCAATTCTGCCATCAAGGTCTTCCAGAACAGCGCTGGCAAAGGGACGTCTATCTCTGGTGAACAGGTAACGAACCGAGGCTACCATTCCAGCGATAACAACAGTTTGCCCTACTAGCTCGGCATCAATTTGTCCGCACAGGGTAGTATTTCCTGAAGCCAGCTTAGCCGCAACCGCGCTCAAGGGATGCTCGGAGAGGTATACTCCCATCAGCTCCTTCTCCCAGGCGAGCTTCTCCTTAATAGAGATGTCAGCTGCCTCAAGGTCAAGGCTGGGCGTGGGAACCGGCATTGCCTCCCCCCACAGGTCAAACATAGTTGATTGCCCTGTTTCCCGGAGGTGTTGCTCCCGTTGAGCTAGGGATAGGATGCGATTAGTGTTGTGAAGTAGAGTCCCACGACTGCCCAGGCAATCCAAGGCTCCGACCTTAATCAGGCTTTCCAGCACCCGCCTGTTTATACCACGCAGGTCACAACGACGGCACAGGTCTTCAATAGATTTGAAGTCGCCTCCCTTATCGCGCTCAGCAATGATAGGCTCTATTGCCCCCAGCCCCACATTCTTAATAGCAGTTAATCCGAAGCGGATGGCAGGGGCATTGTCTTTACTATCCTTCTCTATAGAAAAGCTGGCTTGACTACGGTTTATGTCAGGCGGTAGCACGGTAATGTCCAGGCGGCGGCACTCAGCAATGGCACTAGCCACCTTCTCCGATTGCCCAGCATTGGTAATCAGAAAAGCGGTGATATATTCTGCCGGGTAGTTTGCCTTGAGATAGGCGGTGTGATAGGCAATAAGGGCATAGCTGACACTGTGAGCTTTATTGAAAGCATAGCCAGCGAAGGGCTCAATGAGGGCAAAAACCTCACTGGCTACCTCAGCTGAGAATCCGTTACGCTTGGCTCCAGTCATAAAGCTCCGCCTCTCTTTCCGCATAACTTCAGGAATCTTCTTGCCCATTGCCTTACGAAAGATGTCAGCCTGCCCCAGGCTATAACCAGCGAAGGCTTGGGCAATAAATAGCACCTGCTCCTGATACACAATCACCCCGTAGGTTTCCTCAAGGATGTTGGCTAGGGCAGGGTGGGGGTAGTGGATAGGCTCAATGCCGTGCTTAGCCTTGATGAAGGTAGGAATATGCTCCATAGGTCCAGGGCGATACAGTGCCACCATAGCTGAAATATCGCTGAAGGTGGTTGGTTTAAGCTCCTTAATGTAGCGGCGCATGCCTGCTCCCTCCAACTGAAATATGCCAGCCGTTTCCCCTGAGGACAACAGGTCAAAGGTCTTAGCATCATCTATCGGGATATGATGCAGGTCAATATCAATGCCACGGTTCTGATAAATAATCTCCCTTGCCTTACCCAGAATGGTGAGGTTAGCCAGCCCGAGAAAGTCCATCTTGAGTAAACCAATCTGGGCAATGTCTTCCATAGCAAACTGGGTCATAGCTATGGTTTCACCGTTATCCTTACTTGTCCGCTGTAAGGGGACATATCTGGTGAGGGGTTCTTTAGATATAACTACACCAGCAGCATGAGTGCTGGCATGGCGAGCAATTCCTTCTACCCCCCTGGCTGAATCAATCAGGTTGCGCACTACGGCATCCTCATAGTAGATATTCTTGAGTTCATTATTCTCATCCAGAGCTCTGGCTAGGCTCATACCTGGGGCAAAGGGAACCAGCCTGGCTACACGGTCAACCTCACTATAGGGCATTCCCAAAGCCCGCCCCACATCCCTGAGGGCTGCCCTGGCACCTAGTGTGCCGAAGGTGATAATCTGGGCTACATGGTCTTGTCCATATTTCTGTGATACATAGGAGATAACCTCGTCACGGCGGTCATCCTCAAAATCTAAGTCTATATCTGGCATCTCCCGACGTTCCAGATTGAGAAAGCGCTCAAAGACCAGCTTATTTTCAATAGGGTCAACCTCAGTGATACCCAGGCAATGAAGGACAATGCTGGCAGCAGCACTGCCCCTAACCCCAAACAGGATGTTGTGCTTCCTGGCAAAGGAAATAATGTCCCAGACGACGAGGAAGTAATTAGCAAATTGGGTCTGCTTTATCACCTCCAGCTCATAGCTAAGTCGCTGCTCTATCTCCGGGGTAGGCTGGGGGTAATATTGAGGCAGACCTTCATAACAAAGGTCAGCCAGAAACTGGTCGGCGGTCTTCCCCTCAGGTAGTTCTATCTCAGGAAGGTAAAGGCGCCCAAACTCAAGCTTGAGGTTACACATTTCAGCAATGCGCTCGGTGCTCTCTATTGCCTGAGGAATATCTTTGAATAGTTCCACCATCTCCGAGGGGGCTTTGAGGTAGAAGAAATCGCCAGCCATCTTCATCCTCTTCTCATCATGGATAGAGGAGTTCGTCCCAATACATAGTAGTAGGTCGTGGGCTGAAGCATCCTCCTGGTCAACATAGTGGACATCATTAGTTGCCACCAACGGAATATCCAACTCACTGCTCATAGATATGAGCCCTTGGTTTATCTGCTCCAGCTCAGGAATGGGGTGTCTCTGTATTTCCAGGTAGAAATCGCCAAATGTTTGCTTATACCACGAGGCAGCTTGTTTTGCTTCCTGGAGGCGTCCTTCTAGAATAAGGCGAGGAACCTCACCAGCGACACATCCGGAGAGGGCAATAAGACCCTGATGATACTCTAGAAGAAGCTCTTTATCTACCCGCGGCTTGTAGTAAAAACTCTCAAGGTGTGCTTTGGTAGTGAGCTGGATTAAATTGCAGTATCCGGTCTGGTTTTTAGCCAGTAGAATAAGGTGATAGTTGTTCTTATCGCTGGCATTACGGCTGAAGCGGCTATCTTGAGCTACATAAACCTCGCAGCCGATAATGGGCTTTATACCTGCCCCTTTAGCTGCCAAATAGAACTCAATAGCCCCATACATAACGCCGTGGTCGGTTATCGCCAGGCTGTCCATCCCCAACTCTTTGGCTCGAGTCACCAGCTGGGGGATGCGGCACATACCATCAAGCAGGCTATACTCGGTATGGATATGGAGGTAAGTGAACATTGCCCTTCTACACTCTGCTTTTGGGGTAATTATAGCACAGGGTTAGTTTTTGAGGTATTATTTTTAGCCATAACGGTGCAGAAACTAACAATGAATTTATTTAGACTGCTTAGCAACCTATCCCCCCCAATAAGCGACCTTTATTTTGTGGTAGGGAATAATTCAGGATATGTAGTGGGAGAGTTTAAGAGGGGCGAAGCCCCTCTCAAGAGGCTGTCTGAAAACTACAGAAAAACATACCTTTGTCATTGCGAGCCTCTTACCGTCATTGCGAGCCGCAGGCGTGGCAATCTCACTAAGCTCTTTGGGATTGCTTCGGGGTTTCACCCCTCGCAATGACGAAAGAGAAACATGTTAATTTCTGGACAGCCTCTTGGCTTATAATTGACTGCTCAGTGCTATAGTTTTATTACCATTAACGCAGGGGAGGCTTTGGGCGTTTAATTTATTTGCGCCAAACCTTGCCGGCTGAGGAATACTAGTAACCAAGCTGCCCTTGGAAACCGCATGACCAGCTACTGAAAGAAAGAGCGCACGGCATCAAATTCATCCGGCAGCAAACCCAGCACCATGGGGAACTTGTCCAGCAATACTGGCGCTATCATTGATTCGGTAATTGTGTCCCCGGCGCCCAGCCATTTCACCCAGATAGCCAGCAGAGCACCACAGAAGATAGCCCCCAGCACTAAGCCAAGAGCCGCACCACCAAGGTGATTGACCCACCCCAGCATCATTGCCGAGGCCGTCCACTTCAGGAATCGAGCCGCTACTGCAGCAATTACTATTACCCTGATTAGTATGATAGCAAAAGCGACAATCTTAGCCGCATTAGAGATTTCTGAAAAGAAAGGTAATACGTCAGCCAGAGCAACATAGTACTGCCCGGCCAAGACCACGCCTACTATCACTCCAGCCAGAGACAAAACTGCCTTGATAATACCCATCCTCAAGCCGAGGAAGGCACCCACCGCCAGAACTACTACTATTACTAAATCAAACCAACTCATCTACATCATCCATGGTATCATCCATATTGCAGGGCGTCAATTTAAGCAGTAACATCTCTCCTTTTGAACAGGTACAAAGATAAACCTAGAAACACAACACAGTATATAGCCAGAACAATCGAAGCATAGAGAGTAGAAGGCAGAGCACCTGATGATGCAAAGGGTCCTTGCATCATAGTCGCTGGCAGAATTGCACTTATGTTATGGCCTATAAGGTAATTCGGGATTTCGGACAGCCATCCGCCTGACTGGTTAAAAATGCTGATAGCAATAGATTCCACAAAGTAGTAA
>JAUVZA010000027.1 GCA_030602805.1 Dehalococcoidia bacterium | reverse complement strand
GGTAAGGACTTAATTCTTTTTACCATTGGCAATATTGGCGTAGATGGTGCTCTGTATTCGGCAGTGGAGTTTACCGGAGAGGCAATAGATGCCCTATCCGTTGACGGACGGTTTACTATGGCAAATATGGCTATTGAAGCTGGAGCTAAAGCTGGCATTTTCAGGATAGATAACAAGGCACAACTTTACATAAAGTCTAGGGCAAAACGACCCTATGCCGTCTATGAACCAGATAATGATGCTAATTATTCCCAAGTCATTGACTATGATGTTTCGTCTCTTGAGCCCCAAGTCGCCCTGCCTCATTCACCAGCTAATACTAGGTCGGTTAGTCAGGTAGGGGATGTAGAAATCAATCAAGCCGTAATTGGTAGCTGCACTAACGGGCGTCTTGAAGATTTACGAGTTGCCGCCGAGATACTGAAGAGGAGAAGGGTACACCCTAGAGTGCGGTGCATTATTATCCCCGGCTCACAGCAGGTATATCTTGATGCCCTGGGTGAAAGACTAATAGAGGTATTTATAGAAGCCGGTGCCGCTGTCAGCACACCAACCTGTGGTCCCTGCCTCGGTGGTCATATGGGGGTTCTAGCGGCTGGCGAACGCTGTATCTCCACCACCAACCGCAACTTCGTCGGTAGAATGGGCAGCCCCCAGTCAGAGGTCTATCTGGCTAGTCCCGCTGTCGCCGCTGCCAGTGCTATAATGGGCAGAATTACCAGCCCAGAAGAGATTTTGGGGTAAGGAGGGGACTGTGTCCAAGGAACGCAAATCCTGGCAAGAAAAACTGGTAGATAGCAAGGATTTGCCAAAGGTAGTAGAAATCACTGGCAAAATGAGTACAAGATGGGGGACAGGTTCCGTTTGTATTCCAGCACCAATAGAAGTAGATGAAATCATGAAAAAAGTTCCTAAGGGCAAACTTATTACCGTGAATCAAATTCGTGAAATTGTGGCCAGAAAACATGGTGCTACCATCGGCTGTCCGATAACTACCGGGATTTTTATCGGGATTGCGGCTCGTGCCGCCGAGGAAGCCGCCGCCGAAGGCAAGATAAATACTACCCCATACTGGCGGACATTAAAATCCAGTGGGGAACTCAATGAGAAATATCCCGGTGGTGTAGAAGCCCAGGCTGCCCATTTGGAAGAAGAAGGGCACACCATTGAACCAGGCAAAGGCAAAAAGCCACCCAAAGTAAAGGATTTTGAAAAGGTTTTGGTGGAGGTGTAGTACTTTTATGGATTGGTGGGCAGTCCTTCAGATTGTTATTGGTGCGTCGATTACAATTGTATTTGTAGTCTGGCTGGAGAACACCCGGAAACCAAAACTTGTTTTGAGGATAGAAGACCCTCCTGTAGATGTTACATATCAGGGCAGACCTGCCAAAAATGCCAGATTTCTGCGGTTAATTATTGAAAATAAAGAACCGCCACGTATTGTAAAATGGTTGTCTCGCAATACAGCAGTTCGTTGCTACGGGTTTATCACATTTTATCACCTTGACGGTCAAGATGTTTTTGGACGTTCGATGCAAATAAGATGGTCTAGGTCACCAGAACCCGTGCCTATTCAAGCCTTCGCTCAAGGATTACCACCAATACAAATTCTTGACCCAGTAAGGCTGTCTCCTGAACTACATAGAGATATACATACAGGAGAAAACCAAAAATTGGATGTGGCAGCACGTTTTGATAACGATGTTGATTGCTATGGCTGGTGCAACGAAAACTATTTTTCTAATCCGCCTTGGAGAAACCCGGATTGGAGATTAAATCCTGGACGATATCTGGTCAAAGTAACAATCACTTCTTCTGGAGAAAGTTGTAGCGGTCTGTTTCGTTTGATTAATGACGTGTCTTTAAGTGGCTTTCGATTAGAGGACGCACTACCTAGCGATGTTATAAGGTAATTTTTGGTGGCGACCTAGAATATGGAGGTAAAACTTGAAAGGTAAAGTTCATAAATATGGAGCTAATGTTGATACTGATGTGATTATACCGGCTCGGTATCTGAGTTTGTCTGAGCCGGCGGAGCTGGCAGAGCACTGTATGGAGGATATAGATAAGGAGTTTGTCAATAGGGTTAAGCCAGGGGATATAATAATGGCGACCACTAACTTTGGTTGTGGTTCATCACGGGAGCATGCCCCGCTAGCTATTAAGGCGGCGGGTATCTCCTGTGTAATAGCCAAGAGCTTTGCCCGTATCTTCTTCCGTAATGCCATAAATATTGGCTTGCCACTGCTTGAGTGTGATAATGCCGTGACTCAAGCCGAGGCTGGCGATATTCTTGAGGTTGACTTGTCTAATGGTCAAATAAAGAACCGGACTAAGGGCATAACCTTTACCGCTAAGCCTTACCCTGATTTTATGGCTGAGCTTATTTCAGCCGGCGGGCTGATTGAACATACTAAAAAGAGATTAGCTAATAAGAGGGGTTAGAATGCAGTTTAATCTGGCGGTTTTACCTGGTGATGGCATTGGTCCTGATGTTGCTAACGAAGGAATCAAGGTATTACAGGCAATAGGCAACAGGTTTGGGCATAATTTTAATTTACAATACAGATTGATTGGTGGTGTAGCTATTGACAAGGAAGGAACAGCCCTATCACCGGATACCCTTAAAATGTGTAAGGGCGACGATGCTGTATTGCTGGGTGCCGTAGGTGGTCCTAAATGGGATGACCCCCAAGCTAAGGTTCGTCCTGAGGATGGTCTATTGGCGCTGCGGAAAGGGCTGGGGCTGTTTGCCAATCTACGCCCGGTTAAGGTCTTCCCTGTGCTTATTGATTCCACTAATCTGAAACCAGGGGTTATTGAGGGGGTAGATTTCATATTTGTTCGTGAGCTTACTGGAGGTCTCTACTTTGGCCGTCCCAAAAGGCAGTGGCAGACATCCCGGGGCAGACGAGCCGTTGACACGCTAACCTACTCAGAGCAGGAAATTGAGCGTATTGTTAAGGTTGGTTTTGAGCTGGCACGAGGTCGGCGTAAGAAGTTAATCTCGGTAGATAAAGCCAATGTGCTTGAGTCATCCCGACTATGGCGACAGGTGGCTACTGAGGTCGCTAAAGAATATCCTGATGTAGAGCTGGAGCACATGTTGGTAGATGCCTGTGCTATGAGGTTGATTCAAAACCCAAAATACTTTGATGTTGTAGTCACCGAGAATACGTTTGGTGATATTCTTACCGATGAGGCATCAATGCTAGCTGGCTCTATGGGGATGCTGCCCTCAGCCAGCCTGGCCGGGGTGCCACAGGAAGGGGTCAATATATTCGGTATGTATGAGCCCATCCATGGCAGTGCTCCTCGCCGTGCCGGGCTGAATATGGCTAATCCTATCGCTACTATTCTTAGTGTGGCTATGATGCTACGCTACTCACTTGGCTTAATAAAAGAGGCACAGACTGTTGAGAGTGCCGTTGATGGAGTTCTACAGCAGGGTTATCGCACCTATGATATAATGGACGAAGGTAAAACAAAGGTAGGGACAAAGGAGATGGGTGATTTAATTGCTGGTAAGGTGGGAGGCTAGAAATTGGCATCAGTTCAACTTTATGATACAACATTGCGGGACGGAGCCTAGCAAGAGGGTATTTCCTTCTCGGTGATTGATAAGCTAAAGATTGCCCAGAAGCTTGATGAGTTAGGCATCCACTTTATAGAAGGTGGCTGGCCTGGCTCCAATCCCAAGGATGTTGAATTCTTTGAGAAGGCTCGGAGCTTAACTCTTCCTCACTCCAAGCTGGTGGCTTTTGGCAGCACCAGACGCTCCAAGGTTAAAGCTGAAGCTGATGCTAACCTCCTGGCTCTAGCTGATGCCGGGGTAAAGGTGGTTACCATTGTCGGTAAAAGCTCGGAGTTACAGGTTATCCAGGTGTTAGAGACCACCTTAGAGGAAAACCTCAGTATGATTGTTGACTCCATAGGCTATCTCAAGGCAAAAGGGCTTACCGTTTTCCTTGATGCTGAGCACTTCTTTGATGGCTTCAAGGTTAACCCCAGCTATGCCCTGCGTACTTTGGAAGTAGCCGCTGAGGCTGGCGCTGATTGCCTGGTGCTCTGTGATACCAACGGTGGCACATTACCTAATGAGATAACAGTTGCCGTTGAAGCGGTTAGGGGGCTGACTAATGTGCCCTTGGGTATTCACGCTCATAATGATGCTGAATTGGCGGTGGCTAATACCCTAGCTGCGGTAAACGCTGGGATTAGCCAGATTCAGGGCACTATCAATGGCTATGGAGAGCGCTGTGGTAATGCCAATCTTTGTTCTATTATCCCAGATTTGAAGCTCAAGATGGGTATTGATTGCCTTACTGATGTGCAGCTAGCTAAATTAACCGAGGTATCACACTATGTAAGCGAGATGGCTAATCTTATTCCTGGTGCCTTCTTACCTTATGTCGGTTCCAGTGCCTTTAGTCACAAGGCTGGACTTCATGTTTCGGGCTTGAGGAGGTGGGCGGATAGTTATCAGCATATAGACCCTGCTCAGGTAGGTAATCAGCAAAGAGTACTGGTATCTGAGCTATCAGGAAAGGCGAATATCATATACCGGGCAAAGGAAATAGGTTTTGACCTACCCTTGCGTGGTAAGGAGGCACAGAAGCTGGTAGAGCAGGTTAAGTTACTGGAGAGCCGTGGCTTCCAGTATGACTATGCCGAAGCCTCCTTTGAGCTACTGGTCCACCGGGCTAAGCCAGATTACCAACCACCCTTTGAACTAGTTGATTTTATGGTAGTAGTGGAGAAAAGACGCCGCCCCCCTACTAAGAGGAACCTGGAGGAGTTGCTATCTGAGGCAATGGTAAAGGTAAGGGTAGGCACCGAAATCATGCATACTGCGGCTGAGGGTAACGGTCCAGTCAATGCCCTAGACCAGGCATTACGCAAGGCTTTATTACAGTTCTATCCCAGCTTGGCTCAGGTCAGGCTGGTTGACTATAAGGTTCGTATCCTTGAGGAAAGCATTGGTACCGAGTCTCAGGTTCGTGTCCTTATTGAGTCCAGCGATGGGGTTAAGGAATGGCGAACTGTAGGCAGCTCAACCAATATCATAGAGGCTAGCTGGCTCGCCCTAGCCGACAGCTTGGAATACTGGCTGCTGAGGCAAAAGCTTTGGGTAAGCCTTCAACAAAGTAACCTGTTAATTTCAAGCTAACCTACTTGAGATTACTTTGCAACCTATCCCCCTAGCCCCCTTCCCTTATAAGGGAAGGGGGAGTTACAGATAAGAGAGGGGGCGAAGCCCCCTCTCTAAAAACTCTTCCCCCTCTCCTTTAAAGGAGAGGGGGATAAAGGGGGTGAGGTTAGTAAATAATCTCAAAGTAAAGGAGGTCTTAATATGATTACCTATGAGGCTATCTATGAGAGGCTTAGAGAGGTGGCGCGAGCAAGAGAGCTAATTACCTATAAAGAAATAGCCGAGATGGTTGGTTTGGACTGGCGAAAAGATTACGGAAAATGTAGGCAAATTTTCGCAATCCTTGGGGCGATTTCTACTTCTGAAGTTCAGCAGAAGCACCCAATGCTTTCAGCAATTGCAGTCCGCCAGGATATAAGAATTCCGGGTTCGGGGTTCTTCACATTAGCACGCGATTTAGGTCGTTATCAAGGAGGGGATGACTATTCATTTTGGCTTAGGGAGCGAGATGAAGTCTGGGGTTATTGGTCATCACATTAGCTTGATTAAAGAGACTCGTGTTAATTTTAGGCAGGTCTACCCATCGGCATAATATATAAAGGTTTATATTGCTTGTCCAGCCGTAGCACCTCTCTGACCTGCTCATCGTTAAAGGCGCCGATGGCGACTGTCGCCAGACCAAGAGCTTCAGCTTGTAGGTATATATTCTGCCCAGCATGTCCTACCTCTATAAGAATATACCTTTCCCCTCGGCTACCATAGCCCAGAGTTATCCGCTCATATTCGGCGCAAATAACTATATCTACCGGTGCTTCATATATAAATTCCTGGTCTAGTGCTGCTCGGGCTAGTTCTAACCTTATATCGCCTTTATGGTGCAAGGTCAATGAGTGGCTATCTATATTATAGTGGTATATGCCATCACTTATTCCCTCAATAGCATTCCTGCCACAAACAACAAAAACTTCCAATGGATAGGTAGCTCCAGCACTGGGGACAGTTCTATGCTTCCTTGCGGTATCGCTGATACCCTGAGCCGCCCACAATATTTGTGATAGCTGTGACTGGGAGATAGGTTTGAAGGTGAAGCGTCTTACTGACCTTCTTCTAGCCATGGCTTCTTCCAGTGACATACTGCCCTTCGGGCTTGGCGAAGGCAGATAAATTGGTGTAGGTTGACCGATGCCCATATCTATTTAGCTTTAGTCCAGAGGTCTAGGCTCAGGTATTTCCACTCACCATCAGCTAGCACCACTACAATATTGCCCTCTTCCATCTCACTGGCAACCTTAATGGCCTGGTGGACTACTGCCCCTGAGGATAAGCCGGCGAAAATACCCTCTTTATCTAGGAGCTGCTTAGTAACTACAGCCGCTTGTTGGCTAGTAACAATAGTCCTCTCAGTAATAAGGCTCAAATCAACTTCTCCTTTACTTTAATGCTGAACCTACCCGAAAATTCTTTAGATACAAGAGGAGCAAGTTGACTGCGTGCAGCCGGCACATTTGTCAAATCCCCCTATAGGGGTGGAGACACCTTCGGAGTCTTTAGATAAAGAAGTGAATGCGGAGAAGAGCTTCTGCCCTTTAGTATTGCATGTGGGACAGAAGGCACCCTCATTAATACAGTTCATAGAGCGAAGTAGTTCAAACTTGCCTTTGCAATTTGGGCAAAAATACTCATAAATTGGCATCTTCTCTCTCCCTAAATTTATTCTACACTTAGCTAAGCAGAGGGCAAAGTGTTACCCCTTGATTACGCCCATAGGTATTGCTCTGATTACCTTGTGGGAGATGCCTGCCTTATGGGTTATATCAACCACCTCAGTTACATCCTTATAGGCTTCAGAGGCTTCCTCAGCCAGTGAACTCATGCTGCCGGCTTTAACTGTAATCCCCTTGGCTACCAGTGCCTTGGCAACATCGGTTCCTCTAAGGCTGCGCTTAGCTGCCGAGCGACTTTGCACCCGGCCAGCACCATGGCAGGTGGAGCCAAATGACTCCTTCATAGCTATTTCTGTGCCTAGTGCTACGTAGGAGCAGCGTCCCATATCCCCTGGAATGAGGACTGGCTGACCTATATTCTGGTAGATATGTGGCACATCAGGGTGTCCAGCAGGAAAGGCTCTAGTTGCCCCCTTGCGGTGAACACAAAGGGTGAGCTTCTTACCAGCAATAGTGTATTCCTCTATCTTAGCGATATTGTGAGCCACATCATAAATCTGCTCCAGACCCAGCTCCCTCAGGCTCTTACCAAGTATCTTGATGAAAGATTCTCTAGTCCAGTGAGTGATACATTGTCGGTTAGTCCAGGCGTAGTTAGCGGCGCAAGCCATAGCTGCCAGGTAATCCTGCCCTTCTGGTGATTGAACTGGTGCGCAGGCAAGCTGGCGGTCGGGCAGGCTAATGCCATATTTCTTTACTGCTTCGCCTAGCAAAGCTACATAGTCAGTGCAAACCTGGTGTCCAAAGCCTCGAGAACCGGTGTGAATCAAGACAAGCACTTGTCCAACAGCACCGATACCCATAGCCGTGGCTGCCTCTTGGTCATAGATTTCGTCCACCACCTCTATCTCAAGAAAGTGGTTACCCGACCCCAGGGTGCCTAATTGTGGGATACCACGCTTTTTAGCCTTGTTACTTACCTTATCCGGGTTAGCCTCCTTTATGCAGCCTGACTCTTCAGTAACCACAATGTCCTCTGCCTCACCATAGCTCTTTTCTACTGCCCACTGACTACCCTTTACCAGCACCTTATCCAGTTCCTTTTCACTCACCCTTAACTTGCCCGTTGAACCCAGCCCTGAAGGAACGCTGACATAAAGGTCAGCAATCAACTGTTCAATTTTGGGTCTTACCTCTTCCTCAGTAAGATTTGTCCGCAGCAGTCGGACGCCACAATTAATATCAAAACCAACCCCCCCAGGCGATACCACCCCGTCTCTTACTCGGGTAGCAGCTACTCCACCTATAGGGAAGCCGTAACCCCAGTGAATATCAGACATAGCCAGTGAGTAGTTGACAATACCGGGTAGGAAAGCCACATTAGCTACTTGTTGGAAAACCTGCTCTTCCCAAATATGATTGAGCATCGATTCGCTGGTGAAGATTAGACCAGGCACTACCATGCCTTTTTTATAGCTCTGTGGAATCTCCCAGCGGTAATCATCTATCTTGTTTAATATTTCTTGCCACGGTGCTGGCATCTTTACCTCCGCTAAATATCAAATAATACTTGAACCTTGCAACCGTCACCTTTGTCAACCTTTAGCATATGGTAAGTGGCTGCCTTGACTCCTGTTTTCAACCTATGCTTTGAGCTATCTATCTTCTCCCCATAGCTTCTAGCCTTGAGTTGGCTATTGTTAAGTTTGGTAATATCAAACCTCTTAAAAACAATATTCTCAGTATCAAATAGACAAATAAGTTCATTCAACCATTCTACCAGCAGGCTCTCTTGGTCAGGAGCTATTAGCTCTATATCTCGATGCAGAATCTCTGCCACATCATCAAGCTCGGTTATCAGGCTGAACAAAGCTCTAGCCGTATTGGCAAATGCCTGACTTATATCGGCACCATAGGCTATAATGCCAACATCAGCGGTATGGTCTACGATTTCAAAGTCCTTCTCCATATAGATGAATTATATCATTTATTCTGGTAAACACAAAGCATATACTGAGCAGTCTTCACGCCCCATCCTGAAGTAATCAAGAGGCATAAAAAGTGGCAGTATAACGGGAAATTATGATACAATTATCAAGGTTAGCGTGAAATGAAAACCCTACTAAGATTAATGGTCTTCGCCCAAAAATACTGGCGGTGGTTGCTTCTCGCCTTAATATGCCTTTTTGCGTCCACCGCCTTCAGTCTGACTATACCCAGGATGCTCGGTGAGGGCGTTGATACCGTGCTTGGCTCCGGGGAGCGCAGTTTCCTTTGGCTGGCAGCCGGGATTGTGCTTGGCGCCAGTGCCTTGAGGGGTGTCTCCGAATACGGGAATCGCTACTTCCGTGAAGTCGTCTCTCAGAAAACGTCCTATGATATCCGGAATGCCCTCTACGACCGATTGCAACATTTGAGTTTTGCCTATCACGACCAGGCTCAGACAGGACAGCTTATGTCACGAGCCACTATTGATGTAGAAGTAGTACGTATGTTCTTCGGGTGGGGCTTGCTGGGCGTAGTCGAGACATTTGTCCTGTTCGTTGCGGTCAGCTACATACTGGTTTCGATGAACTGGCAACTGGCACTGTTCACTTTGGCTTTCATGCCTGCTATTGGCTGGCGGACTATCGTCGTTAGTGGCCATCTCCGCCCCATCTGGCTCAAAGTTCAGCAGCTAATGGGAATTCTAGGCACCACGCTGGAGGAGAGTCTTACCGGGATAAGAGTAGTAAAGGGTTTCTCGCGCCAGAAGGAAGAGAGCCAAAAATTCTCTACCGACGCAACAGCGCTCTACGACCAGCAAATCAACGCTGCTCGTCTTAGAGCTTTCAATATGCCCCTTATGGTATTTCTGATAACCCTACCTATGGTTCTTATCCTGTGGTATGGTGGCCGCCACGTGATAGCCGGCAGCCTTACCATAGGCAACCTGATCCAGTTCATTATGTATCTGGGTATACTGGCAATGCCTATCCGCCGTCTGGGAATGATAGTAAACATCTTTTCCCGTGCCGTATCGGCGGGGCAACGCATCCTAGAGATACTTGATGCCCAGTCGCCAGTCCAAGAGAAACGCAATGCTATTGAGTTAGACAGCGTAAGGGGACAGGTCTCTTTTGAAGATGTTAGCTTTAGCTATAATTCAAGGACTCCTGTGCTTAAGAAGATCAACTTTAGCGTGCAGCCAGGGGAGTTGGTGGCTCTGCTGGGAGTCTTAGGCTCTGGCAAAAGCACCATAGCTCATCTCCTCTGTAGGTTCTATGATGTCAATAGCGGACGCATTACCATTGATGGCATTGACATCCGTGATGTGACCCTGGCCTCACTGCGCAAGAATGTGGTGGCAGTGCAACAGGATATCTTTCTATTCTCATCCACCATTCGGAGTAACATTGCCTACGGCGCAGTAAATGCTGACATGGAGCAGATAGTGGCTGTCGCCAAAGCAGCTCACCTCCACGACTTTATCCAGAGTCTCCCTGCTGGCTATGATACCTGGGTAGGGGAGCGGGGTGTCACCCTCTCCGGTGGTGAGAAACAACGGTTGGCTATAGCTCGCACCCTGCTCATAAATCCTAGAGTCCTTATCCTGGATGACTCTACCTCTAGCGTGGACGCCGAAACCGAACATCTCATCCGTCAGGCTCTGGACAGGCTTATTGAGGGACGAACTACCTTCATTATTACTCACCGTCTGCCCATCATCAAGAATGCTGACCTCATCCTGATGCTCAAGGATGGCAAGATAGTGGAGCGGGGTAAACACAGCGACCTTATGGCTAGGAACGGTCTTTATCAACAAATATATCAGTCACAACTCTCCGCACCTCAGGGTTCTGGAGAGAATTCTCAGAACTCACCATAGCTCAGGTTTCTAAGGAGGGTTTTAAAAAGGAGCAAGTATGTTTCACGGTGGTGGCCATCTCCACAGCGCCTTCGATGAAGATGAGGCGCTGGGTAAGGTATATGACAGCAAGGTTATAGCCCGACTACCCAAATACCTGGCCCCGGTCAAATTATGGATAGCGCTGGGAGCCAGTGGTATGGTAATACGTTCCCTGGCTGCCCTGGCTATGCCCTTTCTGGTAGGGATAGCTATTGACCGTTTCATATTGGAGGGTGACCTTGGCGGACTTAATATCATTGCCATCCTCTGTATCGGTACTGCACTGTTGGTCTGGGCTGGTGGATATATGGAAACCCTCTTCCTATCCTATGCCGGCCAATCGATTCTCTTTAGAATGCGCACTGAGATGTTTGACCACCTACATCGGCTCTCGATGAGTTTTTTCGACCGCACTCTGGTGGGCAAACTCATGTCCCGGGTGCAAAATGATGTGAACCAAATACAGCAACTACTTACCAGCGGTATCCTTACCATCATAACTAGTTCCTTGACGCTGGTGGGCATAGCCTGTGTCATGATTATGATGAACGCCCGACTAGCCCTGCTCACTCTTACCGTGGTACCAATACTGGCCATAATAATATTTATCTGGCAAAGGTTTGCTCGCCGCGCCTTCATTAAGGTACGGCAGGCTATTTCTGTAGTCAACGCTCAACTTCAAGAAGGCATATCCGGGGTGCGAGTAACCCAAAGCCTGTCCCGGGAGGGAAGAAGCTTTGAGGAGTTTAACAATGTAAATCAGGCACATCTAGGTGCCAACATAAACGCAGTAAGGATGCAAGCGCTCATGGCACCTGCCGTCCAGATATTGAGCGGCATTGCCTTTGGCTTGGTGCTGGTCTTCGGTGGATATCAGGTTCTGGCAGGAGAGATGGGCCCTGGTGTTCTCATCACTTTTCTGCTCTATATCCAGAGTTTCTTTCGCCCCGTATTCGAATTGACTATGCTGTATACTGAGCTCCAACGGGCTATGGCCTCTGGAGCGCGTATCTTCGAACTGCTTGATGTCGAACCTGAAATCAAGGATAGCCCCCAGGCAATAGAGATGCCCACGATAAAGGGAGAGGTTAATTTTAATCATCTTAGCTTTGCTTACCAGTCCGGTGTGGAGGTACTCCACGATATAGACTTAATAGTCAACCCCGGAGAAACAGTGGCTATAGTGGGGCGGACTGGGGCTGGCAAAAGCAGCCTGATGAACCTCATTGCCCGCTTCTATGAGACAACTGAGGGTGAGGTCACTATTGATGGCTACAATGTGTGTTCAGTCACCCAGCAGTCATTGAGGCGCCAAATAGGTATTGTACCTCAGGATGCCTTTCTCTTTTCTGGCAGTATAGAAGACAATATTAAATATGGACACCCTGAGGCCAGTCATCAGGAGGTCATCGAGGCAGCCAAAATGGCAGGTATTCATGACTTCATTTCCCTCTTGGAGAATGGTTACGACACATCAGTGGGCGAAAGGGGTGGTAACCTCAGTGCCGGGCAACGCCAGCTTACCTGTCTTGCCCGGGCAATCCTAGCCAATCCCCCTATCCTGATACTAGATGAGGCCACCTCTAATGTGGATACCAACACTGAACGTATTATGCAAGAATCACTCCGCCACCTGGTCCGGGGGCGTACTTGTATCATTATCGCCCACAGGCTGTCCACTGTGACTAATGCCGACCGTATTGTAGTCCTCGAGCAGGGGGAAATCGTCGAGATAGGCTCCCACCAAGAACTCTTAGCTAAACAGGGTCTCTACTATAACATGTTTGAGGCTCTAAACGCACCAAACCTAGAACAATAGGGTGCCTGATGAATGAGGTAGCATAGCTTGCTCTCCCTTGAGCTTCTTTAAGTATTTGGTATAATATTGCTATGAATAGTATTTGGGGACTTAAATGGGTGATATAAAGAGTGCTCTTGAGCTCGCTATGGAAAAGATAGAAAAGCTGGGCAAGGCAACTGATGAGGAGCGCCTGAAATGGAAATATGTCCCAGAAGGGGAAAGGCTGGCGGCTAGATACCTTAAGCAAGATTGCGGTTTAGTAGTCGAGCTGAGCCATTATGAGGAAAAGGTAAGAAGGTATATTATGGAGGGTGCTGGCAATATACTAATTAGGAATATCAATCTCCCCAAGGACGATTTAGCCAAAAGAAATAATAAACGGGTAATGGATGGTTTAAAAAACTTGAAGAACGATAAAGTAGCTGTGGAAAATGTCTATAGCAAGATGAGGCGCATCTTTAATCATTATATTGAGCAAGGAGAGCAGCAGAGAAGACAAGCTTATGAATCATTAAAGACTGAATTTGAAGCCAAGATGCAACAGGCAGTTCAGCAGCAGCTAGGCTCATTAATGAGAATCAAGATAGATGTAGAAAAACAACCACAGTTCCAGGAGGAATGGCGCAAGCTCCAAACTCAGCTAGATTCACAATACCTTAAGCTTTTAGATGAATACAAGCAGGAGCTATCAGGTATAGCTTAGACTATGATGAATGAATTATCATCCTTTATAGATGAAGTATATAGGGAACCTTATTCCCTATTCAGCAACAACTGCATCAATAAATCTCTGAGGATAAAAGCAAAGGCGGAAGAGCTGGGAAGGGCAGGTGATTTGATTTGTTGCCTCTCAATATTGCCGATTAAAAAATTTCATAATTTCCCTATTATTATCCCTCATATTTATACTGAGATTGACGGCAGAAAGGTAGATGTGGCACTTGACCCTAAAACTGAGGGAGTATATTGCCAAAATGATGAGCAGAAATTGATTATGCCGGTGAATATTTCCAGGATGAGGAGAATCATTTGTCGGGAAGCTAGTAATTGATATTTAAAGAGGAATTTAATGGATATTGATAACGAGAGGATTAGACAGGCAGTTAAGCGCACCGAGATATTAAGAGCGCCTAAGCAGAGCCTAGCTACCTTTGGCACGACAAATATATACTATTACCTGGTTACTGAACCGGTTTACTCAGAGCTGGTAAAAAATGTTACCGAGCCAAAGGCTACGCAAGGCGAGACAGTAGTTAGGGAGGGTAGGGTAATTGCCGAGAGGCCCCGGATTGTAACGCCCTATTATCTTTCCAGGCTTGAGGGATTTAGCTCAGAGGCTAGAGGATACTTTGAGGCGCTACTTAAAGCACACGGTCCTGATGCCCCAGGGCTGTTTTATACCTACAAGAATGAGCCTAAAGAGCTTAACATTGTATCTGATAATTTGCTATCGGTAGTAGATAAGTTAAATGCTGAGATTAATAAGCGTGGTGACCCGCTAACCTCTATTATTAAGGGTGAAGATGAATTTTGGGATGTGTCATTGATGAAATTTATCTATGAAATGACCAGAAGCTCTCTGCGCAATAATCTATGGCAAATGGGGTCCAGAGGACTTTTAGATATAGACGCTGGGGGTATTCCGGTTGATGCTAGAGTAAGGATTGACGAGCTTTTTAGAAAGGTTTCAAGTGGTGAGAGCGAACCCCACGAACTACAAGCTGAACTTGACCGATGGAACCTGTTTGAAGAGTATGAGGACAGATTTTTTAACATTTTCAAGAAGAGATGATGGGAGGCTGCTTAGCCAATTAGTATGGAAATTTCAGTAATTAACAGCAGAGACCTTTCCGAGGCGTGGTTTCTTTGCCTGCGTAAGACCTTAACTGAAGGCTATGAGTATAAGATTGAGCGGGGGAGCTATACCGGTCAGCGTCGCAAAGAACTTGACTTTGTGGTTATTCAGGTCAGGAATCCGGGGACAAGACCTCTAACCCCGAGCGTGCCACAGGGTGTGCCACCACCTACCTCTATGGAGTATATAGAAAGCTATCTTCCTTACCTTATGACGGCACATAAAGCCGAGGGAGAGCAGTATACCTACGGTCAGTATTTGGAAGAGCAGATACCTAAGGTAATCAAAATGTATAGGGAGGATGGCTATAATACCAATCAGGCTTTTATGGCGGTAGGTGATAGTCAATCAGTTTTTCTATCAGACCCTCCGTGCCTGAGGGGGATAGATACCAGAATCCGTGATAACAAGCTTAACTTTGTCGTCTATTTCAGGTCGTGGGATTTATGGGCTGGCTTCCCATCCAACTTAGCCGCCATTCAGCTTCTGAAGGAATATATGTCCAGCGAGATAGGGGTTGATGATGGGGAAATAATTGCCCTGAGTAAAGGCATGCACCTTTATGAGTATTCCTGGGAGCTAGCTAGAGCTACGGCAGGGATGAAATAGGGGTCGGAGGAACTCAACATTTAACCAGAGCTAGCTCTTAACCTTGATATGTAGATAGAGGTCACCGGATTTTTTACCCTCTATTATGCCCATACCCTTGAGTCTGATTTTAGTCCCTGGCTTAACCCCTAGTGGTATGTTAACCATTAATTTCTTTGCTTGTTTACCCCTTTCACAAGTGATGCCCTTCTCACAGCCAACGGTAGCCTCAGCTGGGGAAATCTCAAGCTCAATATGCTGGTCAAGGCTTTGTCTAGGTAAAGGTTCATACTGGAAACCGAAGAGCTTACGTAAAGCATACTTACTAATCTTCACTGTTATTCTTGAGAGCAGCCTTTTAATCAAACTCGGCTTGTAAGTGGAGACTCTGTCTTGTGAGTAGTGCTGCTGATAAGCTCTTTGGCTGGCACTGGGACTGGTGAAGAATTGGAATATGAAGCCACTACCTTCAAAGAATATACGGTTGAGGAAATCTTGGTCAAATCTGAGTCCGGCTTGACTAAACATCCGGCTCAGCTCATCAAACATAGCTTGATTGGAGAAGATGCTCCTGAAGATATCCTGCTGGGAATATTGGAAGCCTTTATACGTGGAATCATAACCAACTCCAGCAAACTTTCCCCTTCTGACAAAATCATATTGTTGCCTTTCGTCCTTATCCCCAAGCACACCATAGGCCTCATTTATCTCCTTAAACTTCTCCTCAGCTTGCTTCTCATTGCCTGGATTAGTATCTGGGTGATGTTTGAAGGCAAGTTTTCTAAAGGCTCTTTTTATTTCTTCCTGACTGGTACTATCAAGAACACCGAGAATTTGGTAGTAGTCTTTCATACTATTTCCCTATCTAATATTTAACATCTTATCAAAATAGGATTATTATAGAGATTGTTTATCAACCCCGTTAGATTTCCCTCTGGGCTAAAGCCCTTAAGGGCAGAGCCTAACGGGGTCAACGTCACCCTTTGATAAGACAAGTTATTATAGCACTGAAATTGGCATTGCCAAACACTTTTAATAGGGAAATGTGGAGGTTATAGGGGAACGAAAAGACGGGAGAAGTCCTGTCTCAAATAGTTAGCAAGCGGAGGCAAGGCTGAATTGAAGATAAAGCTAATTGCTATAGCTAGCTTATTGTTACTTTGCTGGCTTAGTGGCAGTTGTGCTTCTAGCCGAGATTTTGATGTTCGCCTAAGCTCAATCGTGGAGCCATACCGTTTCAGTATTGCCAAATGGGAGTCTGCGGCTATTCCCCGTGAAGTAAATCAATGGATTTTCAGTAGGTATAAAAAGAGTGATGATGAAGCCCATATGGTCACCGAATATTTTTCCTCCATTGAGCGGATAAAAACCTTAAAGTCAGAAATGCAAGCCATCAATGCTGGCACTAGGCAAGGTGACTCAGCTCCACTTGAAGCTGAATTAAATAGGTTACAAGAACAAAGAATGGCTTTAGAGAATACAGTGGAGAAGATAATAGAGAGACAGATAAGAGAGACCCTGGCTCAGCAGGGCATTTTCAATCCAATAAATGAATACGTAAGGTTAAAAGTTAGCTTCCCACCAGTAAATTTCGAATTGGAGAAGCCACCCTGTTTACTCGTGATTTCACCTCGTGACCGGATAGAGAGCATGAGAGAAATTCTCCTGCAGCCGAGTCTTAGCCTAAAAGAAATAGAGGGTATTGAAGCTAAGGTCGATAAATTAGGTGTCTCCTCACTGGTGGTGGAGCTTGGTGGCCTTTCAACATATCCCAGCTTTGTTACTAACGAGGCTAGTCTGCGGTTTGTCATTGATACGGCCACTGAGGAATGGCTGCATCAATATCTGGTTTTTAAGCCATTGGGATTTCTATATTTGCTTGATTTAACTGGTGCGTCCCGAAATTATGAAATTGCCACTATGAATGAAACCCTAACCAGCATGGTCAGCAAGGAAATTGGCTCTATTGTATGTGGAAAATATTACCCTGAGTATGGAAATAGTGTTAATCAGACAGCGTCAGACTTTGACTTTAACCGGGAGATGAGAGAAATAAGAAAAACGGTTGATACATACCTAGCCCGAGGAGAAATTGAACCGGCTGAGGAATTTATGGAGCAGAAACGGCAATATCTAGCTTCAATGGGCCATTACATTAGGAGGCTGAATCAAGCCTATTTTGCCTTTTATGGTACCTATGCTGATAGCCCAACCTCCATCAGCCCCATCGGGCTTGAGTTAAAGGAGCTAAGAAGCCAAAGTGCCTCATTGAAGGACTTTCTAAACAAAGTTGCCGTAATGACCAGTCGTCAGGACTTAAGAGACAGTATTAAATCAAAGTTAGAGAGATAAGAAGAGTCACTATAGAAGCCATTTAATAAACCGCACTGTGTAAGTTGCGTAGGAACTTAAGGTTTGCTAAACTGAGATTATATGTGGGCCGCTAGCTCAATTGGAAGAGCAGCTGACTCTTAATCAGCAGGTTAGAGGTTCGAGTCCTCTGCGGCTCACCAATTTCGTAGCTAATTCGACCCATTTTTTGTTGCCCTCCTTTCAATTTTGTAGTCTGCTAAACAGTTTGCTTAACAAAATAGCTGATTTTAGTCTCAATTTTGCTTAACAATCTGCTTAACTTTTTCCATTGTCTTTGCTATCTACCAAGTTCCATCCTCATAGTAAATACAGGGTAGTTTAGCCCCAACAACCGAATTCTCGAAATCTGGAACAGGAATACGATATGATAAGCACATTAGCATAAGGTCTGTACCCATTGAAAATACGAATACTGTTTCCTCCTTTATTGTTTTGCTGAGAACAAAACGGTAACATACTATTTCTTGGCGTCCAACTTGGCCATTCCATATTATTTTCCCTTTCAAATCACCTAATTCGCCTTGTTGCCCCCAATAAATGGGCCACAGCTGTTTCATAGATCCACGACGAACGAATGAACGTAAAGAATCGAATTCAGT
>JAUVZA010000011.1 GCA_030602805.1 Dehalococcoidia bacterium | reverse complement strand
ATTGGTTATCATCATACCGTGATTTCGTCAACACCCATAGACATAAACCTGGCTAAGCAGCTTAATATCCTGCTGGGCAATCTTGGCGTTCCCGACGAGCTTATCATGATGGATTTTACCGTCAGTGGTATAGGCTACGGTATTGAGTACTGTTACTCAATAATGGAAAGAATCAGGATGGCAGGGCTAACCCAGCAGGATGAAAAACTCCAATTTCCTGTCATTTGTAATATAGCTAAGGAGACATGGAAGACCAAGGAAGTGCATATGGCAAATGATGAGCTCAATATGGGAGACGCCAGGAAGAGAGGTATTTTGATGGAGGCGATGTCAGCTATGGTCTTGCTTCTAGCTGGGGGGGATGTGTTAATCATGAGACACCCAGAGGCAATAAAATTAATTCGAGACATGATTACTGAATTAACAGCCTCCTGAAATAATCAAAGATTGGAAGGGGGCTAACAAAATGGCAGATGCAGAAACCAAGAGTATTGATAAAGCCAGTATCAGGATGATAGAGAAGGCAGCCAGTGACGGCGTCAATACCGTCTTTGACAGAGCTGAGGCGACGAAGCCCTGTCCTATAGGGATGGTTGGCAGTTGCTGTAAGAACTGTGGGATGGGACCGTGTCGGGTGCCACTACCCAAAGGAAAAACGGAAACGCCAGAGGAGAAGCAGAAGAGGAGAGGCCTCTGTGGGGCCACAGCTGAGACCATTGCTGCTCGTAATTTTATTCGGATGGTAGCTGGAGGAGCAGCTGCTCATTCTGACCACGGTCGGAGGGTAGCTGAACTCTTCCTGGCAGTAGCCAAGAGAGAGGCACCAGGCTATGAGATAAAAGATGAGCAGAAACTACTGCAATTGGCTCTGGATTGGGGCATTGAGATTGGAGACCGCAGTAACAATGAAATAGCCATTGATATCGGCGAAATGGCTCTGGCTGAGTTTGGGAAACAGGAGGGTGAAGTCCTGTTCTTGAGGCGGGCACCACTAAAGCGCCAGGAGCTATGGCGGCAGCAGGGGGTTGCCCCTCGGGGCATAGATAGAGAGATTGTGGAGATAATGCACCGAACTCATATGGGGGTTGACCAGGATTACCAAAACCTGCTCCGTCAGGGGGTCAGGGCATCTCTAGCTGATGGCTGGGGTGGCAGTATGATTGCTACCGAACTACAGGATATCCTCTTTGGCACTCCGGCACCAGTCCTGGGCAGGATAAACTTAGGGGTACTTAAGCAAGATGAGGTAAACCTCATTATTCATGGTCACGAACCACTACTCTCCGAGATGATTGTAGTCGTTGCTCAAGAACCCCAGATGTTAGAACTGGCTAAGTCTAAAGGGGCTAACGGGATAAACCTAGCCGGGATATGCTGTACCGCTAACGAGATACTAATGCGTCACGGGATACCACTAGCTGGGAATATGCTGCAACAAGAGCTAGCTCTGGTTACTGGGGCAGTAGATGCTATGGTGGTAGATGTTCAGTGTATTATGCAATCCTTACCCGATATTGCCCAATGCTACCATACCAAAATTATCACCACCTCACCCAAGGCTAAGATTCCTGGTGCTATCCATATGGAATTTGATGAGCACAACGCTATAGAATCAGCTAGGACTATAGTCAGAACCGCTATTGAGAATTTCCCCAACCGAGGGAATAGTATTGATATCCCTGATGAGCAAAGCGACCTGGTTGCTGGATTCAGCCATGAAACCATTAACTACCTACTGGGTGGCATCTTTCGGGCTTCCTACCGACCATTAAATGACAATATCATCAATGGCCGGATTAGAGGAGTAGCCGGTGTCGTTGGCTGCAATAATCCCCGGGTTAAGCATGATGATGCTCACCTCACTATGGTTAAGGAACTTATAAAGAACGATGTATTAGTCCTTCAAACCGGTTGCAGTGCTATGGCTTGTGCCAAGGCTGGGTTGATGACCCCAGAGGCAGCAGCCAAATATGCTGGTGAAGGACTAGCTTCAGTATGTGAAGCGGTAGGTATTCCTCCGGTATTGCACTTAGGCTCCTGTGTTGATAACAGCCGAATCCTGATGGCGGTTACCGCTATGGTAAAGGATGGCGGCTTAGGCGATGACATCAGCGACCTGCCTGCCGCCGGGGCTGCCCCCGAGTGGATGAGCGAGAAGGCAATCTCCATCGGTCAATACTTTGTTGGCTCAGGGGTATTTACTGTATTTGGTGTTAACTGGCCCACCTTGGGAAGTGATGAGGTAACCAAATTACTGTTCCAGGACTTTGAAGCTATGTATGGTGGGATGTGGGCTTTTGAGCCAGACCCGATTAAAGCAGCCCACCTTATGATTGAGCATATTGACAAGAAGCGCAAAGCCTTAGGCATTGACAAGGCTAGAGAGAGGGTACTCTACGATATGACGATGAGACGGGAGCTAGAAGCAGTTTAAGCACTAAAGCAAAAAGAGATAGGAGAAGGTCTTTAAGACGTGTCTAAAATAATTGCCTCAGCAGCTATTAGAGGGGCCTACAAAATTGTAGACCAGGCTGAGAAGAAGTGGCAAGAGGCGATGGACAGATGGGGAGCAAATGAACCCGTAGGCTTCCCTAATACTGCCTATTATCTACCAGTAATTTATGGGATATTGGGAATCCCGGTTGAGAAACTGGGTGATATGGAGCCGGTACTGAAAAGGTGCCAATCCCTTCTGCCCCCCCCGGTGAGGGAGAATTGCCCTTTGCCCTATCTGGCGCCAGCCCTTGATGCCGGAATGGCGACCTTTTTCGCCGAGGAGATTATTGAGGCGATAAGGTATCTTGAGCAGCCAGATTTCTATACCAAGCAAGAAGACCCTACTGATAATAACATCTGGTTAGGCGCCGCTGATGATGTAATCCTTAGAAAGAGAGGAATTGAGTTTGTTGATGGCACTGCCCCTGGTTTTGCTGCCATCCTTGGTGCGGCTCCTACCAATGAGATAGCAGTGAATATCGCCCTTGAACTCCAGAAAGTGAACCAGTATATCTTTATGTGTGCTGAGCATAACGGGAAGAGATTTTCTGAGCAGCTTGTAGAAGCTGGGGTACAGATTGGTTGGCCAACTCGTTTGGTCTCCTTTGGTCCTGATATTAGTGCCGCTGTATTTGCCGCCGGCTTTGCCACCAGGGCAGCCCTTACCTTTGGCGGTATTGAGCCTGGCGATTTCAGAAAAGTCCTTATCTATAACAAAGACCGCATCTTTGCCTTCGCCTTGCCGCTGGGCTATGTTACCGATGAGTGGTATGCCAATGCCCTAGGTTGTGTCAACTATGGCTTCCCGGTTATTGCTGATACCCCGATACCTGAGATTCTACCTACCGGGATTTGCACCTACGAGCATGTTGTCTCCAATGTCCCCCACGATAAGATAGTATCTAAAGCGATAGAGGTAAGGGGGCTAAAGGTTACTGTGGCTGAGGTACCAGTTCCGGTAGCCTTTGGACCTGCCTTTGAGGGGGAAAGGGTTCGGGGGGAGGATATCTATCTGGAGTGTGGCGGGGGAAGAACCCCTATGGTGGAGTGGGTTACCAGTAAGCGGATGGATGAAGTAGAGGATGGAAAGATTGAGGTGATTGGTCCTGAAATAACTGATGTTGAAGCTGGTTCCAGATTACCCCTGGCCATAGCTGTTGAGGTAGCTGGAAGAGAGATGCAAGAGGACTATGAACCTATCCTGGAGCGGCAAATCCATCACCTGATAAACTACGCTCAAGGGGCAATGCATATTGGTCAGAGGGACATTGCCTGGCTACGAGTGGCTAAATCGGCTGTGGAAAAAGGCTTCAGGTTATACCATATTGGTGCCCTTCTCCATGCCAAGCTGCACCAAGATTTTGGTCGGATATTTGATAAGATGCAGGTAAAAATCTATACCGAAGAGGATAAGGTAAAGGAGATAGTAGCCAAAGCCAGAGCGGTATATGGGGCTAGAGACACCCGAATTGAAGGTATGACTGACGAAACTACCGATACATACTACTCGTGCACCCTGTGTCAGTCCTTTGCTCCATCTCATGTTTGTACGATTAGTCCGGAAAGGACTGGACTTTGTGGCTCCTATAACTGGATGGATTGTAAAGCCGCTTACGAGATTAACCCTACCGGACCTAACCAACCGGTGGAGAAAGGGGAAACCATTGATGCCAAGCTTGGGCAGTGGAAAGGAGTAAACGAGTTTGTGTTCAAAGCTTCCCGCCAGAAGATAGACCACTATAACTTCTACAGTATAGTCAATGACCCGATGACCACCTGCGGCTGTTGCGAGTGTATTGCTGCTGTCCTCCCCCTGTGTAATGGAGTAATGACGGTAAATCGGGAATATATGGAGATGACCCCCTGCGGGATGAAGTTTACTACACTAGCCGGGACTATTGGCGGTGGTTTAAGCACCCCCGGTTTCGTTGGTCACGGCAAATATAACACCTGCCAGAGAAAGTTCCTTATTGGCGATGGTGGCTTATTAAGAATGGTCTGGATGCCCAAGATGCTAAAAGAGGAGATTGCCGAACGCCTTAAAGCCAGGGCTGAGGAGATGGGTGTGCCTAACCTACCTGGTATGATTGCCGATGAGACAATTGGCTCAACTGAGGAGGAGATTCTCCCCTTCCTGCAAGAGAAGGGGCACCCAGCCCTTACTATGGAGCCAATACTAGGCTAGGAAAGGAGTGATACAACTAGCGCTATAGCGATAATGGGTGATATGCCGCTCTTACTGCGGATGCAATAATAGGCAGGGAAAGGGGTGTGTAAGAAATGCCGCTTACCGGGATAGAAATATTTAAATTGCTACCTAAGACAAACTGTGGCGAATGTGAGGTGCCTACTTGTCTTGCCTTTGCTATGAATCTAGCCGCAGGGAAGGCAGAATTAAGCGCCTGTCCCTATGTCTCTGAGGAGGCAAGAGCACAATTGGAGGAGGCATCAGCGCCCCCGATTAGACCAGTTACCATCGGGGTTGGCGATAGGGCACTAAAGGTTGGTGGTGAGACAGTTATGTTTCGTCATGAAAAAAGGTTTGAGAACCCTCCCGGTTTTGCCATCCTCATCACTGATACCATGGAGGAGTCTGAGGTTGACGCTAGGCTGGAAGGGTGCAAGCTCCAATATGAGAGGGTAGGACTCACTCTTCGTCCCGAGCTGGTAGCAGTAAGGGATGATTCAGGGAATGCTAAAAAATTTGAAGCTGTAGTTAGTAAAGTAAAGCAAAATAGTGACTGCGGCATTATCCTGATGAGTAGTAATCCTGATGTCCTGGCTGCTGGCTTAAAGGTCTGCACTGACCGGAAACCACTAATATATGCCGCCACTGGAGACAACCTTGACCGTATGGCAGAACTGGCTAAGGAGAATTCGTGCCCGGTAGCAGTAAAAGCCTCCAACCTAGAGGAACTTGCCCAACTGACGACTAAATTAACCGAGGCCGGGGTTAAAGATATTGTTCTTGATTCTGGGTCAAGGACGCTTCGTCAGGCATTTGAAGACCAGGTCTTCATCAGGAGTGCTGCCTTAAATAAAAAGTTTCGCCCCTTAGGCTTCCCCACTATTGTTCTTCCCTGCGAGATGACTGATAACCCGATGAAGGAGGCGGTAATTGCCTCCATTTTTGTGGCTAAATATGGTGGTATTATCGTTCTCTCCGATTTTCAGGGGCATAGCTTGTTCCCCCTGCTTGTAGAAAGACTGAACATCTATACTGACCCCCAGCGACCATTAGCGACCACCGAGGGAATCTACGAGATCGGTGGTCCTGATGAAAACTCACCGGTACTTCTTACCTCCAACTTCTCCCTTACCTACTTTATTGTCTCCGGTGAAATAGAAGCGAGCAAGGTTCCCAGCTACCTTTTAGTCAAGGATACCGAAGGACTTTCGGTTATGACCGCCTGGGCAGCAGGGAAATTTGTCGCTGATGCTATTGCCCCCTTTGTTAAGAAGTGTGGCATTTCCGATAAGGTTAAACATCATAAGTTGGTAATCCCGGGGTATGCTGCTGCCGAAAGTGGCGGTTTAGAAGAGAAGTTACCTGGCTGGGAGATTCAAATTGGTCCCAGGGAAGGAGCTCACATCCCAGCCTATCTTAAAGCGTGGACACCATAAGGAGGAGAGCAATGATCCTTATTGGGGAAAGCATAAATGTTATGGCGAAAACTATCGGACCGGCACTGAAGGAAAGGAACCCCAGGCCTATTCAGGAACTGGCTAAGGCTGAGGTTGAGACTGGGGTGGACTATCTTGACGTTAATATCGGCCCAGCCCGAAAGGCAGGGGATGAGCTGATGGAGTGGGTGGTTAAGACCGTGCAGGAGGTTACGGACAAGCCGCTATCCCTGGATACGACAAACCTAGTGGCTATGGAGGCTGGGCTGAAGGAGCACAAGGGTAAGGCGCTGATTAATTCCATCTCGCCAACCAGGGCGGAAGAGGGATTATCCCTGGTTACCAAATACAATGCCTCCATGATAGGTCTTTTATGGGGCAAAGAGGGAATGCCTCGAGATGCTGCCGAAAGGGCAGTTCTGGCTGTTGACCTTATCTATAAAGCCAATCAAATGGGCATCCCTAATGAGGATATCTGGATTGACCCTATTGCTACCCCGGTGTCTGTGGAAATAAACCAGGTGAAAGCCTGTGTGGAATTTATGAGCATGCTCCAAGATATTGCTCCCGGGTGTAAATCCACAGTAGGCCTATCTAACATCTCCAATGGCACACCCGCCAACCTTAGACCCTGGCTGAATCGGACTTATATGATAATGCTTATGAAGTATGGACTTTATTCAGCTATAGTTGATGCCTTCGACTCTGATTTGATAAAGATAGCCAGAGGCGAGAAGCCTGAACTTGTTGACTTGGTTCACCGAATAATGGATGGTGAGAAACCTGACCCTTCCTCTTTAACTGAGGAAGAGGTAAAATATGTAAAAACGGTCAGGGTTCTTACTGGCGAATCGCTCTACTCCCACTCCTGGCTTGAGATATAATATCAAATTTTTAGGCAGAAGAGGTGGATTCAATGGTTAACGAAATTCCGGTAATATGGCTGCAAACATCTGCCTGTACTGGTTGTACAATTTCGTTATTAAATTCAGCTAGTCCCACCATTAGGAATATACTTATCGACCAAGTAATCCCTGGAGCACATATAAACCTGAGGTTTCATGTGACCATAATGGCTGGTGCCGGGGAGCCGGCAATTGAGATAATGGAGAATACAGCCAAGGAGAAAACGGGAAATTATATCCTAGTTATTGAAGGAGCTATTCCTACGACAAAGGATGCTGTATATGGAGCTATTGGGGAACGGGGTGGTAAGCCAGTTGAAATGAAAGACAGAGTAGAAGACCTAGCTCGCAGCGCCCTGGCTATCCTCGCTGTAGGAACCTGCTCTTCCTTTGGCGGAATCCCAAGTGCTGCCCCTAATCCTACTGGGTGCCAATCGGTTAAGCAATTCCTTGATGCAAAAGATATTACCACACCAATAGTGAATATTCCCGGCTGTCCTCCACACCCCGACTGGTTTGTAGGAACAGTAGCCAGTATTATCTTAAACGGCTTACCTAAAGCTGATGACCTTGATGATAACCTGAGACCTCTAGCCTTCTACGGTCACTTAATTCATGAGAATTGTCCCCGCCGTGCCTACTTTGATGAAGGCAAATTCGCCAAGAAGTTTGGGGATGAAGGATGTCTATATGAGCTGGGGTGCAAAGGTGCGATAACCTATGCTGATTGTCCACTGAGGCTATGGAATGGCGGAACTAACTGGTGTATTGGTGCTGGTGCCCCGTGCAGTGGTTGCACCCAACCTGAATTTCCTGACCTAGTGGCCCCCTTCTATGAAAAGCTCGTAGATGTTGAGTTACCTACCATTGGTGCTTATTGGTTGCCCCGTAAGGAGGAGAAATAGTGGGCAAAATAGTAATTGACCCGGTAACTAGGATTGAAGGACACCTGAAAATCGATACTGTAGTGGATAATGGGGTAGTTAAGGAGGCAAGGAGCACGGGCAACCTCTTTCGGGGGATTGAACTCATTTTAAGAGGCAGAGACCCCAGAGATGCCCAGGTGATAACCCAGAGGATTTGCGGAGTTTGCCCCCAATCCCATGGTATAGCTGCTGCCTTGAACTTGGACAGTGCCTTTGGCATTAGCGGCAAGATACCACCTAATGCTCAAATTGTCAGGAACCTTATCCAAGGGGCACATGTTGTTCAGGACCACATTCTTCATTTTTACCACCTAGCTGCCCTTGACTACGTGGACATAACCGACGTCACCAAATATGAGGGCAAAGATTCTGACCTAAGTTCGGTAAGGGATTTTATTTCCCGAGGTGAACTAGGTCCATTCGTCCCTCGCTACGAAGGAGATTACCGCCTGTCGCCCGAGGTCAACCAACAAGCGACAGCTCACTATCTTAAAGCTCTTGAAATCAGGCGCATAGGTCACGAGATGGTCAGTACCTTCAGCGGTAAAATCCCCCACAGTGTAGGCATTATTCCCGGTGGAGTCACCACCACCCCTACTATTGATAAGATAATCTCTTTCCTGTGGAAATTAAGGATATTACAGGATTTCATTAATAATGCTTATATCCCCGATGTATTAGCCATCGCTAGCGTTTATCCTGATTACTTTGAGGTTGGGGTTGGTTGTAAGAATCTGCTGTCCTACGGAGCTTATGACCTTGAAGGGGAAAACCCAGACTTAACCTGCCGGAAGAGATTATTTAAGCAGGGAACTACCTCGGCAGACCTCAAGCCGGATGGATTAGATATAACTAAGATAACTGAGGATGTAAGGCACTCCTGGTATCAGGATTCTTCCTCAGGGCGGCACCCTACTCAAGGGGAAACCAAGCCAGAGTATGGGAGAGGAGAAGCCTATTCATGGATAAAATCGCCCCGTTATGGTGGGAAGGTTTACGAGGTTGGCCCGTTGGCTAGGGTAGCTGTCACCTATGCCTACGGTGACCCAGTAATGAAGAATCTGGTTGATTCTGCGTTAGCTCAGTTGAAAGCACCGCCTTCAGTCCTCTTCTCTGTCATGGGTCGCCACCTGGCACGAGCTCTATCTGCCAAGTTCATCGCTGACAGTATGGAGAAGTGGCTTCTGGAGTTAAAGCCCGGAGAACCGACCTTTGTTGAATACACCATCCCTGAAGAAGGTACGGGAGCAGGGTTGACTGAAGCCGCTCGAGGTGCTCTAGGCCATTGGATAGAGATAAAAGAAAAGAAGATAGCCAACTACCAGTGTGTAGTGCCTACTACTTGGAATGCCTCCCCCAGGGATGATAATGGAAATCCGGGTCCTATGGAACAGGCTATAATCGGCACCAGAATAAAGGATAAAAGCAACCCCTTTGAAATCGTGCGAATCGTCCGTTCCTTTGACCCTTGTATCGCCTGTGCCGTCCACTGATTATTTCTATAAGTTAGGATTGAGGCTAGTTGTGGGTCATCTGAACTTTTAAGGAGGAGAGATGATTCTTTCGAAGCAAAAACCGTGGGAAGAAATTTTGAGTTACTTAGACGGGGAGAATAATGTCTTCATTTTAGGTTGTAATGGCTGTGCTCAGGCTTCTGGCACTGGTGGTCCCGCTCAAGTAGAGGAGATGAAGAACAAACTGGGGGAAATCGGTAAAAAGATCACTGGTAGTGCCGTCATTGATTTTCTCTGTGAGAAAGCTTTGGTGAAATCAAGGCTCCGCAATAAAGTTGAGCAGCTTGAGGCGGCTGATTCTATATTGGTTATGACTTGCGGTGTTGGTGTCCAGGCGGTATCAGCAGCAGTAAACAAGATTTGTCACCCAGCTTGTGATACCGTCAACTTGGGTGGAAGCAGAGGGGAATGGAGAGGTAGTGAAAGATGCCTGGAATGCGGCGAGTGCTTACTTGACTACACTGGCGGGATATGCCCGTTGACCGCTTGCACCAAGGGACTAATTAATGGTCAGTGTGGTGGAGCATCTAAAGGAAAATGCGAGCTTGACCCTGAGAAGGATTGCGGCTGGGAATTAATTTACAACAGATTAAAAGGCTTGAACCAACTGAATAAACTGAGAAGATTCATTGCCCCCAAGGATTATAGTAAGATGATGCCCGATGTTAAAATTATATCCACATCTCACTGGGCACTGGAACGAACTGACCAGAAGGAGGGGGGTTAAAATGAGCTTACAATCAGTCTTAGAGTCAGGAAAGTTTGTGATAACGGCTGAGGTCGGTCCGTTAAAGGGGACTGATACTACAGAGATAACCGAGGTAGCTGAACTTTTAGGGGGAAGGGTGGATGCTACCAATGTTACTGACCAGCAAAGCTCGGTGATGAGGCTAGGTTCATTGGCTACCTGCTATCTATTAAAACAAAAAGGGCTTGACCCTGTACTCCAGATGACCTGCCGAGATAGAAACCGGTTGGCGCTCCAATCAGACCTGTTGAGTGCCTATGTCCTTGGAGTGAAAAACGTCTTAGCCATCACTGGTGATTTGCCTTCGCTTGGTGACCATCCTCAAGCCAAGCCAGTTTATGATTTAGACTCAGTCCAGCTCCTGTGGGTCATAAAAAGGCTCAATGAAGGTTACGATATGGTTGATAATGAACTTAAGGGCAAGCCAAATTTCTTTCCGGGAGCAGTAGTGAACCCCGGGGCTGATACTGAGGCAGCCTTTGAACTACAGCTCATTAAGATGGAGAAAAAGATTACCGCTGGGGCTAGGTTCTTTCAAACCCAGGCTATTTTTACTGTTGATACTTTCGCTAAATTTATGAAGAGGGCGGAGGGATTTAGTACCCCTGTCTTAGCCGGAATAATACCCTTAAAATCCGCTGGTATGGCCCGTTTTATGAATAAAAATATAGCTGGTATCTTTGTACCCGAAGAGCTGATTAACAAAATGGCTACGACTGAAGATAGAGTCCGTACTGGAATAGAAATTGCAGCCAACACAATTAAGGAGTTGAAGGGTATGTGCCAGGGGATACACATTATGGCTATGGGCTGGGAGAAAAGAATACCGGCAATATTAGACGCCGCTGGACTCTGAAAATTGCCCGGCCAGTGAGCAAAGCCCCTTCAAAGGTAATTCCCCCTCTCTTTTGAAGATGGAAAGCAGATATTTTTCATTACCCAATCAACGGAATTACGAATATGGTCATGAGCTGGCTTATAAGCTTGCCTGTGAACAGCTAGCCCAGCTCGATAATATAGAGCAGCAGTGTCTTAGAAGCGGTGCCCGATATCAGGTAACAGATTCTCAAACGATTATCATCCTTGAATATTTAAACCAATCATATCAAATCGTCTGCCCTGATATTGATATTTCATTAATAGATAGTGAAGAAGAAGTGCCGATAAGGGACAAGATATTAATACTCCATCATTTTACCCAGGCAAAAGGCACCCCCATCACTAATAAGATAACCGCTTTTAGGGAATTACCAGAAGGAGCAAACTACTTTTCGACATTTTCTAAGAGAGCCATAAAGCCCCTTTTAGACCACTTTGGTAGAGAGCCTGAGCGGCTAATAGATGCCGCCGAAAAACTAGGGGGTCATAAAATGGATTACGGCGATGTGGCGGTAACCATTAATGCTTTTAGCTATGTGCCGATAACTCTAGTCTTATGGCAAGGCAATGGAGAGTTTGTCCCCGAGGGGAGCATACTGTTTGATAGCACCATCTCCGATTACCTATCTACTTATGATATAACTATGCTTTGTGAAACTATCAGCTGGAAGTTGGTTAAGTATTTAAAGGAGAGCCAAAGATGAAGTCCAGGTCATCTGGCAAAGCAGAACCCTTCCCCCTAGGAAAGAGCTTTTCACCTATAATCGCTCCCTGCTTCAGGATAAAGTCTCTCAGCTCATCATACAGTAATTCAGGCTTTACATCGCTATACGTCTTCCTAATTTTCGTTTCCGTTTCCCTACCCTGTCTTCCTTATTAATAGTCTTATGATAAAGCTTTGCCGATTTTCGTCAAGGAGCGCCTTGGCATTATGTAAAGTTAATTACCCCCAACCCCTTAGTCTCATCGCCTCTGCTACCCGAGCCACAGCAACAATATAGGCAGCCACCCTCATACTAACCTTACGCTCTAGGGATTCTGATAAAACAGCCTGAAATGCCTTGGTCATTTTTCTACCAAGCCTTTCGTGAATTTCTTCCTCATCCCAGTAATAGTTATATGCATTCTGAACTCCCTCAAAATAGGAAACGGTTACCCCACCAGCGTTACACAAGAAATCGGGAATAATAAATACCCCATTATCAACCAATACCTTGTCTGCCTCCGGGGTAATTGGGCCATTGGCTAACGCAGCTACTATCTTAGCCTTGATTTTAGAAGCGTTTCTTTCTGTTATCACATCCTCCAATGCCGAAGGGCACAACACCGCGACCTCTAATTCCAGTAATTTTTCATTACTAATATTTTCCGCATCAGTAAAGTTCACAACAGACCCAGTACTTGCCTTGTGTTGGAAAACCTTATGGGGGTCTAAGCCCTGCTTATTATAGATACCTCCCTTTGAGTCACTAACAGCTACAATCTTAGAACCCAAAATATCATTCATCAATATAGCTATATTGGAACCGGCGTTACCATAACCCTGAACGGCTACTGTAGCTGCTGTTAAATCAATATTTAGATGCTTGGCAGCTTCTATAATAGTAAACATTCCACCACAAGCGGTGGCACCTCCACGACCTAAAGAACCACCTATTGCTACCGGCTTTCCGGTGATTACCCCCGGACAATTATATCCCTTTAACTTTGAATATTCATCCATCATCCACGCCATTATCTGTGGATTAGTGTATACATCTGGTGCCGGGATATCCCTCTCAGGGCCAATAAACTGCCATACAGCATCTACATAAGCCCGGCTCAGCCTTTCCACTTCACTAAGAGACATCTGCTTTGTATCACAAATAACGCCCCCTTTACCACCTCCTAGTGGAATTCCCGCCACCGCACACTTCCAAGTCATCCAGAAGGCTAATGCTCTGACGGTGTCTATTGTCTCATCGGGATGAAATCTGATACCTCCTTTACACGGACCAAGAGCATCGTTATATTGAACCCGGAATCCTTTAAAAATCCTAACATTTCCGTTATCCATTCTTACTGGTATAGATACATGTAGCTCCCTCATAGGCTCTCTGAGAATGGCACGAATACCCGGTTCCAAATTCAATATACCAGCCACTTCATCCAGCTGAGCTTGCCCACTTTCAAACAAACTTAATTTTTCCACCATAATACTTTCTCCTTTCTAATACCTGTTATATGTTTACTGGTATCCCTCTTTCTTTTAGGTATTGCTTAGCTTGCGAAATTGAAATTTCTCCAAAGTGGAAGATTGAAGCAGCTAAAACTGCCGATGCTTTACCTATTACCACAGCGTCATAAAGGTGCTCTAGCTTGCCAGCACCACCAGAAGCAGTAACCGGGATGCTGACCGCCTCAGCTACGGCTCTGGTCATCTCCAAGTCGTATCCTCCCTTGGTTCCGTCAGCATCCTTGCTATTGAGTAAAATCTCCCCCGCCCCTAGCTCTTCTACCCGCCTTGCCCAGTCAACAATCTCCATCCCGGTAGTCTCACTCCCGCTCCTCACTACTACCTCCAGTCGGGGAAAACCACTGCCCAATGGATTCTTCTTCCCATCAATGGCAACTACCAGCCGGTTCTTACCAAACTCCTTAGATGCTCTTTTTATAAGCTCAGGGTTCTTGACCGCGGCCGTGTTTATAGAGACCTTGTCCACACCAAGGTTGAGCAGAAGCTTCATATTTTCAATACTGCTGATGCCGCCACCCACGGCAAAGGGAATAGTGACCACCTCAACAACCTTTTTCACCCATTCAACTTGTGTTCCCCTACCCTCCACCGTGGCGAAGATATCAAGGAAGACAAGTTCATCAGCGCCCTCACGGCAATAGGCTGATGCGGCTTCTACCGGATCTCGGGCGTCTCTAAGGTTTTCAAACTTCACCCCTTTAACTACTCTTCCATCCTTGACATCAAGGCAGGGTATAATCCTTATCTGCTTCATCCCATAACCTCCTGGAATTTAATCAAGCTCTGATACTCCATAACAGTGCTCATGCCATGATTTTCAGCCTCTATGCTGGCTTCCTTAGCCGCGGCCACGGGATTCAAACCATTGAAAAGGATTATCCCGATTCGGTTAAGTCCCACCGGGATTTCACATACTGGCTCGCTGGTGTTTCCCATTAACAGCAGCCCTCCCAATCCAGCTATCTTCAGTTTAGCCACCACTTCCTCTGCCATCGGCTGGCAAAGCGCCGGTATCTCTCGATAGGTAGCCAGTACTTTCCCCTCACCCTTTCTGGCTACTTCTGTCACCGAAGTCATTCCGGCCCTGATGAATATCTCCGAGGGGTCCAAGGAGCAGCCAGAATAGTGAATAAGTTCCACGAAGCGGAGAGGCTTATGATTTCTAATCTGAAGGATGCCAGAGAATTTAGAGCTCATAGGGACACCAGCCTTAAGTAAAGTGCCATTTACCACAATACTGCAAACTGTAGCCAATCCTACCTTGCCCTGGGGAACGATTAAGTCGCCAAACATCTCGCCTTCTTGAGCTACTGCCACCAGGTTGCTAACGCAAAGCCCTTTGGAAAAAGCAGGCTTCATTGCCTGGAGTGCCCTACCAAATTTTTCTTTTGGGAAAAAGGAGATATTGATTGGAACTGAACCGGTGCGTTTATCCAAATCAAAATCGGTGCGGAAGGCAAGTAGCTCAATCCTTGAGATAGCGAAGCCGACCTTATCTCCGACCAAGGCGCTCTCCATCTCCTCAATCCCCGACTCCGTAATGACCCTACCCTCTCTCCCGACAAGTTGAGTTAGACCTCGCTCATCCATCAACTTGAGGTGATATCTCACTGCTCTTTCGCCTAGTTCAACCCCGCAGTCTTTCAAACGGTAAGCAATAATTCTTGCCCCTAGTGGTTCCTGGGAGTCACTCAATATTTTCAGGATGGAGATAACCTTCCGTTCAACCTCTTGCGTTTCAACACCTATCATTATTCACCCTCAATTATTGAATTGTTTATCAACCTCACCCCCTTTATCCCCCCTCTGGGCTAAAGCCCTTAAGGGCAGAGCCTCTCCTTTGAAGGAGAGGGGGAGGAGGTTTTGAAGGGGCGAAGCCCCTTCAATCTACCCTTGCTAAATGACCTCAATTATTGAAATAGGTAACCGTTTTCCTACATTGTAACACATAAAAAAATCCTGTCAACCCCCAACACTAAGAAAAACCAATGCTTCACTTAGCCCATTTAAATCCTGCCTATTGTTGTATACTAAAGGGTATGTTATACTGTTAAATTGGTTATAGGTAATCGTTTAATAATTAGAAGGGGTTCAAGTTTGCCAGATACCGTTACTATTAAGCAACTTTTAGAAGCCGGCGCCCACTTCGGACATCAGACCAGCCGTTGGCATCCTCGTATGAAGAACTACATCTTTACCAAGCGCAATTGTTTTCATATCATTGACCTAGAACAAACAGCTAGCAGGTTAGACAAGGCTTGTGATTTTATTCGGCAGCTAGTAGCTGAAGGTGGCAAAATCCTCTTCGTCAGCACCAAAAAACAGGCTCAGGACATTATAGAAGAGGAAGCTAAACGTTGCAATATGTATTATGTCAACCAACGTTGGATAGGAGGAGTATTGACTAATTTCGCCACTATCCAAGCCCGTATAGACTATCTAGTCCGCCTGGAAGACCAGCAAGCTAGGGGGGACTTTAACCGCCTACCTAAAAAGGAAGCCTTAAAACTTGGAGAGGAAATTTTGCGCCTCAATCGACAGGTAGGCGGCTTTAAAGAGATGACCAGTCTACCGGCAGCTCTATTTATCATTGACATCACAAAGGAAAACATTGCTCTAGCTGAAGCCAAACGAATAGGAATACCAGTCATAGCTATAGTAGATACTAATTGTAACCCCGATGATATAGACTACCCTATTCCGGCTAATGACGATGCTATTAAAACTATCAAACTGATATGCAGTAAAATCGCTGATTCAGTTATTGAAGCTAAAATCAGCGAGGCAGTGATTCCAACAGAGGAAGAACAAGAAGAAGGCGCGGAGGAACTTGAGGCTACAGAGACTACCGAATCTCTTACTTTTACTCCTAATGATGGCTGAGGCAAGACGGATGAGGTTGAAAATTCCAACAATCAAGGTAAAGGAACTAAGAAACCAGTCTGGAGCTGGCATTATGGACTGCAGGAATGCCCTTCTTGACGCAGAAGGAGATATAGAGAAAGCACTCCAGATTCTGAAGAAGCGAAGCCTTTTCCAAGTACAGAAAAAGGCAAAACGCCCTGTCACCCAGGGGGTAATTGAAGCCTATATCCATACCGGAGGGGGCATAGGGGCTATGGTTGAAGTAAACTGCGAAACTGACTTTGTTGCCCGCACTGATGAATTCAAGGAACTGGCTCATCATTTAGCGATGCAAGTAACAGCCATATGTCCTCAGTTCATCTCAAGGGAGGAAATCCCTGAAGGAGCTGATATAGAACCCGAGACAGCCTGCTTGCTTCTTCAACCCTACATTAAGGACCCTGATAAGACCGTTCAAGATATTATTAACGAAACTATTGTCAAGGTGGGAGAGAATATCAAAGTAAGTAAATTTGCTAGATTTGAACTAGGCAGCTAGGTATTAAGAAAATGAGCACCATCAAATATAAACGGGTTCTACTCAAACTTAGTGGCGAGGCTTTTAGTGGCGAAACAGATTATGGCATTGATACGCCTACCCTAACCAGGATAGCCAAGCAGATTAAGCAGGTGATGGAAATGGGGGGGGATATAGCCATTGTTGTCGGTGGTGGTAACATCTGGCGTGGAGCTAAGGCTGAGCAGGCTGGAATGGACAGGGTCACTGCTGACTACGCCGGTATGTTGGCTACAGTGATAAATGCCCTCGCTCTCCAGGATATACTGGAAAAGGAAGGAGTAGCTACCAGAACACTGTCAGCTATAAACATCCAACAGGTGGCTGAGCCTTACATCAGACGCCGAGCTATTCGTCACCTGGAGAAAGGCAGAGCCGTTATCTTCGCCGGGGGCACTGGCAATCCATATATGACTACTGATACCGCAGCCGCTCTACGAGCGATAGAGATTGAGGCGGATGTCCTGCTTATGACAAAAAATAAAGTTGATGGTATTTATAGTGCTGACCCCCTCAAAAATCCTAGCGCCACGAAGTTTGACAGACTTACTCACCTTGAGACTTTGGATATGCACCTTGAAGTGATGGATGCCACCGCTCTCTCCCTATGCCTAGAAAACAAGCTGCCTATAATTGTTTTTGACCTTCAAGCCACTCGCAGTTTGGAACGGGCTGTAATTGGTGACCCTATTGGTACCCTAGTATGCAGTGAAAAAGGAAATGATTAGCCGCACTTTATGGAATACTGAAGGAAAGATGCAAACATCCATTGAAGTCCTGAAGCGGGAGTTAGCTACCCTCCGCACTGGGCACGCTACACCCGCCTTAATAGACCATATCAAGGTAGATTATGCCGGTGTTCCCACTCCACTTAATCAAATTGCTGGCATTTCTGCGCCTGAGGCAAGGCTCCTCGTCGTCCAGCCCTGGGACCGAGGCAGTATACGAAGTATAGAGAAAGCTATCCTGAAATCCGACCTCGGGCTAAAT
This sequence comes from Dehalococcoidia bacterium, assembly GCA_030602805.1. GTDB lineage: Bacteria > Chloroflexota > Dehalococcoidia > Dehalococcoidales > JAUVZA01 > JAUVZA01. The sequence continues at coordinate 10,266 of JAUVZA010000011.1, read as the reverse complement.
CCGACTAGTGATGGGAGTGTAATTCGGTTAAATATTCCGCCACTTACTGAAGAGCGGCGACAGGAATTAACTAGGGTAGTGCGAAGAAAGGTTGAGGAAAGAAGGATAGTAATACGCAATCTAAGGCGTGAAGTTATGGATGAACTAAAAGGGCTAGAGAAAAACAAGGATATATCACAGGATGAGCATAAGCGCGCCCTAGACCAGCTACAAAAGCTTACGAATAGCTTCATAGCTAATGCCGAACAAATTGGACGAGATAAAGAAGTAGAACTAATGGAGGTGTAGCCTAGGTTAGAGAAGTTTACTACCTAATATTGAGTGGTAAAAAGATGGCTACGCCGTCAACTATGAAAAAGATTGCTCGGTTACCAAACCACCTAGCCATTATCATGGACGGTAATGGTAGATGGGCAAAGCAGCATGGATTACTCAGGCTTGAGGGACACCAGGCAGGGGCAGAGAATATACGCCCTATAATCAAATGCCTTAATCAACACCACATAAAATATGTAACGCTTTATGGGTTCTCCACAGAAAATTGGAATCGTCCTGAAGATGAGGTTACCGGCTTACTCCATCTCTTTGAAGAATCGATAGATAAATATCTTTCTGAACTCCACGAAAATGGCATTAAATTTCGTCACCTTGGTCATCTAGAAGAGCTCCCGCAAGGCCTGCAATTAGCAATAAATAGGGCTATAGGGCTAACGAAAAACAATACTGGAATGACTCTCAGCTTTGCTTTGAACTATGGGGGGCGCCTTGAGATTTTAGATGCGGTACGCCACATTGTAGCTGAAGGCATCCCAACCCAAAACATAAACGAAAGATTATTTAATAGCTACCTCTATACTGCCGGTTTACCTGATGTTGATTTGGTCATTCGCACTAGTGGTGAGTTCCGCATTAGTAATTTCTTGATGTGGCAAGCAGCTTATAGCGAATATTACTTCACTGAGGTCCTATGGCCCGACTTTACTCAAAAAGAACTCGAGAAAGTGCTACTAGCCTATAGCCAAAGGCAAAGGCGCTTCGGCAGATTGTAAAGAATTGTTTAACAACCCTACCCCCTGTGCCCCCCTTCCTTAATAAGAAGAGGGGGAATTGGTTATGTAAGAGAGGCGAAGCCTCTCTTTGACACTCTTTGCTAGGGTAGCAATCAAGGGAGTTTTAGAGGGGCGTAGCCCCATGATAGGAAGATACATTCATATCATAACTTCCCCTTCCCCTTGATAAGGGGAAGGGGATAAAGGGGATAGGGTTAATAACAATCTCATGCTCAAAAAGAGGGTCATAACCGCACTTTGGGGTATTCCCCTCCTCATTACTATTATCTGGTTTGGCGAGCCATGGTTTACCATACTAGTGGCTATCTGGGGATTACTGGCTGCCTTTGAATTCTATAGGATGGTCGCTGCCTCAAAAGTGTCACCACTTACCTACTTCGGACTAATCTGGACACTACTATTTATTCTGAGCCCCCATTTTGACTATGACATTCTTACCCCGCTTCTATTAACCTCAGTGGTGATACTGTCTCTAATCTGGCTCCTGCTACGCCGGCAAAAGGAGGGAGCTTTTATTGGCTGGGCGTGGACAATAGGCGGAATCCTTTATATAGGCTGGCTGCTGAGCTATTTTGTAGCATTAAGAGGAGGTTGTCCGCCTCTTTTAATAACAAAAACTGCTGGCAGAAACTGGGTATTTCTGGCTCTATTCACCACCTTCGCTTCTGACACGACTGCTTTCTTCGTTGGGAGAGCACTGGGTAAGCATCGCCTTGCTCCGCGCATAAGTCCAGGCAAAACCTGGGAAGGAGCTGTAGGTGGAATCATTGGTGCCATCATCCTCAGCCTGTTCTTCACCATACCCAACCCTCTCTACTTGCAAGGTATTAGCTACTGGCAGGCAATACTTCTGGGCTTGCTGGTCAGCATTTTCGGTCAGCTTGGTGACCTGGTTGAATCCTTGTTCAAACGCAACATGGGGGTAAAAGAGTCAAGCAAGTTAATACCTGGACACGGCGGTTTTCTTGACCGCATAGACAGCGTTGTCTTTGCTGGTGTCGTTGTTTATTACTATGTGTTATCGCTCAATGCAGGCTGGCTTGACTGGCTGTAAACAACCCATACCAAACCAAAAAGGTACCAGCCACCGCTGTATCATCTAGCGGGCCCAGTGCCTTCAATATGGATATAATCTTCTACTAGTCAGGCTAAATGGTTTTATTATCGTTTCGCGTGTTGGAAGCAGAGTCTAACCCTCTAGTCTATCCTTGAGATTTGCCATAGCATAGTCGGCTTCTCGCTCGGTCTGTCGTAGTACCAGACGTTCACCTATCTTGCCAAGCACTGGTACAGGGATGGTATACTCTACTTCCAAATCTAGTCGAGTCCCCCCACCCTCAGCTTTGAAGCTATAAGTCCAAGTGCTGACGATACCACCAGAGCTCCTATGGACATATCGTTCGTTAGGCGTATATTCCATTACCTCATCTTCACCTTTGAAAGAAATGCCCATCATCTTATACGTCCAGCCATACCTCTGACCTACCCCCTGCCCTGTGATGTCTCGGATGTCGGTTATACTTGGGACGAATTCCAGTTCGTTCTTTGGGTTACTAATGTAGGAGAACACCTTCTCTATCGGTGCTTTGATGGTGATACTCCGTTCAACCTTTGCCATTGTTTTACCTCCCTTTTTAATTCTGGATATTGGCACTTGAGTTTAGTCTAGTCCTTCAATGAAAGCTTGTCAATATGTCAAATGCCCCTCTTTCTCATTAGTAGCCTTTCAAGGTATAGCTAGCCACGGAATACCTCAGCTAATGACTTAAGCTCAAGATTTGATGTATGATAATATGTGATATGGATAACACCGTAAAGCGATTAGCTGTCTTGGGTTCAACCGGCTCCATAGGTCAGCAAACACTTGAAGTGGTCCGTGCTTTACCCCACCGGTTTCATATAGTTGGGCTGGCAGCAGGGAAAAACATTGGTTTACTGACCCAGCAAATCAATGAGTTCAAACCAAGATTTGTTTATTGCCAGGATAGTGAGGCACGAGCTCGTCTAGCTAACGCCGAATATGAGCTCCTATCACTGGAAGACATTGCCCGCCATCCTCAGGTGGACACTGTTGTTATAGCTACCTCAGGAAAATCAGGGCTAAGCCCTACTCTAGCTGCCGTAAAAGCCGGCAAAAATGTTGCTCTCGCCAACAAAGAATCATTAGTTATGGCCGGTGAGCTTATCACCAATGCGGCAAAGCTGAGTGGAGCGCAGATTCTGCCCATTGATAGCGAGCATAGCGCTATATGGCAATGCCTTAACGGTGAAACACAGCCGGCAACCCAGCTTATTCTGACTGCATCAGGGGGTCCCTTCCGCCATTATTCACCAGCCCAGCTAAAGGAGGTTACGGCTAAGCAAGCTCTAAAACACCCCACATGGCAAATGGGAAGAAAGGTCACCGTAGATTCGGCTACCCTGATGAACAAGGGGCTTGAGGTAATTGAAGCCCATTGGTTATTTGATATGCCTTTTGCCCACATCAAGATTCTAATCCATCCCCAGAGCATTATACACTCGATGGTAGAATTTATAGATGGCTCAATTAAAGCCCAGCTAAGTTATCCTGATATGCGCTTCCCTATTCAATATGCCCTGTCTTACCCTGAACGCTTATCCAACCCTCAACTCCCCAGGCTTGACTGGAACCGTATTAATAATCTCACCTTTGAGCAACCTGACTTTGATGCATTCCCTTGCCTCAAGTTAGCTATTGAGGCTGGGGAAAAAGGAGGAACCCACCCAGCAGTACTTTGCGCCGCTGATGAGGTAGCCGTTGAACTCTTCCTATCTCAACGCATCAAATTCATTGATATTTCTAATCTTATAGAGCAGACGCTGGAACAGCATCAAGTCATACCCCACCCCAGCCTAGAGGAAATTATGGCGGCCGATGCCTGGGCTAGACAAAAAGTTATGCAGCTTATCAGCGGAGATAATCTATGACAGCGCTGATTTCCATAGCATCGTTCTTCGTTGTTATAGTGGTGCTTATTCTTGCCCACGAACTGGGGCATTTTATCACTGCCAAAGCTTCTGGGGTGAGAGTAGACGAATTTGGTCTTGGCTTTCCCCCGCGATTATTATCGGTAAGACGGGGAGAAACACGATATTCCCTAAATGCGATACCCTTAGGTGGATTTGTTAAAATGGCTGGTGAAGAAGACCCCAAGGTGTCAAGGAGCCTAGCCAGTAAGGGCATTAGCACCAGGCTATTGGTTCTTAGTGCTGGCTCACTAATGAATGCCTTACTGCCTCTCCTCCTGTTCTCAATTGCCTTTATGATTCCCCATAACCTGGTAATCGGGCAGGTAATGATAGAAGAAGTAGCCCCGAATTCACCAGCCGCCAGAGCTGGCATTAAACCCGGAGATATGTTTCTCAGTATAAATAATAAACCAGTGAATAATATCGGCGACCTGCACCGCTATATTCAGCTTAATCTGGGTAAGGAGGTTACTGTACTGGTTAAACACAGTGACTCAACTACAGAGAATGTTCAAGTCATACCCCGATGGAGGCCGCCAGAAGGTCAGGGGGCAGTTGGAATTGTAGTCAGTGCCTCAAATTCAACCATCACCAGCCAACGTTATCCCCTCTGGAAAGCTATACCCCTGGGAGCAAGTGCCTGTATAGAAACCTTTGTTTTATTCAAGAATGGGATAATCAGTATGATTATAGGGACAGCACCGGTAGCAGTGGCCGGACCAGTAGGTATTGCTCAAATTACTGGAGAGGTGGCTAAGGCCGGGATTAGCCCATTGCTGGAATTTGCTGCCTTTCTCAGCCTAAACTTAGCTATAATCAATTTATTCCCCCTCCCAGCCTTAGATGGTGGTAGGATTGCATTTGTCCTCCTAGAGGGAGTGCGCCGAGGCAGGCGCATCTCACCCAAGACAGAAGGTTTAATACATGCTATCGGTTTTGCCCTGCTAATGGCAGCCTTCCTGGCCATCACCTACCAGGATATTATACGCATAATAAGTGGAGACAGCCTGATACCATAAATCGTTTTAATAATGGAGAGTTAAAGAGAGGGTAGATTGCTAACAATATCTAAGGGGTGAGGTAGATAAATAACCACAAATTCTAAATACTATCCGCCTGAGGCGGACTAAACTCTAAACATCCGCCTTAGGCAGACAAATGACCAAAATTCAAAGGAACTAAACGATTTTGAAAAGAAGAGTCAAAGAGAGACGAAGCCTCTCTTATATAACCAGTCCCCTTTCCTCTTAATAAGGGGAAGGGGGACAAAGGGGGATGGGGTTATTAAATTAAAAACTTATGGGACAGGTTTATAAATAATATCATGAATTTGCGGCGAGTCAGTAAACCTATTCAAATTGGCAGTGTAACTGTCGGCGGTAGTGCCCCTATCGTGGTGCAATCTATGACTAAGACGAATACTCGTGATGTTATGTCAACTATTCGCCAAATAAAGGAGCTTGAGGATTGTGGCTGCGAGTTGGTGCGGGTGGCGGTGCCTGATGCTGAAGCCGCCCAAGCTACACGAGCTATAAAAAGAGGCATTTCTATACCCATAATTGCCGATATTCACTTTGATTATCGCCTTGCCCTAATGGCACTAGAGGCTGGCGTTGACGGATTGCGTTTAAATCCGGGCAATATCAGTGAACCGGAAAAAGTTAGAGCTATAGCTCAGGCGGCTAAAGAAAGGAATGTCCCTATTCGCATCGGGGTAAATGCTGGCAGCCTACCCAAGACAGCTGACCCTCAATTAACAATTGCTCAACGAATGGTTGACGCCGCCTTAGCGCAGATAAGACTGCTGGAAAGCCTTGACTTTGACCTGATTAAGGTCTCCCTTAAAGCCTTTGATGTCCCAACCACCATTGAAGCTTATCAGAGCATTGCCCAAAAGATACCCTATCCCTTGCATATAGGTATTACTGAAGCTGGCACACCCAGAACGGGTATTATCCGCAGTGCGGTAGGCATCAGCACCCTGCTCTACCTCGGCATTGGTGACACTATTCGGGTCTCGCTGACCGCTCACCCCAGAGAAGAGGTTATTGCTGCTTATGAAATTCTAAAGAGCCTGAACCTGCGCCAGCACGGTCCGATTCTGGTCAGTTGCCCCTCCTGTGGCCGGGCTGAGGTTGATATTGTAAAATTAGCCGAGGCAGTAGAAGAACAGCTAATAAAGATTAGCAAGCCAATAAAGGTGGCGGTGATGGGCTGCGTGGTCAACGGACCTGGCGAAGCCAAAGACGCTGATGTCGGCATCGCCTGCGGCAAAGGTAAAGCCGTCCTGTTCAAGAAAGGTAAAAAGATTGCTACTATTCAGGAAAAGGATTTTGTGAGAGTGTTGATGGGGGAAGTGGAGAGGTTCTAGCTATGGGAGATGGAACACATGAGAACCCCCTGACCCGTGAAGATGTGCTGAGGCTGATTGAAGAAAATGAAGGTAAAGCTAAAGGGCTAGACCTTTCTGGGAAGGTATTTAAGGAAGGTATTGACCTTAGTGGTCTTAACCTTGAGGGAATTAATTTAAGGAATGGTTTATTTGTCGGAGCTACTTTAAGAAAAACTAATCTAAGTTCAAGCCAGCTTCAGGGAGTCAATTTTATTATTTCCGATCTTCAAGGAGCTAATTTGGAGTATTCAAATTTAGAAGATGCTCAACTGCTTGGTACTATTCTATGTGAAGCAGATTTAAACTTGGTGGAATTCACTTATGTTAAACTAGCTGATATTAATTGGGGAAATTATGTATTAGGTGAAGAGAAAGAGGGGAATTACTATTCTGCAGAAGAAACATATCGCCGTTTGAAGATGTGGTATACAGAACACGGAATATATAACACAGCAGGTAAATTCTTTTATCGTGAGGTGGAGGCAAAGAGGAAAGCTCAAAGTTGGAAGAAGGAGCCACATTTAAAGATGTGGAGCTGGGTTATGAGGATGCTCTGTGGCTATGGTGAAAAACCTGAAAGAGTGGTTATATCAGCGGCAGTCGTCATATTTGGTTTAGCAGCAGCATACTATTTCTGGGGTTCATTTGGTTCGTCTTCTTTCTGGGATACCTTATACTACAGTGCTGCTTCATTTACAGCTTTAGGCTACGGGAGCTGGGCACCGCAGCCTGTTGGGTGGGCAAAAGCAATGGGAGCAACAGAGGCTCTTATAGGGGTTTTCACGATAGCACTATTTTTGGTAACTTTTATTAGAAAAATGACAAGGTAGGGGAAGTTTGAAGGGGCGAAGCCCCTCTTATATAATTGACTGTCACCCTGAACGAAGTGAAGGGTCTAGATTCTTCGCTCCGCTCAGAATGACAATGTAGGGGTTGACGCTACCCAAGTAAAGAGAGTTAAAGAGAGGTCGCCAGAGGCGACTCTGTCGACCGAAGCCTCTCTTACATAACCAATTCCCCCTCCCTTTGTAAGGGAGGGGGATTAAGGGGGTGGGTTCTAGATAAATATCTAAAGGGGCGAGGTAGACCCCGTTAGATTTCCCTCTGGGCTAAAGCCCTTAAGGGCAGAGCCTAACGGGGTAGATAAAAACTAGAATAGGAGTCAAAAAGTGCGTATATCAAAGCTATTCGGTAAGACACAACGAGAGGTGCCGGCTGAGGCGAACACTATAAGCCACCAGCTACTATTGAAGACAGGAATGATACATCAGGTAGCCGCTGGTGTCTATTCTTACCTGCCGTTAGCCTGGAGGGTACTTAAAAAGATAGAAAATATAATTCGCGACGAGATGGACAAGGCCGGCGGACAGGAGCTGATGATGCCAGCCCTCCAACCTCTGGAGCTATGGCAGGAAACAGGACGAGACCTTGCCTTTGGCAAGAGTTTATTTACCTTTTCCGACCGCCGAGACCGCAAGCTAGCCCTGGGACCAACCCATGAGGAGGTTATCGCTAAAATGGCTACCTCCAATGTGCAGAGCTACCGTGACCTGCCACTCCTGGTATATCACATCCAGACTAAGTTTCGTGATGAACCCCGCCCTCGAGCCGGATTGCTTAGAGTCCGTGAGTTCACTATGAAAGACCTCTATAGCCTTGATGCCGATGAAGAGGGATTGGACCAGAGTTATAACAAGATGCTCCAGGCATATCAAAATATCTATGCTCGCTGTGGGCTACCTGCCCTCCTTGTTGAAGCCGATAGCGGTGCCATTGGCGGTAAGGACTCCCATGAGTTTATGGTTATCACCGAAAGTGGCGAGGATGAGATTATCTATTGCCCTGATTGTAAGTATGCAGCTAATACCGATAAGGCGCAAGGCATTAAAAGCAAGGTAGAAAACGGCGAGCCGTTACCCATAGAAGAGGTTGAAACACCAGGTATGGCCACTATTGAACAGGTAGCAAATTTCCTGAGGGTGCCCCAAAGTCATACCCTCAAAGCGGTATTCTATTTTGCCGATAGAAAGCTAGTCTTTGCGGTTATTAGAGGAGACATTGAGGTAAACGAGGTAAAACTAAAGAATATTCTGCGCTGCATTGAGCTTCGTCTAGCTACTGAGGCTGAGGTAGTGGAAGCTGGCATTATCGCTGGTTCAGCCTCGCCTATAGGTATAACTGGCATCAAAATTATTGCCGATGACTCTATAACTTCAGGGGCAAACTTTGTTGCTGGCGCCAATAAACCTGATACCCACTTTAGAAATGTCAACTACCCAAGGGATTTCAGGGTTGACCTTGTGGCAAAAATAGCCCGGGCTCGTGCCGGGGAAGGATGCCCTAAGTGCGGAGGCAAATTATCATCCACCCACGGAATTGAGGTCGGGCACATCTTCAAACTGGGCACTTTCATCAGCCAGAAGCTAGGGGCATTCTTTATCGACCCCAATGGCGTATCTCACCCTATTGTCATGGGATCCTATGGCATTGGTCTGGGCAGGTTACTAGCCGCTATCATAGAGCACAGCCATGATGATAAAGGCATTATCTGGCCAATATCTGTTGCTCCTTATCACATCTATCTTTGCCCCTTATATCTAGAAAATCCCCAGGTTACGGCTACGGCTGAAAATCTCTATTCCGAACTAGAGGCTCAAGGCTTAGAGGTACTTTTTGATGACCGCGAGGAATCGCCAGGGGTGAAGTTCAATGATGCTGACCTCCTGGGGATACCTATCCGGGTTATTATTAGCCCCCGTACCCTGGAGACTAATAGTGTAGAGATAAAATGGCGCTCAGTGAAAGAATCCGAGCTTGTACCGCTGGAGGGGATAGCAGCAAGGCTTAAAGAACTTGTTGGGGCGGGGTTATCCAGGTTGTCTAACTCGGTTTGATACCGTTCACTTTTATGCTTATAACCGAACCGGCAACCTCTTTCATTTTTTCCAGTGGTATTTCTAAATTCTCAATGATTGCCTTTGCCGTCGGGTCATTAGCTATACCTTCTATCGGGAAAGATGTCTCATCCATTATGCTGACCTCCTGAAATCCGGCCGCTTTTATGGTCCCCATGTATTCATCTCTCATTATCGCCCCAGAAAGACAACCAATATATGCCTCAACAGATTTCTTTATGAAATCGGGAAGCTCCTTCAACAAAACTATATCCGATATCATCAGCCTGCCACCTGGTTTTAGCACCCTGAACGCTTCCGCGAAAACCCTTCTTTTGTCAGGCGCAAGGTTGATAACACAATTTGAGATGACTATATCAACCGAATTATCAGCCACTGGTAGATTTTCAATCTCTCCGAGTCTAAATTCCACATTTCCGTAGTTGCCTTTGCTGGTGTTTTCTCTCGCCTTCTCAATCATCTCTGGTGTCATATCTACACCGATAACTCTTCCATTCTCACCAACTTTGCTAGCCGCCAGAAAACAGTCAAATCCAGCACCCGAACCGAGGTCAAGAACAGTCTCCCCTTCTCTTAAAGAAGCGAGAGCCACCGGATTCCCACAACCAAGACCTAAATTTGCCCCTTCAGGAACCGCTTTAAGTTCCTCCTCAGTATATCCTATGCTCTTACTAATATTCTGGGCTAAATCAGTGCTTCCACAGCACGAATTTACCGGAGCGCAACAGGACCTGCTCTGTTTAGCAATTTTGGCATAGCCCTCTCTTACCACTTTCTTTATTTTTCCGTCTTCCATCTTAACCCCCAAAGTTATTTACTAATATTATTTTGTGATTATCTCGTTCATCATAGGACTGAGTAGTCCTTTCACCATTTCGGTAAAATCCTCAGTCTTAAC
>JAUVZA010000057.1 GCA_030602805.1 Dehalococcoidia bacterium | reverse complement strand
CCAGCGTGTATTGGCGCGCATGCCCTCCAAATCAAGGCTACCATCCTTATTGAACGGTGTGGTTTGAACAATGATTACGCCCTTCATCGCTTTTTTTAAATCACTTAATTGCATTATTCCTTCTCCTTTTTAGATAGTTGTGAGATAAGTATTATCATTACTTATCTCACTTTATCACCCCCTCTAGCTATAGGGATTTCCTCGCCAATAGCCTTATAATGGAACTATAAATTAAAAGCTTTTTGCTACACTTAGTAATCTTATTAAAGCAAAGATTCCATACTCTGTCAAGGAAATCCAGATAAAAGACGCCAAAATAAAGCATCTATCTATAACAAGTGGGGAATTATATTAAAGTCTTAACCTAGCTTACCGGCTTCCTCTCTAACTAAGCGGCGTATTCTCTTGTGGACTTCGATGACCTCATCTATATCTTGGCTTCCAGATAGCCAGTGAAAGTAACCTCTATCCCCCGTGCCTCCGATTTTCTCTTTTCCCTTTACTACTTTCTCCACCCTGGTTCGTTGACCTTTTTGCCATGCCTCTAGCCCCTCAGTCAGGTCGCTAATAGATGTGGAGGCCAGGCTCATAGTCGAGTAGGGTAGGGCATACTCATTAGCGTTAAAAGCAATGGCTAACCCCCCCTCCTCCTCCACTGCCTGGAGCATCCTGGAATCGGTGATGCTATCACCAACCACCACCCACCTGGATAAAGGCTGGTCATAAGTATCAGCGAATTTATTTAAAGCAGCTACTTTACGCCGTCCACCTACCGGCTTTACCTCTTTTATTGCTTTACCTAAATTAGTGATAGGGAGTTTTTCCCAAAAGAAGTAATCCAGTCTTTGCTTAATCTTGTCATCATCGTCAACCGGGCTCATTGTCAGGATATCTTGCTCAGTCTGTCGCAGTAGGGCAGAGTCTTCTTCACATAAAGTTTCACGGAACTTATCCAGAGGGAATGATGTGCCAACAACATTATGGGCATAAATCCCTAATTTGTGGGTAATGTGAATAGCATATTGTTCATAGCTGGTGCTAATACAAAATACCTTCCAGCTCTTAGACTGAAGCCAGGAGATAAGTTCAGCAGCACCACCAGTCAGGCTAGCTTTGGTGGCTAAAGCTGCGATGTCGTTCTCCGAAATATCGTGGAGCACGAGGAAAGGGACGATAAGTGCCAGAGTATCCCCCGGCTCATAGTTTTCTCTTTCTTCCAGTGTTAGCAGGTCATCATAACGACTAATAACCTCAAAGACCTTATCGCCATTGGGGAAAAGCTTCATTAACTCGTAGGCATTATCCTGAGGTGATAGCGGTCCTTCAAGGTCAAAACAAATAAAGTTCGCCATTATTTGTCAACCCACCCCCTTTATCCCCCTCCCTTTATTAGGGAGGGGGAATTGATATGTATAAGAGAGGCTTCGCCTCTCTTTAACTCACCTTTGGCATTTTTCTCCTTCAAAGGAGAAGATAGTTTCTTTAGAGGGGCGAAGCCCCTTCAGCCTTCCCTGATAAACGAGTTCACAGGGTTGTTATGAAATCGCCCCTTTTACCAGTTCGTTTATCTCATCGGTCAGATTATATCCGTTAATTAGTTTTTCCTCAGAGTCAATGACTTTTTTGTCTACCGTTATCTTAATTTCGCCCTGGCTGAAAGCCTTCAGAGTAAATATTATCAGCGGAAATTCTCTGGCCAGCCCATGCTGTCGGATGAGCTTAAATAAGGGGTTATTTTCACCCTCTCCCCTTTTGACCTCATTAAGAGGGTGCCTTTCTATTTTGTCCCAATATCTATCGAATGCTTTACCTCTAATCGGAAAGATGCAATAGGTTACCGGCGGTCCCTTGTCCAGCTCTGGAGTTACCAGGTGCATCATTACTCCTGTTTCGTGAGCCTTATTATCAATCAGTTGCCAGATTACTTCCTGCCAGGTTCCTGTAGGTCCACCTGGTGCCGCCGGGTGGAGGTTAATCATATTATATCTCCGGCACATCTCTCTCCCGGCGATAAGCATATAACCAGCTAGCACGCACAGGTCAGGATGAAAGTCTTGTAAACGATTTATTACCTCTCTATCATAATCAAGCCTCCATGGTGGCAAGGTTCCTGCCTGTCCAGTGGTGGGAGCACCTTTGCTGGCTTTAAACTTTTGATAAGAAAAACAGATAAGAGGAATATGATAGTCCTCAACCAGTTTGAAGAACAAATCACTTTCTTCTGACTCGCCAGGTTCGCGGTTACTAAAGACAAAGGCTATCTCAGCCTTAATCTCACCCCGCTTGATACAGCTGTTTACTGCTTCCAAGAGGTCTCTAGCTGCCTTATCTCTGCCTGTAGAAAACCAGCCAAGTTGATACATTGTCATTGCCTTTTAAGACTACTTTTTAGCTTTGCCCAGCCGCTAACAAAATGAATTAAGGGATTTGTCCTGTGCCCTACGACCTTACCCTTGGCTAAAGCGTTTAGAAAGTCATCCCTACCATTGAATTCGGGCATCTCTACATAGGCATTACCTATTTCACCAAGAGTATGGGCATCGCTACCCGCACTTCCATGAATACTATACTTTTGAGCAAAGGTTTGAGCTTTGGTTAAGTCCCGGAGAAGAATGGTTCGAGAATTAAATACTTCTATAGCATCAATTTGGTCTACTATTCCCTCTACTATCTTAGCGTCTAAGGCAGATTGCCTGAATGTATCAAAGGGATGTGGTACGCATACCAGACCACCTTGAGCCCTGATTTGCGAGATTGTCTGTTCAACAGACAGACCGCTGGGTATAGTCTTTTTAAGGAACATACCTATAATTTCACCATGTGGAGTTAGGATTTCCTCGGCTACGATTACCTTAAAAGGGGCCAAGCTCTGCATCTTTAATGCCCCCTCGGCAGTGCCATGGTCGGTTATGGCAATACAGTTTATCCCAATCTCCAAGCAGCGATTGATTATCCTTTCTAAAGGTGTATTACAATCACTTGAATATTCAGTATGAATATGAAGGTCAGCTTTCAGCAATTCAGTTTATCTCAACTAACCCTTTCTAGATAGCTAACAGTGCGAGTATCGACCTTGATAACATCTTCCTTATTAATAAACAGGGGAACCTGGATGGTAATACCAGTCTCTAGCTTGGCTGGTTTATTACCGGCAGTGGCTGTATTCCCTTTAAAACCGGGGTCGGTATCAGTTACCTTAAGCTCAACAGTAATAGGTAGCTCTACACCTACCAGCTCACCCTGGTAACTTGATATTCCTAGGGACATGCCCTCCTTCAAGTAGTTAATGGCATCACCCAACTGCTCAGCACTAAGGGGCATCTGCTCGAAATTCTCCTCATCCATAAAGTAGTATAGGTTACCATCATTGTAAAGGTATTGCATACTACGATGGTCAAGACGCACCCGGGTAAATTTCTCATCAGTCTGAAAGGTTCGCTCAAGGGTGTGCCCAGCCTGGATATCACGAAGCTTTACCCGGGCTAGAGCCGTCCGCTTCATCTTGATATGCTGGTAGTCAACAACCTGATACAACTTACCTTCCAGTTCAATAATAACTCCCTTTCGTAACTCGCTACCACTTATCATATTTAAACACCAATATCGCCTATTTTTTGGCTTTTGAAATCACTCTGATTTTACCACTTTCCATTACTACCGTGTCCTCAATCCTCACTCCACCCCAACCGGTAAGATAAATACCGGGCTCAATAGTAAATACCATACCATTAACCAGATGTTCCAGTGAATTTGGACCAAGGCGTGGCTGCTCATGCGGGGCTAGCCCTGTGCCATGACCCAAGCCATGTCCAAAGGCTTCGCCATAGCCTGCCTGGTCAATAACTTTCCTGGCTAAGTTATCCGCCTCCTCGCCAGTCATACCCTCCCTAATTGTAGCTATTGCCGCTAGCTGGGCTTTGAGAACAGTATCATATACCTTATTGAAGGTATTATTATGAGAGCCGAGACAGATAGTGCGGCTCAGGTCGCTACCGTAACCCCCAATTCTAGCTCCAATATCAATTACTATTGGTTCCCCAGAACGGATGGCGTGCTGGGAGGGCTTAGCGTGGGGTAGTGCCGAATTAGGACCAGAGGCGACAATAAAATCAAAGGCTATAGCCTGGCCGCTCTTCTCGCGCATGAATTTCTCTATCTCCCAGGCTACTTCCTTCTCACTCATACCAATGTGGATTATATCTTCAATGTATTCAAAAGCACTATCAGTTATTGCTGAAGCTTTAGTGATAAGCTCAATTTCCTCAGGCTCTTTTATAGCCCGAAGTGATTCTACCAGTCCATCTACAGAAACTAGCTTGAGCTGGGATTTGGCTTTATTCAGGGCATTGGTTAGCTGCTGATACCGGGCAAAGGTAATATGTCCGGCTTCAAATCCCAGCCTCCTCAAGTTTAACTCAGCTACTAGCCTGGGAAACCAGTCAGCTATATTGTTAGAAATTGGAAAAATCTCATAGTCAGGGGCTTGTCTCTTAGCTTGCTCTATATAGCGAAAGTCGGTAGCTAAAATTGTATTTTGTGGCGTAATCAATAGAAAGCCATCCGAGCCATCAAAGCTGGAAAGGTAGTATCTATTCTCCGGTTGGGAGATGAAGAAAGCATCAACCTCCTTGTCGGCTGATTTCTGACGCAACCTTTGCAGTCTATTACCTATTTTCAGATTCATAAGTATAGCCTCGGATTACCATTTAAGACTCCACTTGAAGGCGGTTGGCAATCCCCGCCACCAAGGACACCTTTGCTCTCTTTGAGCACGAGACAAGGGGCATAACTCCTTACATCTAGGTGGTCTCCTATTTGGTGGTAGGGGACAACCCTTAACTACTCCCATTTACTCCCTCCCTGATGTATCATTAGTTTTACTTTCCTGTGCCATCGGGTGAGCCGATAGGTATACCTTTCTTGCCTGGCTCTTACTCACATGGGTATAAATCTGGGTGGAGGACAGGCTGGCATGCCCCAGAAGCTCCTGGACTACCCTTAAATCAGCCCCCCCATCAAGGAGATGGGTGGCAAAGGTATGACGCAACATATGAGGGTAGACCCTTTTGCCGATACCAGCTATATTAGTATATTTCTCTAAAATTCTTTGTACTCTCCGTTCTATGATGCGCTTTCCGTAACGATTAAGGAGCAGGGCACTGCTTCCCTTTTTACCTAACAGTCCAGGTCTGCCCTGGTTAAGGTAGTCAGTCAGAGCCTTGGCTGCTGGCTCGCCCATCAAAACCATCCGCTCTTTAGACCCCTTCCCCCAGACACGGATTTCATTGGTATCAAGATTAACCTGTTCTAGATTCAGGCTTACCAGCTCGCTCACCCTGAGCCCGGAGGCATAAAGTAGTTCCAGCAAGGCACGGTCACGCAGCCCCTGTGGCGTAGATAAATCAGGAGCTTCCAGAAGTCGGTTTATCTCTTCTATAGAAAGGAATGAGGGTAAGCGCCTATCCAGCTTGGGTGAAGAGGTAGTGGCTACCGGGCTGGTAGATATTATTTCTTCCCGTAGCAAGTAACGGTAGAAGGAACGAATAGCCGATAGCTTGCGGGCAATGCTTGCCTTGACAAAGCCCTCCTCCATAAGCTGAGACAAGTAGTCACGCAAAGTATGTCTATCTACCTCTTTCAGTGAACCAATCCTCTTGTCCCTGAGGAACTGGAAGAAGCCCAGTAAATCAGTAGTATAATTGCGCACCGTATACGGCGAAGCATTCCGCTCCACCTCAAGGTAATTTATGTATTTATTAAAGATTTCTTGCATAAAGTTACTCTTACTAGGTTTTTAGCCAGTACTATAGACCATATCTCCTATTTAAATATACCCTCCATTGCTCCAGTTCGCTGGGCAGATTATCAGCATTCTCGATGTATTCTAAAAGTTGCTGAATAGTGAAATGTTTAAAGCTGCTTGGATTTTTGAGGAATGATTTCCAAGTCGTGAATGGATTGGTATCGCCAGCTACTGGATGAGAGAGATGGAGGAGGGTTTTATTCCTCTCATCATAGCAAACGGCGAACTCTACGAAGTGAAATCCTGAGCCTTTATCCTCAGTTATGTGGTGAGCAAGTAGCTGGTTTCTCATTAGTTGGTAGAAATCATATCTGAATGGACAGTATTGCGTTTTGTTCAGCATCTCTACAATGAGTGGCCCCTGTGGTGATAAAATTGTGTCCCAATACGTTCTCTGTTTCTCACTTCTATAGCATTGAGTCTTGGGTGAAGAAATTATTAGCTCTGTGTGATTGCATCGCTGCTGGTCTGGATTTCCACTCTTGCTACATTCGCCAAAGTTTGGTTCCGTAAATTTGAACTCAATAAGCAAAAGATTACTTTTACCTGTGGTGTCCTCCCATTCAATTGATACATCGGTGCTGGTTCTATTATAACCTCGCCCACCTGGCTCATTAAAGTAATTTCTTTGTCCAATATATTCAAAATCAATATCAGTAACTTTGGCTAGTGATGGGTAGAACTCCCTTAGAAAACCATCTAGCAAAGACATACGGTTCTTCAGTGGGAAGAATGTATTTACACACAGAATCTGAGAGCTTAATAGATTATCTCTTTCTTTGTGCCACTTGATTTTTTTACGTTTGAAGTAGTCAACAGCCATTTGGCGTATGCCCGACCATAGGTTCTGAGTCCATTGCCTCGCAGGTAGAATATGTTCATATATGTCCATATTCTCTGTCTTGTAGGTTACCATTTTTGCCTTCATTCCGTTGTAGAATGTTCTGGTGTGGTTCATTTTTCTGGTACCCTCCCTCTATACTCGCACTTACTGCATTTTGCCTGCTTTCCCCGGTACAGGGTGAGGAGTCCGCTACACTTGGGGCAGGGCTGGGGGAGGGGTTTAAGATTGGTGGCGAATGTGCATTTCGGGTAACTGCTGCAGCCATAGAAGATGCGCTTCTTTTTACTTAGCCTCTCTACCAATTCACTGCCACACTCAGGGCACTTAACACCAATCCTGACCAGAAAGGGTTTAGTAGATTTGCATTCTGGGTAGCCGCTACAGGCCAGAAACTTCCCGTAGCGCCCGAATTTGATTACCATAGGCTTACCGCACTTAGGGCAAACTTCCTCAGTTAGCTCATCAGCCAGTTTTACCTTTTCCATAAGCAGAGAGGCATTTTTAAGGCTTTCCTCAAAGGGCGTATAAAAATCTTGAACCAGACGCACCCAGTCTCTGTTTTCCTGAGCTACTTCATCTAATCCATCTTCCATCTGAGCGGTGAACTGAATATTGATGATGTTAGCGAAGTGCTGAGCCAGCAGGTCATTAACCACAAACCCCAGTTCTGTAGGCTGGAAACTTCCTTTGGCTTTGGTAACATAGCCTCGCTCCTGAATTGTAGACAGGATGGGAGCATAGGTGCTGGGACGCCCGATACCCCATTGCTCCAGCATCTTAACCAGTGTAGCTTCAGTAAAACGGGGTGGGGGCTGGGTAAAATGCTGCTCAGGGAAGAGTCCTAGAAGCATAAGCTCATCGCCCTTTTTCAGTTGAGGCAGTAGGGAACTTTTCCCCTCCTCTCGCTCAGCTTCGTCTTTCCCCTCAGTGTAAAGAATTATAAATCCGGGGAAGGTGTTCACCGAGCAGGAGGTTCTAAAAAGGTAGTCAGTCTTGGAAGCCGAGCACCTGGCTTTAATGTCAACAGTAGTGCTATCAAATAAAGCCGCCGACATCTGACTAGCCACCATTCGTTTCCAGATAAGCTGATATAGTTTAAACTGAGCAGCAGTAAGGTAGGATTTAATCAGGGACGGCTCCCGCCGAATCTTAGTGGGGCGAATAGCTTCATGAGCTTCCTGTGCCCCTTTCACCCTGCCGAAGAAGGAACGAGCATGAGGCGGAATAAATTGAGAGCCATACTTACTGCTAATAAATTCCCTGGCTTCAACTATAGCTGAGCGAGCTACCCGGGTAGAGTCAGTTCGCATGTAGGTAATGAGCCCTACGCTTCCCTCGTTGCCTATGGGGAGACCCTCGTAGAGTTGCTGAGCAATAGCCATAGTCTGCTTGGCACTAAAGTGGAGCTTGCGCCAGGCTTCCTGTTGCAGGGTGCTGGTTATAAACGGCGGAGCTGGCTGGCGAGTTACCTTTTTCGTCTTTACTTTAATAACACTGTAGCTGGCTGGCTTGAGTTCGTCACTAATCTCAGTGGCTTCTTCCCGGTTATGAATATCCAGCTTGGTGCCATCAATAAAGCCAATCAGCATAGCCCGAAAGGCTACCACCTCGGCAGTAGGTATTTTCTTGGTCAGCTCAGCCTCAATAGTCCAAAATTCTACCGGGATAAATTTCTGAATCTCCCGCTCACGGTCAACAATTATCTTTAATGCCACTGACTGAACCCTGCCTGCGGAAAGACCTCTCCTTACTTTTCGCCAAAGCAACGGGCTAATCTTATAGCCTACCAATCTATCCAAGACACGCCGTGCTTGCTGGGCATTGACTAATTGCATGTCTATAGAACGAGGATGCTCAAAGGCTTGCTCAATGGCTTCCTTGGTTATTTCATGAAAGACGACACGGCGGAAGGGTGTCTTGTCTGATTTTGTCACCTCAGCTAGATGCCAGGAGATAGCTTCTCCTTCTCGGTCGGGGTCGGTGGCTAAATATACAGTAGATGCAGTTTTGGCTGCCTGCTTAAGCTCCAGCACAATTTTATTTTTCGCTCTGGGCACCACATATTTAGGCGCGAAGCCATTCTCTATATCCACGCCTAATCGGCTTTTGGGCAGGTCTCTTACATGACCCATAGAGGCTTTAAGACTATAGCCTTTCCCTAGAATCTTGCTCAGCGTTCTAGCCTTAGCTGGTGACTCAACTATAACCAAATTCTTTTTCATAGCACCTAATCTACTTTTACCCTATATTCCTCTCTGGCTTCCCGAGCCAGAACATAGTTCATAGCCCCCACCTGCTTCACCAAGCCTTTAAGCTCCATCATAGCTAGAGTACTACTGACCGTTGGCATTGGCAGGCCACTGCTGCGGCAAACCTCATCAATATGGGTAGGTTCAGCACACAGTTGCTTTAGTAATAGGGACTCGGTATCAGAGGCTGGGATAACCTCCTTCAATCCTATCTGGTGAGCTACCGCTGTCAGATTCAATTCTTCCAGAATATCACTATAGTTATGAACTAGCTTAGCTCCTTCTTGGATAAGGTGATTAGTCCCTCTACTGGCTGGCGACAGGATACTACCCGGGATAGCAAACACCTCTCTATTTTGTTCCAAGGCTAGATGAGCTGTAATCAAAGCCCCGCTGGTCTCCCCGGCTTCAACGACTAGAACCCCTAAGCTCAGTCCGCTCATGATACGATTACGGCGGGGGAAATTATCAGCCCTAGGCTTAGTCCCTAAAGGATATTCACTAATCAGAGCTCCTTGCTGGATAATACGGCGAGCCAAATTAGCATTCTCACTAGGATAAACAATATCAAGCCCACAAGCGAATATAGCAATGCTTCGGCCGCCGGCTTCTAGGGCGCTATGATGGGCTACTGAATCAATCCCTTTAGCCAAACCACTTACAATAGTGATTCTACTCTGAGCCAGGTCAGCTATTATCTCCTCTGTTACCTGCCTCCCGTAAACAGTAGCCCGGCGAGTGCCCACCACTGCTAGGCACCACTCATCTTCAGGGAGCAGGGAGCCTCTAACATAGATTAGTGGTGGATAATCATATATTTCTTTAAGCCGAGACGGATAATTCTTGTCATGCCAGGTAAATACCTTCACGCCGTAGTGGTCTAGTTTTTCCATCTCGGCTTCCAGGGAAATCTTAGGTTGCCAGGAGGTAATGGCACGTATTGAACCACTATCCAAGCCCGAATGTTTTAAGTCGGCTGGGGTTGCCCTCCAGGCATTCTCCAGACTACCAAAGTAGTTCTCAAGTTGCATTAATTTGACTCGGCCAATGCCAGGTATAATATTGAAGCCTACCCAGTATTTAATGTCTTTATTACTCATTTCCAAAGCAATGCCATTCTAGCATAGAGGCAGATTGAAGACAATTAGGATTATTTAGTAACCCCATCCCCCTTTATCCCCCTTCCCCTTGGTAAGGGGAAGGGGGATATTTATTTTGAGAGGGGCTAGCGCCCCTCTAACACTCCCATTACAACACTAGAATAAGGAAGGTCAAAGAGAGGCAAAGCCTGTCTTACATAACCAATTCCTCTCCTTGACAAGGGATAGGGTTTTAAGGAGAGTCAAAGAGAGGCGAAGCCTCTCTTATATAAGTAATTCCCCCTCTCCTTCATAAGGAGAGGGGGACAAAGGGGGTGAGGTTGATAAATAAAAATCTGAAGGGGATAGGGTTTCCTATTAAAGAAAGTAGAGCGGAGAGGGTGGGATTCGAACCCACGGTAGCCAAAGGCTACACGCGCTCTCCAGGCGCGCCTGTTAGACCACTCCAGCACCTCTCCACGATATAAATTGTTGCTGATTGGCGGAGAGGGTGGGATTCGAACCCACGGTCGCCAAAGGCGACACCGCTTTTCGAGAGCGGCACCATGAACCACTCGGACACCTCTCCTCACCTATAGTAGATTATACCACATCACCCCACTATATCAGCTATACACTTTACGAGCTTAGTCCTGATATAGTATCCTTGAGTATATTGTTAGCTCAAACTTTGGTTTGGTTAAAGTTTCTTGCTTGCCTTGTCATCATCCTATTCGCTGGAACAAAACTAGCCCGATATGGGGATGTTATTGCTGAAAAGACAGGGCTGGGGGGGATATGGATAGGTCTGGTGCTCCTGGCTGCCGTTACCTCTGTACCGGAGCTAGTTACCGGGGTGAGCTCGGCTACCTTAGTTGGCCCCGAAGTTGGCCCCGATTTAGCCCTAGGCACTCTGCTCGGGAGTTGCATGTTCAACCTGACTATTCTAGCTTTGCTAGATATACTGCACCGTCGCACCCCATTTTTAAGCGAAGTAAAATTACGACATATCGCATCAGCAGGAATGGGGATATTGCTTATTGCTATTGCCGGCGGCAGTATTTTTGCCGGGGAAAGGCTTTCTGGATTAGCTGTGGGGTGGGTGGGCGTCCCCAGTATTATCATCCTTATATTATATTTAGTAGCAATGTGGAGGATGTTCCGCTTTGAGCGCAATCACTCTCTACCACCGCTAAATAATGCCGCCCCACAATACGAAAAGGAGTCTATGAAAGCGGTATACTTCAAATTTGCGCTGGCAGCGGCAGCGGTCATCGGTGCCGGGATATGGGTATCATTTATTG
>JAUVZA010000005.1 GCA_030602805.1 Dehalococcoidia bacterium | reverse complement strand
TAAGCCGATACCGTTTGTATTTGGCGGTCTCGCTTTCCAGCTCCTTACCGGAGTACATAACACCCACCTTTACGGTAAGCTTCTCCTGCACCCAACTCCAGACAGCCCCGTGGCTTTATCCAGGGGATAACTGCCTTTGCTATCCCCCTCAGCTAAAGCCGCCACCCCTTGGTCTCGTTGCTCTAGGGCTGATAGGAAGAGTCCCTGAGCAGCTTCTTTTCCTGCCTTCCAACAAGTTTCCTCTAGCATATTTACATCCCAGCCGTCATCGGGTAAACTAATTCTTACCAGGTACTCCACCGGCACCTCGTTCACTCCGCCTCAAAACCTGAACACATCCAAGGCTTTTTTACTGAATCTAACGATTGTTGAAACTAACCATCATTACTCAGGGTGAAAACCTGCATTATCTTCCCATTCGGTCGAACTGTATCCTTTTCATATCGCAACCCAACCTTTGTAGCCACACGCGCCGAGGTCGGGTTCATAGGGTCAATTAGAGCAATGATCCGCTTCAAGTCAAAATGTTTGAAGGCATGGTCTTTGATAGAAGTAGCTATCTCAGTAGCATATCCTTTTCCCCAAGTAGATTTTGTCAAGACATAAACCAACTCAAACTCTGTCACACCATCAACTTCCTTATCAATAATTCCACAATGACCAACTACCTGGCGAGTTGCCTTCTCAATCACGGGCCACAAGCCAAACTTAGGATACGGCTTAATTCGGGTATCTTCCGAAAGTTCCTTGTACAGTTCTTTGTAGTTTCGTGGCCCACCCATAAATCGTGTTACCTCAGGATCAGTCCAGAGCGTAGCCAGAGCAGCCACGTCCGCAACTTGCATTGGTCTAAGAAACAGCCTTTCAGTTTCTAGTTTCATTTCCTCAGACTCAGCTAGACCAGGAAAAGATCTCTGAGAGCGACCGATATATCATATACACTACCTGTTCTGCTGATAAACTGCGTCGCTCATAGCGCTCTCTTAATCCTTCCTAGCCTATCACCAAGGATTATATCACATGTCGGGTCAGAGTACTTGGTAGTGGAACGGCATGGCTAATACAAAAAGGAGTCCTTTTCTGGGCGTGGATAATTTCTCTCATACAGGCGTATTTGTTTTGCTGGGCTGAAATTTATTTTTAGTTATGTTAAAATAAATTATAGATTGTCTAGTAGTGAGGAGACATGATGAGAGAGGCTATTGATAATTTTCTAAACTATCTAACTGTGGAGAAAGGCTTTTCTGAGAACACGGTAGCTGCGTATCGTAATGACCTATATCAATTAGCTAACTT
This sequence comes from Dehalococcoidia bacterium, assembly GCA_030602805.1. Classification (GTDB taxonomy): domain Bacteria; phylum Chloroflexota; class Dehalococcoidia; order Dehalococcoidales; family JAUVZA01; genus JAUVZA01. The sequence continues at coordinate 35,859 of JAUVZA010000005.1, read as the reverse complement.
TGTTGAGGAAGAGGCTACCAAGCGTGACTTTACTCCATCGTGGGCTAGTTTTGGTCGACAAGGGATGTTAAGCTATTTGCTTAATCTTAAGGAGAGGGGTTATGCTGCTACCACGGCAGCCCGTAAAGTGGCTGCTGCCAAGTCTTTCTTTAGCTTTATGGTGGCTGAGGGCAATATAAAGGATAACCCGACATTGAATGTGACTTCACCTAGGGTGGGGAAGTCACTACCTAAACCTATCTCAATTAGCCAGGTTCGCCGTTTGTTAGAACAACCGACCAAGCTGTCTACGCTGGAAGCGAAAAGGGATAGGGCAATACTGGAGTTATTATATGCCAGTGGTATGAGGGTGAGCGAGCTAGTATCTTTGAACTTGGGTGATATAGACATAGATGATGGTAGTGTACGCTGCTTTGGTAAGGGGCATAAAGAACGGCTTATTCCCATTGCTCCACGAGCCGCCTTAACCGTAAAAGAATATCTGCAAGAAGCTCGTCCTCATCTATCACATAACGATGCTGAGCAGGCCTTGTTCCTTAATCGCCGTGGTGACAGACTAACTAGGCAAGGCCTGTGGCAAATATTAAAAGGTTATGCTAAATCAGCCGAGTTGGATAAAGAGATTACTCCTCATACCCTGAGGCATAGCTTTGCTACTCATATGCTAAGTGGTGGGGCTGACCTGAGGTCGGTTCAGGAACTACTGGGTCATGCCAATATCTCTACTACCCAAGTTTATACCCATCTTACTACCGAACATGTTCGGCGCACCTATGAGAAGTCCCATCCCAGGGCTAAGTAGTCTGAGTGAGGTTTGTAAAAGCTCCTATATAGGAGGTTCTAGATGCCTAGTAAATCACAGCACGGCAGAAGAAAACGTTCTTTCCGAGGTAAAAAGAAGAAAGACAGGCGAAGCCCTCCAGGTATAGTTGCTCAACGGCAAGCAGCCACTCAAACCTATAAACCTGTTGTCCCTCCTAGGGTGGCTGCGCCTTCGGCAAGCACGCCAACTCCGATGCCTGCGCTGACTACTGTTCGGTATCCCTATATACTTACTGAGTTACGAAGAATCGATATTCTAGCCGGGATAATGCTGGTTATTCTTGTTGTGCTAGCCTTAGTTTTATCCTAACTTTGTCTTGGCAGTGAGTGCTCATTATGGACTTTGAAGCAGCAAGAGCCAGGTTAATAGAGCACCTTGGTAGTGAAATTAGAGATGAGCGGGTATTAGTCGCTATGGCCCGTATCCCTCGGGAGCGCTTTGTGCCGCTAGAGGAGCAGGACTTAGCCTATGAAGATATACCACTTCCTATTGGCTTAGACCAGACAATTTCACAACCTTTTATTGTTGCTCTTATGACCGAGGCGTTAGAGCTTACTGGTAGTGAAAAGGTGCTGGAGGTGGGGACGGGGAGTGGATACCAGGCAGCTATTCTGGCTGAATTAGCCCGGTTAGTGATTACCGTAGAGCGTCTGCCCGCTTTGACTGAGGGAGCTAAGAGGGTATTGGATAGTCTAGGTTATACCAATGTTGTGGTGCACCTGGCTGAGAAGACTCTGGGCTGGCAGACTGAGGCACCTTATGATGCCATAATGGTTACTGCTGGTGCCCCCAGGGTGCCGGTCAACCTTCTAGCTCAGCTAGCGATTGGTGGACGATTGGTAATTCCTATAGGCTCGCGTTATGTACAGGAGTTATATAAAGTCACCAAGCGCAGAAAGAAGAATATAGTTCAGAACTTAGGCGGCTGCCGCTTCGTCTCCCTTATTGGTGAGGGTGCCTGGGGAGAGGAATAAAAATATTTTTCAATATTAAGAAGGGGTACAAAGGACAGGGTTAATAGTAAAATCTAACGGGGGTTAAGGATGGAAGTTCTGGAAGTAATTAAAACCAGAAGGAGTATTCGTAAATATAAGACTACTTTAGTAGATAATAAAGCTATAGAGTCTGTTTTGGGGGCTGCTCGTTGGGCACCATCTTGGCGCAATACCCAGTGTCGGCGCTTTTAATGCTAAAAAGGCAGCAAGTATTCTGGAGGTACCACAGGGTTTTTGTGTGGTTGGGATGACCCCTCTGGGCTACCCTACCCAAGAACCTGGGCCTAGGCCAAGAAAGGAACTTTCTGAGATTACTTTCTATGATAAATTCGGCAGCAAATAAGATGTTATTTATATGAATTATAAAAAGTGGATTTTCATCGCTATTTTCTTATTCGGTATCGGTCTAGTATTCGGTTTGGCTACCCCAACTAGTGCCATCAAACTTCTTTCTGAGGATATTGCTGCCCTTCAAGAGCTTAGTGACATCTTAGTTCCCTTCAGGTTCCTTACTGTTATTCTCATCTTGGCTAAGAATGTCTCAGTCCTACTGCTGAGTTTTGTCCTCAGCCCAATTTTTTGCCTGATGCCTATCCTGGCTTTAACTGTAAATGGCTGGCTCATAGCTTTCATATCGGCTGCAGTAATTCAGCAAGAATCCCTTGGTTTTGTATTAGCTGGTTTGCTTCCTCATGGTATTTTTGAACTCCCGGCTTTTATCTTGGGTGAGGCGGCTGCTCTCAGTTTCGGCGCAATGGCAATACTAGCCCTGTTCAAAAAAGAAAGGAGAAATCTATTACTGCCTAGCCTTAAACAAGATTTAAGGTATCTTATGGTGGCGCTTGTTTTACTCGTGCCAGCGGCTATCATTGAGATATATATCACCCCATTGCTGTTAACCTAATACGGATGGTAAGGAGGACATTTATGTATGAGCTAGGTTTGGTCACCCCCTTCTGGATAATTGTTCTGATATGGCTAGCTAAGGTTATATTGATGGCTCTCATCTGTACCCTTCTGGCTTGGCTTGGGATCAGGGTACTAGATGCTCTTACCCCCCGTATTCATCAGCGTCAGCGTATAGGTGAAAGCCCTGTTGCCACCGGATTATTCATTGCCGGCTTTTTCATCTTGATTGGTCTTGTCATCCACGGAGCTATTACAGCACTCACTGCGGTTGTAGCCCCAATACTAGGATACATCTTTGATTTTAGAACCTGGGGCGTATTAGCTATAAGCTTCATAATAAGCTTGCTTATCGGAATAGCCTGGTTCCACATTGTTGATAAGCTAACACCCAGAATACCGTTTATAAACATCAACGAAAGTCCGGTAGCAGTAGGTATCTATATCTTTGGCTATCTCGTTTTCTTTGGACTGATACTCCACGCCGCACTAACAGGACCACTATGAGAGATTGATTATTATATTAACCTCATCCCCTTAATCCCCTCTCCGAGTCGAGTCTGCGACCTCTCCTTGAGAAGAAGAGCTGTCCTGTGGAATGCACAGCTATATCCATGCTGGCTTTGGCTACATCAATGCCTACATACACTTTCTCTTTCTCCATTGGTTTCTCCTCCTTTATGTCCCTTCCTTGCCTCAGGCGGGCTTATCCTTCACAGGTGAAGGACAACTGTTCGGGCTCTTTGAAGATGGGAACGCGGCGACCCCGGCTCTCCTGCGGTCTTAGAAGACCTCGGGGGTATCGGTCTACCGCCTCCATTTCTACTCTATTCATACCACCACCTAATCTACAGATACAAGGAGGGTAAACCCCGTTAGGAATTCTAACGGGGTAAAGGGGGTGAGGTAGATAAAGAATATCTTGACTACCCAGCTACTAGTAGATAGACTTGGGTAAGAGGATTGCCAATGAAGGTTATCGGTCTCACCGGTGGTATAGGTAGTGGTAAGAGCACGGTGTCGCAGTTCTTGGCTGAGCTGGGGGCGGTCATTCTGGATGCGGATAAAGTAGGGCATGAAGCCTTTAAGCCTGATACTGAGATATGGCGCAAGGTAGTAGCTGCTTTTGGTAGGCAGATTCTTGCCCCTGATGGCAATATTGACCGCCAAAAGCTAGGTGAGATAGTGTTTGGCAATCCTGAGTCTCTATCGCGATTAAACCAGATAATGCACCCCCGGATGTATGATATGGTAAAGGCTCAGCTTGAGGAGTACCGACGGCAGGGAATGAGAGTGGTAGTGCTTGAAGCTCCTCTACTACTGGAAGCTGGTTGGACTTCATTAGCAGATGAGGTTTGGGTTACCACAGCCTCTGAGTCTACAGTGCTTAAACGACTTGAAGAACGAACCCGGTTGTCTCAAGCAGAATCTTTGGCTCGCATCCGCTCACAGCTACCCTCAGAGGAGCGGGCAAGACATGCCGATGTAGTAATCAATACCGATTGTAGCCTTGATGAGTTAAAGGCAAAGGTAAAGGAGCTGTGGCAGAGGCTAGCGCTGAGCTAGTTCAAATAGATGGGTGACACTATCCGCCTAAGGCGGACTATGAGAATAATAAGTGGAGCAGTTCCTAGAGTCTCTCGCCTGGGAGCTATCGAAAAAAGCCAGGCAAAGACTTAAATGGTTTGATTGCTACCACTCTCATACTCACAATGCCCGCCTTACCTGCCGCTACTTTGGCATCTCTCCACAGACTTTTTACCGTTGGAAGAGACGCTATAACCCCAGGCATATAGCAAGTCTGGAGGAGCGTTCCCATCGGCCCCAGCATGTAAGACAGCCTACCTATTCTACGAAGCTAGTTCAGGCTGTACTTAAATTAAGAGAGAAATATCCCAGATGGGGAAAGATAAACTGACGGTGTTGCTGCATGGTGAGGAAAAGACAGCGGCAGCGTCCTTATGCCATAAGAAAGCCAAAAGAATACCTAGCCAACAAGCCAGGTGATATAGTAGAGGTGGATACATTAGATGTGAGACCCCTGCCCGGAATAATTCTCAAACACTTTACTGCCAAGGATGTTGTATCACGGTGGGATGTGGTCAGTGTCCATAGTCGAGCTAATGCTAGCACCGCTGCCCACTTCCTGGATACCCTGGAGAGCAGGATGCCTTTCCCGGTGAGGGCAATTCAGGTAGACGGTGGAGCAGAATTTGAAGCGGTCTTTGAAGAGGAATGCCAGAAGCGTGGTATTAACCTCTTCGTCTTGCCACCACGCTCACCCAAACTCAATGGTGGCGTTGAGCGAGCTCACCGGACTCATACCAAGGAATTCTATGGGGTAACAGAAAGTTCCTTTGACCTTTCCGAGCTAAGGGAGGAGCTATTAGAATGGGAACAGGTGTATAATACCGTAAGACCCCACCAGGCACTGGGTTATGTGACACCACTTAAATTTCTGGAGCAGCGGAAAGAATACTCTGGAAAGGAGGCCATGTGTCACTAATCATATGAACGAGCACAAATACTTCCCCCATTGCATAGGCTATGCTACAATAAATCTAAAGGCTGTTATTTAACAGAAGGGGGATGCGTAGTTAATGTCGCTTTTCTTTTCCGCTTGGCAGCTTGTTGTTAGGAGGAGCCTGGCTAACTGGCGGCTCCTCTCTTGCATAATGGTTGGCGTGCTTGTGGCCGTTGCCCTTCTCTCCAGCATCCCCCTTTACTCCAACGCTCTTAATGATTTAGGATTGGCCCACGCCCTACGCGAGAAGCCCATAGAGCTCCTGACTGTGCACATCCAGGCCCGCAACTATCACATCGACCCAGAGGACTATCAGGAACGACGGGAATTCGTTGACCGCCAGGCGGCACGAAACATCGGGGCGCTCGTTCGCCAGGAAGAAAGGTACATAAAAAGCCAAAGCTTCCGTGTTGCCTGGGCAGACCGCCCCACCCCAGATGGTCTTAGACCGGGGGGTTATTTTCAGGTCTTCACTAATCTAGAAAAGCACATAACACTGTTAGAGGGGCGCTACCCTGACCCTCTTCCTTCTGGTCTTTCCCAGGAGGAGTTAGCCGACCCCGGGTTGGAAATCGAGGCTATGATTGGCAGCGAGGCAGCAGAAACCTTTGGCGTTGGGGTTGGCGACCGGCTTATTTTCGCCCCACACTGGGGTTACCGATCACTTACCATTAAGCTCACGGGAATCATTGACCCTATTGACCCCAAGGAAGAATTTTGGTTCGGCGGCATCGGCGTCACCGAGATATTCACCGGGCCAAAGGATGTAGGAATGGTAGCACCCCTCTTCATTCCAGAACAGGCCCTTTTTGAAGGTATTGCCCACATAGCTCCTGTGACTAAAGCCACATATAACTGGTTTTACTACATAGACCCTACCAAGATCAATACGCAAAACGCAGAGTCTATTAAGAACGCTGTCAACCGTATGGAGCGGCAAATCACCGTAGGGTTGCCTTACAGCTCACAGTTCACCCTTCTTAATGTAGTCATTTCCGCCTATCAGCATAGGTTACTGTACACCCAGATTCCCCTTTTCCTTCTCATGGTCCAGGTTGTGGGCATCGTTCTTTACTATCTGGTTACGATTGCAAACATGGTTATCGAGCGGCAATCGGGGGAAGTCGCTCTATTAAAGAGTCGAGGTGCCAGCACAGGGCAAATCTTTAGCATCTCTTTCATGGAAGGCCTGCTAATAAGTGCATTCGGGGGCGCTGTGGGCCCCTTTTTGGGCGCCTTTGTCTTTAGCCTTTTAGGCAAAACTGCTCCCTTCCTTCCCCTGACCGGGGGAGGGCTTTTACCCATAAGGTTCTCAACTTCGGTTTTCCTGTTGGCGGCAGGGGCAGCCGCACTTTGCTTACTTGCCCTCTTGGTGCCTGCCATTCAAGCGGCACGCCGTGGTGTGGTGCACCAAAGACAGCACGTTGCCCGTCCGCCAAGGGCACCTTTTTGGCAGCGTTTCTATCTGGACCTGGCTATGCTGGTCCTTGGTGGGGTGTTGTATTGGGGACTGAGAGCACGCGGCTCGCCCCTTATCCAAGACGCCTTCGGCGGGCGGGACATAGACCCTCTGCTGCTGGTAACCCCGTTGCTTCTCATGGTTGCTGTTGCCATTGTCTTTCTTCGCTTGTTTCCCATCGTAATTAGCTTGGCGGCGAGGCTTGGTAGATATGTGGCAAACGCCCCGGTGATACTTGGCCTGCGCTATATGGCACGAAACCCTGTCCATTATGGGCGACCGATTCTCCTATTGATGATGGCAGCAAGTGTGGGTGTGTTCTCGGCTAGCTTCATTGGCACCTTGGAGCGCAGCTATAGTGAACAGGCTGCGTATTCCGTGGGAAGTGATGTTCGCCTTGAGGGGTTGTATGATTGGCGCACGGGAAAGGACACCCTCGTTGAGCGCTATTCAAGCATCCCGGGTGTGGAAGACCTCAGCATTGCCCACAGGGGAAGGGGAACGATAGGAAGCGTGTTTGCCCGAGTGAGTTTCACTATGTTTGCCATTGATCCTGAGAGTTTTGGACAGGTTGCCTGGTACAGGGACGACTTTTCGGAAAAACCCCTCCCTGAACTCATGAATTTGTTGGCAGAGGACCAGCCTATTAAGGAGGGATTGGACTTACCAGAGGGCACTGAATTTATTGGTCTGTGGGCACGCCCGATAGAGCCACATCCTGATTTAGTTATCTATGCCAGGGTCAAAGATGGCCTGGGTTACTACATTGACTATGAACTTGGCTCGCCGGCTGCTGAGGGCTGGCAGTACTTGGAAGTAAGCCTGATGAGTGAAGAGACAGACCGTCTGCTCACCCCTCCTCTCAGCCTCCAGTGTATCTATGTGAGGGTAAAGCAAAATGGCGCAGCTCCCGTGGGAGTCTATCTCGACGACCTTCAGGTTCGTGGTGCCTTCTCCCCCGAGCCAGTGCTAATTGAGGATTTCGAAGATGTGGACAATTGGACTACTATTGCGGAGGAGAAGACCTTCAGATTCGTGGTCGGGGGGGCTGGTGTATCTGGGGGAGGGGGAGAAGATACATTTACTATCAATAACGAAGAGTTTTACAGTGGTGCTGCCTCGGGGGAGTTCAGGTGGGCTCCTAGCGAAACTTTTGGCTACAGGGCTATATACCCTAATTTAGACACTAGACCCTTGGTTCTTTTGGCTAGCCGCTCTCTTTTGGATAGGACAGACATCTCTCTAGGTAGTACAGTTGATATTAGTATGTTTAGTCCTGGTCAGTATATGTCTGTGGTAATTAAGGATGTTGTGGATTACTTCCCTACACTTGACCCCGGAGACAGGGAATTTGTGATTGCTAACTTTAACCGGCTATCAAGCCTGAGAAGCCTAGTGCTGAGTAGGAGTATGCACTTTTACCCCAATGAGGTATGGCTCACAGTTACCGACGATAAGGAACAGAAGGAGGCAGTTCTTGATACCCTGGGCGCATGGGAATTTGGGGCGCGCAAGCTGTATGACCAGGCCGAGATGATAGCAGAGTCAAAAGCCGACCCCCTGGAGGCTGCTGGTTGGGGTGGAATGCTTCTAGTTGTTGTTCTCGGGGTGACCCTTGTTAGCGGCCTGGGGTTTGTGGTATACACTTATCTCTCGGCACAAGGGCGGCAATTGGAATTTGCCATCCTGAGGACGCTGGGTTTTTCCCTGCGTCAGATAATCGGGCTGGTCGGCCTTGAGCAACTCTTGGTCATTGGTATCGGTATGGGAATAGGCACGTTTATAGGGCTAAGACTCGACCCTTTCATAATGCTTTTCCTCCAGCTTGCCAAGAATGGGGAAAGAGTGGCGCCTCCCATTGCCCTTACCACTGATTGGTTCACCATCGGCATAGCCTATATCGCTCTCACTGTGGTGTTCATTGTTACCACTGCCCTCGTCATTTTATTCTTCTCCCGGGTGGCTCTCCACCGGACGCTGAGGATAGGAGATAGGTAAGGCTATCTTTTGAATAATTTATAGGCAGGTGAAAGATGGTTAGTTCTCAAGGTGATAGTTACTACATAATCTGTGAAGACCTGTTTAAAATCTATAAGATAGCCGACCTAGAGGTAGTGGCCTTACGGGGTTTGGACCTCAAGGTGAAGTTGGGCGAGCTTATGGCTATTGTTGGGGCCAGCGGAAGCGGTAAGACCACTTTGCTCAACATCCTTGGGGGGCTGGACATCCCCACGGCTGGTAGGGTCATTGTTGGGAAAAGGGACCTTCTCAAGATGTCAAGTCGTGACCTGGTTACCTACAGGCGGCGGGATGTAGGCTTCGTTTGGCAGCAGGTGGGGGGAAATCTCATTCCCTATCTTTCGGCATTGCAAAATGCGGAACTGCCCCTCATTTTGCTGGGGTGGCCTCAAAGGAAACGGCGGAGACGGGCAGAGGAGATGCTGGAGGCAGTGGGATTGGCTGCTCGGCTGCGTTACAGGCCAGACCGCTTGTCTGGTGGGGAGCAACAGCGCGTGGCTATCGCTGTCGCCCTAGCCAATAACCCCCCACTTCTGCTAGCCGATGAACCTACTGGAGAATTGGATAGTCAAACGGCGGAGAGTATTTTTGATGTGTTCCGTTCCTTAAATGAGGCCTATGGGGTTACCATTGTCATCGTAACCCATGACATCCGCATTACAGATGAGGTGGAGCGAGTCGTGACTATCCGCGATGGCAGAACCAGTCTGGAAGCTATCCGCGAACCTCGGTTCCCGGATGCCGGTCCCGGGAGAATCCTTGATGAGTTTGTCGTTTTAGATAAGGCTGGTCGCCTTCAGCTCCCCAAGGACTATATAGAGAAGTTGAACCTGAAAGGGCGCGTGAGGGTTCTTCTAGCTGATGACCATATCACTGTCTGGCCTGAGGAGAGCCAGAAGAGAGAGGACAGGTGATGACTACGCCGCTGGTTTCAGCCCGCAATCTAGAGAGGACATTCAGCTTTGGCTCTGAGCAGATAAGAGCTATCCACGACGTGGACTTGGAGGTCTTTTCTGGCCAACTATTCGTCATCACCGGCAGGTCAGGGTCCGGAAAGACTACCTTACTTAATCTATTGGCAGGACTTGACCGCCCCACTTCTGGCACTATCTGTATTGAGGACCAAGACCTGACCAAGCTTTCTGAATGGGAATTGACCCGGCTGCGGCGTCATAACATTGGCTTTGTATTTCAGTCCTTTGGTTTGCTCCCTTTGCTCTCGGTCTACGAAAATGTCGAGCTGCCCTTGCGAATCGCTGACTGGGAGAGAGGGAGGCGACACAGACGAACTGAGGAGTGCCTTGAGCTAGTGGGTCTTAGCGACCGAGCGGGTCACCGACCCTATGAGCTTTCAGGTGGAGAACAGCAACGGGTAGCTATCGCTCGGGCGCTGGTTCAACACCCTTCCCTTGTCTTGGCTGATGAGCCCACGGGAGAGCTGGATTTGGCTACAGGTGCAGCGGTCTTCGCTCTGCTTAAAGACATTGTGCAGAAGGAAAAAGTGGCTATTGTTGTGGCTACCCATGATGTAACTGTGGCTAGAATTGCTACAGCGACTAGGGAGTTGAGCGATGGTACTTTCGTTACTTAGAGCACCTTTCCCTATAGTGGGGCCTGGTGACCAATCCGCCACAGGGTCTTATCAAGAATATAGGGTGAGCAGAAGGGTTATCAGTATAGTAATCAAGATTATCCTCGCAGATAGAAGGAGGTGAGGAAAGTGGTTAGCAAAATGGGTAAAGCACTGTCTCTTTGGCTGGTGCTGGTCATAATCGCTATCGGCGTTGGCTGTGGTGTTGAAGACCTCCCTACCGATGAAGTCCCTACCGATGAGACAGTAGTAACCTTTCCTGATTCAAATCTTGAGGCAGCCGTAAGAGAGGCTATCGGCAAGCCTGAAGGTCCCATCCATACCTCTGAGCTGGAAGGACTCTCCTTTCTTTCTGCTTCTAGAAGAGACATCACCGACCTCACCGGATTGGAGTACTGCACTAACCTTACCCATCTCAGCCTTGCGTATAACCTGGTAATCGACATATCTCCACTGACCTCTCTCACTGACCTCACCTGGCTCGACCTTGCATATAACCTGGTAAGCGACGTATCTCCACTGGCCTCTCTCATTAACCTCACTGTGCTCCACCTTCCCTATAATCATACGATAAGCGACATATCTCCACTGGCCTCTCTCACTAACCTCACCTGGCTCCACCTTGGCCTGAACCAGGTAAGTGACATATCTCCTCTAGCCCCCCTCACTAACCTCGCCTGGCTCAGCCTTGCGTATAACCAAGTAAGCGACATATCTCCTCTAGCCCCCCTCACTAACCTCGCCCATCTCGGCCTTGATGTGAACCAGGTAAGCGACATATCTTCTCTAGCCCCCCTCACTGAAGTCACCTGGCTCCACCTTGGCGAGAACCAGGTAAGCGACATATCTCCTCTAGCGAGACTTGCTAACCTAGAGTGGCTTTACCTTCAGGAAAACGATATCAGCGACCTCTCAACAGTAACTGGCCTTGTCAACCTGCGGGAGATTCACCTTTCTGGCAACAACATCAGCGACATATCACCACTGGTGGAGAACAGTGGGCTTTCGCAGGGAGATACCGTGAATTTGATGAACAATCCCTTGGGCACCACATCGGTCAATGTCTATATCCCTCAGCTTTGGGAAAAGAGGGTCGATGTAAAATATTTTAAGCTACATGTCACAGTTTCAATTGTCTACTTGAGGATGTACCGACACGTCAGTAAGGAAGTGGAACTTGCTGCCGGTGATTCATTTACAGTAACTCTGGGCTCCGACCGTACAGCGGGCTTCCAGTGGTCAGAGTCAGCACAAATTGATGATCAGTCTGTGCTAGAGCAGCTAGCCCATAGATTTGTACCTCCTGAGGAGGATGCTCCGGAAGCTGCGGGGAAAGAGGTGTGGACTTTCAAGGCACTCAAAGAAGGCTCTACTGAGGTGTCCATGGAATACAGCCAACCTTGGGAAGGTGGAAAGGGGGTAGAATGGACATTCAGGCTGATTGTGGTTGTGAAATAGACTGACACAAGGGTGATGTGGAAATACCTGGCATTCACCCCTCATACTATCGCCGGCCCTGCTCATAGAACTTGCCGCAGATAACGCGAGATGAATGGATAAAAGCATTTGAAGGCAAGGATATCTTCTGGGAAAAGGTTCAGAAGGTTGAAGACCTACCCAATGACCCCAGGTCATAGCTAATGAGTATCTGACCGATTATACTCACCCCCTTATCGGTGAGTCATCCTGCATATCAGATTAGCCAGGAAGTTATCAAGGGGGTACACCACAAAGATACACCAGAGAGACCAGACTGTCTCAAAAGTTGTTATTTTTCAGCCTACTTAGAAAGAAGATTATAAGACTATTTCCCCCTTGTCAAATCGAGGAGAGCTTTTTTTATTAAATCCTAGCCCTTTTCTGGGCGTGGATAATTTCTCTGACACAAATACTTCCCCCATTGCATAGGCTATGCTACAATAAATCTAAAGGCTGTTATTTCTTCTCTCTACCGGCGATAATCCTGCCGAAAATTACAATTCCCCTTTCCCTTGATAAGGGAGAAAAGGGGGATAGGGTTGACAAGTAATCTTATAGCAGAACAATTAAAGCAACTGCCACCCAGCCCCGGTGTCTACCTTATGAGAGACGCTGAAGGCAATATATTATATGTCGGTAAGGCAGCTAATCTTCATCACCGGGTAAGGTCATACTTTAGCGCTGGGCAGAAGCTTTCACCAAAACTTGAGCGGATGGTAGCCCGAGTAGATGACTTTGACTTCTTTGTTACCACTTCAGAACAAGAGGCTCTTATCCTTGAGTTAAACTTGATAAAGAGGCACCGCCCTCGCTACAATGTCCGGCTTAAAGATGATAAAACCTTTCCTTACCTCAAGATAGACATCAATGAAGATTGGCCCAGAGTTCATATTACTCGGCGCCTAGAAGAAAATGGAGGCCGTTACTTTGGTCCCTTTGCTAGCGCTAAGTCAGTGCGCCAAACCCTGAAGGTAATTAAAGGAATCTTTCCATTTCGCTCTTGTCGCAAAGCAATCACTGGCACTGATTTGCGACCTTGCCTTGAGTATCACATCCACCATTGTCTTGGACCCTGTATCGGTATCGTGAGCAAAGAGGAATATGCTGAGGTAATAAAGCAGGTAATCCTTTTCCTTGAAGGGAAGCGGGAAATGGTAGTCCAAGAGCTACAAAGTAAGATGAAGGAAGCCGCTGAAGCTCTGGACTTTGAAAAGGCGGCGTTACTTAGAGACCAAATCCAGGCTATAGACAGGGTTATTGAAGGGCAAAGAATCGCCACTACGGTTAAAGGCGAGCAGGATATTATTGCCTTTGCCAGTGATAAAGACCAAGCCTATGTCCAGGTCTTCTTTATCCGTAGTGGTAAGCTGATTGGTCGGGAAAGCTTTGTATTGCAGGGCACCCGCTCTGAACAGCCAGAGCAAATCATGACCAATTTTGTTAAGCAGTTTTACAACTCTGCTCCTCATATACCCCTGTTATTACTACTCCAGTATCCTGTGGAAGACAGGGCTATTATTGAGGACTGGCTTCAAAGCAAAAAGGGGGCTAAGGTCCATATTCAAGTGCCTCACCGGGGCACTAAAAAACAACTGGTAAGAATTGTGGCTGAAAACGCTCAGCAAGGTTTAGAGCAACTTAAAGTCAAGCAGCTAGCTACTCCTACAGCACTGGCGGCAGCCTTAGCTGAAATAGAAAGAGAGCTTCATCTTCCTCGCCTACCCTCCCGAATGGAGGGCTATGACATCTCAAACATAGGGGGAGCAGCAGCAGCAGGCAGTATGGTAGTCTTTGAGGAGGGGAAGCCCACGCCATCTCACTATAGACGCTTCAGAATCAAAACGGTGTCAGGTGCTGACGACTATGCTATGCTTCAGGAGGTAGTTAAACGACGATTTAAGCGGAGTCTCAAGAGTGATGCCTCTACCCCAAATACCTGGGCAATTCTACCTGACCTTGTCCTCATTGATGGCGGCAAAGGGCAGCTCAATTCTGTGCTGGCAGCAATGCGTGAAGTCGGAGCCGATTCCGTGCCTATAGCTAGTTTAGCCAAGGAAAACGAGGGGATTTTTGTGCCCCAGAAGCGAGAGCCAATCGTTCTGCCCCGCAGTTCCCCAGGTCTTCAATTACTACAGCGCCTTAGAGATGAGGCACATCGCTTCGCATTAGGCTACCACCAGAAAATACGCAAGAGACAAACCTTTGCCTCAGCCCTTGATAGCATCCTTGGTATTGGACCTAAGCGTAAGCGTGCCCTACTGAAACAGTTTGGCTCAGTTCAAGCCATCAGGGAGGCTTCCATAGAAGAGTTAGCCGCCACAAGAGGCATGAGTAAGAATCTAGCCCAAAAAGTAAAGGAGCACCTGTAACCGACAATGCCAGCTAATTTACCACCACAGTACTTTGAAGCCGAAAAGAACTTCCGATTGGCTAAACGCCCCGAAGAAAAGATAGCCGCCCTGGAAGAAATGCTGGCTATTATGCCAAAGCATAAGGGGACAGACCACCTCCGTGCTGAGCTAAGAGGCAGAATCGCTAAGTTGACCCAGTTAGCTACCAAAAAGTCTGGTGCTCATCGGGCATCCATGGCTATTGAGAAAGAGGGCGCCGCCCAGGTAGCCGTAATTGGTTTGCCCAACGCTGGTAAATCCCAGCTTGTTGCCAGTATTACTAATGCCTCACCTACTGTAGCCGAATACCCCTTTACCACACAAACTGCCACCCCGGGGATGATGGAATTTGAGAACATTCAGATACAACTGATTGATACCCCACCCTTAGTGCCTCAGTCTATTGAGTGGTGGCTCCGCCATATGCTTATACGGGCTGACGCCCTACTGGTCGTGGTGGACTTAAGTGACGCTCCACTAGCCCAAATGGAAGACATCACGACAAAACTGGAGGAAATAAGGATAGTAATCGGTGAAAGAAAGGCTGAAGAGTCAGGCACTATTCTGTATCAGAAGAAGGCACTAATTATCGGCAGCAAGCTAGACCTGGATAATACCAGCGAAAACTACACAACTTTACATAATAAATATAAAGAGCAATTCCCTGTTATTGCCATCTCAGCTAAAGAAGGGATTGGATTAGAAGAGCTAAAACTTAAAATCTATCAAATGCTTGATATTATTCGGGTATATACCAAGACTCCAGGGCAAAAACCAGACTTTAACGACCCGATAATCCTTAAACGGGGGAGCACACTAGAAGATGCCGCTGCCGACGTCCACAAGGATTTCGCCCACAAGCTAAAATATGCCCGAATCTGGGGCTCAGGAAAGCACGATGGGCTAATGGTAAAAAGAGACCACACCCTCCAAGACGGTGATGTTATAGAACTACACCTTTAGTAAGATTGTGGCATAGTTGCTTTAACTACTATTATTTATTAACCCTTCCCCCTTTACCAGCCTCACCCCCTTCTTTCGTGAAATCCTAAGCCCCTCTGGGGAAATCCTAAATACTAATTTCTAAACTCTAAACAATTTCAACGCACTAATGACCAAAAGTTTTGGATTTTGGATTTTGATATTGTTTAGTATTTAGTGCTTCGGATTTAGAATTTTCTCTGGAGGAGATTTCGGATTTGACCATGTGCTTCCCTTGCTGAAGATAACCACCAAGGGTTATGGCGTTTCTCACCGCAAATGCTTCAGCATCATTATTAAAATAAATATAGACTGCCTTCAGGTTTACTGCTAAATTAGCCAGCCTCTTTGCCCAATCAGCCAACTCCTCATCAGAGTAACAACTAAAGTAGAGTCCGCGGCTGCCATGAAACCTAATATAGGCAAAATCTGCCGTCGCTATCAGAGGGCAGGTAAGAGAGGGCATATCAAAGACACAAAATCCCATATTATATTTATGTAAGATTTCGAAAACCTTCTCCTCAAGCCAGGAGTGATGCCGAAATTCAAAGACATGCCTCATTCCCTGAGGTAAAGTAGCCAGAAATGACTCCAACACCTCGTCATTACGCTGCATATTAGGTGGAAGCTGATATAGAAGCGGACCTAATTTCCCCCCTAAAATCTTAGCTCTACTAACAAACTTCTCTACCGCCTCATCACTATTTTTCAATCTCTTAATGTGGGTAATAAAGCGGCTCACCTTTACCGCAAAAATAAAGTTGGCTGGTGAAAAATCGTGCCAGGTAGTAAAAGCAGCCGCTGAAGGTAGCCGGTAAAAACTACTATTAAGTTCAACCGTAGTGAAATGACTGGCATAAAATTCAAGCCACCTGGCTTTGGTTAATTTCTCAGGGTAGAATCTGCCCCGCCAGTGTTCATAGTGCCAGCCTGATGTGCCAATATAGTATTGCAACGGCACTAAACCCCTTCACCAATATGAATCAGTCTTTAGCACCTTATTCTAGCATCGAGGCTGTTTAGTTGTCATTGCGAATGTAATGAAGCAACCTAAGGTGCCGAAGCAATCTGTGAAAGCGATAGTGAGATTGCTTCGCTTAGCCTGTCCTGAGCGCCATGAGATTCTTCGCTACGCTCAGAATAACACGAAGCGAAGGGCTGGCAATGACAGTTTGAGTTGCTAAACACCCTCCGTGTAGAAGGTGAGAAAGATAATCCCTTCAGCCAGGCTTCGCCTCTCTTAGACGCTCTTTTGGCTTCTGGTTTAGAGAAGAGAAAATAATAGAAGAAGGGCGGGGGATTCGCCCTCGCCCTTCTTTTGCTTCTGGCCACTAATCCCGTATCGGGGATTGCCGAAGCTCTTTCGGCGGTGGCTGCTGCTACCTAATATCCCATCTCTGTCTTCAGCTCCTGGTCAAGCCAGGCATAGGCAAAGGGGGTGGTCATATCATAGTCAGCAACGTAATTCTCACCCCAGTAATTCCTTACCCACGGCCACCAATAGTGCCCTTCCAGTATAGGCCGAAGAGGTATCAGGGGAACCGCAGAACTGTACAATACGAGTGCCTCCTTTATCAGGACGTCTCGCTTAACCAGATCTACCTCTGGCTTTATCTTGTCAGCTAGCGCATCAAGCGCCGGGTCCGAAAACGCACCAGCGTTAAACGGCGACCCCGTCACCCCCCAAGAGAGGATTGTATGAAGTGGATTGGCTACCTCCTTGGTCGTTATGAACATGTGAGCGAATTCATGTGGGAAGTGGTAGGCTCTACTGTTGGTAGGTCCATCGACTGCGTTTACTTCAATCGTAACGCCAATCTTCTCCCACTGGTAGACAAGCAGAGCTAGGTTATCTCCTTCGTATATGCCCGCCGCAGGAAGCATACACTTTACCGTAAAGCCATCGGGCCAACCTTCAGCGGCCAGTATCTTCCTTGCCTCTGCCGGGTCATACTCATATAGTATTCGGTCTGCCAGCGGCAGTTTTTCCAGTGGGGTGTAAACGGTCTCGGGATGCTCAGAATACACTGGGTGCCAGTCTATTGGTAGTGGCCCCAGGCCATAGAGCTCAGCGAAGGCTGTGAAGTTGGTGCCAATCATCATAGCTCGCCGAACTTCAAGGTTATCGAAAGGCGGCCGGTCATGCTTTAAATATAAAGCATATCCCTCAGGCCCAGGATATTTGACGCTTTGTATCCCAATAGCTCCTTCGTCCAGGCTTTTCCAGTACTCAGCAGGCACCCTATAATAGTGGTCAAGCTTCCCCGTTCGCATCGCAGCCTGTCTGGTAGTCCTATCGGGAATTATGGGCGTTATCAGCTCTTCTACAAACGGTAGTGGATATTCCACGCCGTTGATGGTCGTCGTTTTGTACCAAACAGGGTTCTTTATGAACCTAAAGTGAGAACCAACGACATACTCATCAAGCATAAATGGTCCGGTGCCAACCTGATTTTCCCACGACTTTACACCGGCGTCTATCAGTTCAGGGGGAGTTAATCCGACGCGGTCTTCCCAGGTAAGGTTATAGAAATTTAGAGGGTGGTATTCAGTGAATTCAATAACAAGAGAGTCTTCATCTAGGGCGTATATTTCCCCTAGATATTTCTTGAGTTCCTTCGCCCCTGGGCAGTCCATGAAGTAGAGTATGTCTTGGACAACATCGTCGACAGTCATTTCCCTGGATTCCATTACCCATGGTTTATTACCGTGCCACATAATTCCGTGCCGTATGTGCCAGACCATCTTGTCGGGATAAATCTCCCAATCTTCGATATACGCGCCTGTCAAGAACTGGTCGGGGATATACTCTACCAAGTTAAATCCATATTCACCGGTGCCCCTGGGCCCGTACTTCTCAAAGTCGCCAATAACTGCCTTCTCTTGAACAGGCTGGAGCCATTGGAGTGGGCACCAATAACCATCCTTTATGTCCGGGCTTTCCGCGTCTTTACTGCAATAGTTTGTGATGGTGAACGTCCCACCATATTGTGGCACACCTACTGGCGGCTCTACCACCGGCTCCTCTACCACCGGCTCCTCTACCACTGGCTCCTCTACCACCGGCTCCTCTGGAGCCGGACAAGCGGTCAGCACTAAAGTGGTCACCAGTAAGAAGCTCAACCCCAGCCACAAGATTCTTTTTTTCATTTGTTCATTACCTCCCTAGTTTTTAATAAGCAACACTTTTTATTGATTTCATTTACTCTCACATTTTGTCCTCCTTTCACCCACAAATTTTCTCCTTTACTAATGGATTGCTTTTATTATAGCCTTTTTTACTGTTTTGTCAACCCCTCTAGGGGGCTGGGCTTATTTTTTTATATTATAGCCTTTTTTACTGTTTTGTCAACCCCTCTGGGGGGCTGGGCTCACTTTTTTATGTTATAGCCTTTTTTACTGCTTTGTCAACCCCCCTGGGGGGCTCGGCTCACTTTTTTATGTTATAGCCTTTTTTACTGCTTTGTCAACCCCCCTGGGGGGCTCGGCTCACTTTTTTTACGTTATAGCCTTTTTACTGTTTTGTCAACCATCTATCTGAACTAGCTCAGAGGCGGAGGCAGTTAGGGTTACGTTCAAAAGTTGGTTATTTTTCAGCTATATTCTTCTTTTCTTCACACTTTCTCTCGTCACTTAAGCTAATTACTTACTTATAAATGACTTAGCCAATCTTACTGCCGCACTGGCGTTGGCTCCATAGCCGTCAGCACCAATTGTCTCTGCGTATTTTCCGCTAGCCGCGGCGCCACCAATCATTACCTTCACCTTTTCCCGTATGCCAGCTTCTTGTAGGGCTTCAATTACATCCGAGAAACGAAGCCCAGTGGTGGTTAGAAAAGCCGACATTCCAACAATATCAGCCTTTTCTTGCTTTGCCTTTTCCACAAACTTCTCTGCTGGCACATCAACACCAAGGTCGTAAACCTCAAATCCAGCCCCCTCCAGCATCATGGAAACTATTTGCAGCCCTATGTCGTGTATATCACCTTCAACTGTCCCCATAATCACTTTTCCTGCCCTGGACAACTCTGATTTAGTCAGAATCGGCCTGAGCAGTTCCATAGCTCCCCGCAGCGCCTCGGCTGACATGAACATCTCTGGAATAAATTTAATGCCCTTCTCATACTCCTGACCAACAACATCCATACCAGGGGTTAAGCCTTCATCAACGAGTTTTTTCGGCTTAATCCCCTCATCCAGCGCCTTTCTAGTCAACTCAACCACCTTTTCCCTGTCCATATCTATGATGCTTTCTTTAATGCTTTCCAGCAAATCCATAGTTATACCTCCAGTAATGTTTTTCCCCAGCTACGGCAGGGGCAGTTTGCTGATGCCGTATTTTTCGGCTTCTTTTGTTACGATTCTTAGGAGCTCTCTATCAATGTCTTTGTCAAGGGGCTCCGGCTCATGTGTAGCCAGAATCCTTTTGACCTCCTCTTTTGCCCTCTGCTCCGCCGTGGTAGACCCCTTTTCCATCCACACCTGTCCGTCTTCCCGGCTGATTACAGGTCCGGGGTAGAAATACTCCTGCCTAAGCCATTTCATGGTAGCCGGGGAGAGCAGGAAATGCTTCCCTTCATATAGTCCCTCGGTAAACAGCTCTTCCGCCAGGGGTTCCCCTCTTGGAGTAATCCCCTGCGCCAGGCGGCGGGCCATGCCATAAATCTCATTATCAATTACCAGTTTTTCTAGACTCAGAACAGTTTCGAAATTCAACTGCCCCGCGTTTGTTATTATATTGATTCCGGCAAGAACAGCCAAGACAGTGCCAATCCCTGTCTCCAGTGCCGCCTGCGAATCAGGGCGCTTGGCATCGCTACACCCTATATAGGTCCGTGTTGCTAATCCGAAATATTTTCCCACTTCACAGCAAGCCATGCCCATCATAATGCTCTCAATAGCTGAAAAAGGTGTGGTACCCCAGCGCATATCAAAGGCTATTGGGGAACCTGCCCAGAGAATGGGGGCACCTCGGTTAGCAAGCTGGCTTATCACCACTCCACTTAGACCCTCGGCAGTGTGCTGAACAAGGCTGCCACCTATTGTGATTGGACCAGTAGCCCCGGTTAAGGGCAGTGGCGTCATTACTACCGGTATCCCATTCTGAGCATATCGTATCAGGCTGCCGCAGATAAGGTCCCCCCATTTTAAAGGAGCGACAGGGCAAATTGAAGACCAGTTCAAGGGCTTGTCTCGTAGGGCCTTTTCACTGCCGCGGATGGTCACCAATAAGTCCTTTGCGACTTGAAAGCCCTCTTTGGTTCGTGCGCCACCACCGAAAAATGGCTTAGTTGAATACCTCAGGTAAAGATAAAGTCGGTAGTATCCTCTAATCTCCATAGGGACATCAGTAAGCAGAACGCTAGCGCCCTGTCCATCTATATTGTCCAGGGCATCGATCAGTTTAATACAATTGATTTGGTCCTCCGCGGTAGTAGACTCCCTGAGCTGACCTAGGTCTGAATCCCATACCTTACCACCCCCGACAGCGCCGAAATAGCTATTGTTTCCCTCCCAATTCATATGGGGATTACCGTTTCTATCATAGATTACGATTGATGATGGAACCGACTTTAACGACTCCTCGACCAGCCTTCTCGGGATAAAAGCTTGTTTTTTCCCCCGGTCAACTTGGGCACCACCGTTGCTAAGCAATTCCAAGCCCTCTTCATTTTCTACCCAAACCCCGGTCTTCTCCAGGACATCCTTAGCCTCTTCTATAACCCTCTCTATAAATTCGGTGCTCAAAAGACTTACCAGTGGTCGCTTTGTGTTGATTTCTTTTGCCATTGCGTCTCCCTCCAGAAAAAGTTTTATACTGTATCCACCAATGTTACCCCGTCTCCCTTCTCAAAAACTATATCGGTACCCTGACCAACTATACATGAGGGATGTATTATATGCCCCCTGTCCCACTTGAGAAGCTCCGCGGTCCGTTAAATAACCATTTTTTAACCTCTTTAAGAATCTTGACTATTTAATTTCGCAAAGCCCCTTTTTAGCTTCAAATGCAGGCTGTTTAGGCAATTATAACAGAGAAGCGTAACTTGTCAAGGCAATGTACTCGTTCATATAATTAGTGACACATTGCTTCCTTACCTTGTCATTGCGAGGCACAAAGTGCCGAAGCAATCTCGGAGGGAAGAAGCAATCATGAGATTGCTTCGCTTCGCTCGCAATGACGTGGGAGTAAGGATAAAGTATGCCACATTTTGAGTAGCAAGTGTCACCTATCTATCTGAACTAGCTCACACCCCTCTGGGGGGCTGGGCTCACTTTTTTACCGAGGCTTCTTTTTTCACTTTCACCCCATAGCGCCCGGCGCCGCCCCTCAGCCTCGGGTCCAGTATATCTCTCACCGCATCGCCAAACATATTTATACCATAGACCACGATAGCCAGGGCAAGGCCAGGCCATATAACCATCCACGGTGCCAGGAACATATTGGCGCGCCCAGAGCCACTAAGCATACCTCCCCAGCTCGGAGTGGGGGGAGGAATACCAAAGCCGAGAAAGCTCAGGCTAGCCTCAGTGATAATAATAGACGGCACCCGTAGGGTAAACAGGATAATTGTGGGCGCCATAATATTGGGCAGGATATGTCGCCAAAGTATCCTGGGGGTAGAGCAGCCGATAGCCGTCGCCGCTGACACATATACATTCTCTTTAATGCCGATAACAGCACTTCTTATTAGCCTGGAACCGACGATACCCCATGTTAGCCCCAAAGTAATGATTATCGGCCCTATACCCGCCCCGATGATGCCTATTATGACCATCATAATAATTAAACTGGGAAAGCACTGCCAGGCATCAACGACCCTCTGCACTAGCAGGTCAAGTTTACCGCCGATGTACCCGGACACAACACCTATAAATAAAGAGACAATCGTAGCCAGAGTAGCACCAGCCAAACCTACAGTCACCGAGACGCGAGCCCCGAAGATGACACGAGAGAGCATGTCTCGCCCAATGTTATCTGTGCCCAACCAGAACTTGGCTGATGGTGGAACCATGAAATATCCCATATTAACTTCATTCATTCCATAGGGGGCAAGTAAATCGGCAAAAATGGCGGTGAAAAGCAGGAGCAGGGTTATAATCCCACCGACAGCACCCAGCGGCTTCTCCTTCACCAGCCTTATCAAGAAACCGACCAGCCAGAAGTGTCTCTTTCTCTCGGCTACTCCCCCTGATGAGCTATCGGCCACACCCTTCCCCCTTTTTAATTTTTCCTTTATTTATAACGAACCCTGGGGTCTAGATAGGCATAGGTTAGGTCAGTCATTAGATTGACTAGCACCAGGACGAATGCAAAAATGAGCATTAATCCCATCATTAGCGGGTAGTCTCTCCACTGGGTAGCCCTTATTATTAGGCGGCCCATCCCGGGCAGGTTAAATATCTCCTCTATAATAACCGTGCCCCCAATCAGGATGCGCATCTGAAGTCCTATTATGGTGGCTATCGGGATTAGAGCATTCTTCAGGGTATGCCTCATGACGACTACTCTTTCCCTGAGCCCCTTTGCCCAGGCCGTCCTGACATAATCCTGCCTCAGCACCTCCAGCATCATGGTGCGAGTGAACCTCATGGTCCCCCCCGACATAACCATGCCCAGAACTATAGCCGGGATTATGAACATTTCCAGGTTACCTATTGGGTCCTTAGTAAACCGGACAAGCATTATGGGCGGCATGTGGCCCCACCATATTGAGGGGAAGACTATTATCATAGTCGCTAGCCAGAAGCTAGGGACGGAGATACACAATATGGCAAAGCTACGACCGATATAGTCACCCATAGTGTCCTGCCGTATCGCTGAATATATACCTATAGGCAAGGCTATCATTTGGGCTATTAGTAGAGCCATGAGGCCAAGCTGAAAGGTTACTGGCCATTTAAGGGACACTAGTTTGGCCACGGCTATCTTATTCAACCAGGAATACCCCAAGTCGCCTTGAATAACACCACTTAAACTGCCATCCGCTTGGGGAACAACTCCCACCCAGCGTCCATACTGGACAACTAGTGGTTTATCCAGTCCCAGGGCTTCCTCAATCTGAGCTCTGTCGACTGTTATGTCTAGAGATATTTGCTGCAACGCGTCTACTATGTCGCCTGGCAGCAGTCTCAGCAAGAAGAAGATCATGACACTGACCATGATCACAGTGGGTATCAGTAGCGCTAATCTTCTGATTATATAAGCACGCATACTACTTTGTTCTCCTTGTTCGCCAAGCTCAGAGCAAAGCCTCGGCTATCCTCTTAGCCACTACTACCGCCCCATCATCCGTATAACCAAGCTTGATTAGTAACCATAGCATAAGCGCTACTTTTTGTCAAGCCAAGTCTGCGAATTGACTCATAATAAAAGTTACCGAAAGTGGTATTGTTGCTTCCTTACCTTGTCATTGCGAGGCCACTCTCCGAGTCGAGTCTGCCGCCTAGGCGGCCGAAGCAATCTTTTGTTTGTTTTCCTCTTTCCGGGATTGCTTTGCTATGCTCGCTGGAAGCGTTGGAGCAGCATTGCCACAGGCTATCCTTTCATTCAGACCTCGTGGCAGAATCACACTTTGACCTATCACTTGCCATGTAGTTACCGTAATTCTCGGGTCATAGCCCATTCCCTTAAGCAACCTAATCCCTTCATTTGCCCAGGTAATGATAACTCCTCGAAACGGGTCAGGTTGGAGAACCCCTAGCCTGTGAGTGCCTCGGGGTTAACGCAGTTTGGTGGTGTCTGGCCGCGTAACCCAGCAAGAAGGTTCTCGGCAGCCATAAGAGCCATGTTTTTTCGAGTAGTGAAGCTAGCACTGGCAATGTGAGGGGCGATAATGACATTATCCAGGGTGAGTAACGGGTCATCAGGAGGTATCGGTTCGACTTCGGTGACATCTAGTCCCGCCGTAAAAATTTGCCCGGACTTGAGTGCTTCATAGAGCGCCTTCTGGTCAACCACAGGGCCGCGGGAGGTGTTGATAAAGACGGCAGTTGGCTTCATCATGGCAAACTCGGCTGCCCCAATCAGGTGGTGGGTTTGCGGCAGTAATGGCACATGGACACTAATAAAATCAGCGCTAGAAAGTAGTTTTGCTAAGTCGGGGATGTATTCCACGCCGAGTCGTCTTTCTTCTTCCTCGCTTCGTCTTATTTCGTCATAATAGAGCACCTTCATGTTGAAGCCTCTGCCTCGCTTGGCCACCTCAGCACCAATGCGGCCCAGACCAATAATGCCCAGAGTGGCGTTATGAATATCCTGACCTAACAATATCTTGGGTCCCCAGGTCTTCCACCGCCCCTTACTGGTGTAGTTAGCCGCCTCAACTACATGCCTGGCGGCAGCCATAAGCAGGGTAAAGGCAAAGTCGGCGGTTGTCTCGGTGAGTACCCCCGGGGTATTCCCGACGACAATATGGCGCTTCGTTGCTTCGGCAATAGTGATATTATCGTAACCGACGGCCATATTGCTTACTACCTTGAGTTTGGGCGCAGCATCCATAAGAGCGGCATCAACCCTGTCACTCAACAATGTTACCAGCCCCTCAGCGTCTCGAGCTTTTTCCAGAAGCACTTCGTATGGTGGCGGTAGTTCCTCGGGCCAGACCCCCATATCCGTATCTTGGGCAATCTTGTCCAGCGCCTCTTGAGCTATAATACGAGTAATAAAGACCCTTGGCTTTATCATCTTTTCCCCTTGAGATTGCCATTTACTAACTATTCTGGGAACTAAGCTATACTGAAGTGAGCAGTTCCCGCATGCCTTCTGCCTGCTGTTGGCACCATCCGTATATGACCCTTAAGTCCGTGCCAACACAGAAATGTCGGACTCCCATCTCAATATATGGTTTTGCCTGCTCAAAGCCGGCTGTTTCCACCCTGGGGGCTACGCCCTTTTTCAGGGCTAGCTCTATCATGTCTCGCTCTATCTTTTGTATCTCAGGGCTCCGTGCCTGTCCTGGCTTGCCAACGCTTATTGAGTAGTCACTAGGCCCAAATTGAACCATATCGACGCCTTTGACCGATAGTATTTCTTCCAGATTCTCCATGGCGCCTTTTTTCTCTATCATAATGGCAATGACGACATCGTTCATTGCCTTGGCCCATGCCGCTGAGCCGCCCTCTAGCACATAGCCGACATTTCGCCGACTGCCTGCGCCGTGGATACCACCAGCTTCAGGTGTCTCCGGCCTAACCAGACGAATACATTCCCTGACATCTTCCGCAGAACGGCAGTCGGTAAAGAGCACGCTCTGAATACCGGCGTCTATTGCCCTCATGGCAATAAAACCCCTTGTCTGCTCCTCTACCTTCATCATTGAGGACAGGTTGGGAAAGAGCTCAATAGCCCGACCGAAGTTGTCCAGTTGCTCTAGACTGAAGGGGGAGTATTCGCCGACATATTCAATATAATCAAAGGCACCGGAATGGCCGATTACTTCCACAATTCCTGGCCAAGGGGTTATGACATGGGTACCTAGGGTTGGTTTACCTTCGTTTAAGAGTTCCCTGAGTCGATTTCTTTTCATCTTTATCCTCCCTTTCTCCTAGAATTTATCGTTTTCTACTCCTTGACTTCTAGCCATTGCTCCTTTTAACCAGACAGCACTGCTTTTATCTCTTCAACTGTTTTTGCCGCACGCAATGCTTTAGCCCGCTCCTCCTCCGCTTTGACAAGTTCCTTAACATTCTTACAGACGTCTGCCAGTTTATCTGCCGGGAACTTGCAGGCGCCGTTTTCATCCATATGAATTATCTCGCCAGGGGCAATGTCCATTCCGGCAACAGAGACAGGCACATTTACGGCCTTTATTGCCATACTCCCGTGTCCAGGAGTGACACCACTCATAAGGTACTGGAAGTTCATTGGGCGTATTTCATCTATATCCCTCGATGGGCCATTCGTTACGACACCTACAGCTCCGCAGGTTTTGAACATCGTCGTCATTTGTCCCCCACACAGTCCTACTTTAGGCAGTATTTCTGGGGGAAAGTCTTGCTTGATTACGATGATTGATGGCTTCCTTGATTTTGCTAGAGCTTCTACCAAATCTCTCATTGTCAATCGGTTAAAATTCGGGTCAGGTAGTGAGTATACCACTGTAACTGCGTAACCTACTAATCTACCTAGCTCTGGGTATATACAGCGAACCGATTGGTCAGTATACCAATTTGACCGCCAGGGGTCGTAAAGACCCAGACAAAGAGGATTTCGGGGATAGGTAGCTACGACATTTGTAATGGATGGTGTGTCAAATCCCTTCAACTTTTCCAGTATTTCTTGTTCTGATAACTCTGGCATTTTAATCCTCCTTTACTAAATTAACTTTAGGCTTAACTGTTTTATTTACCACGTTCTTGGGCCACCGCCCGCTGAGAACCCTAGCTGCCTCCTGCAGCACAATCTTTGCCGGTAGGCTAAAAGCTTTGTCAGAATAAGAAGCGGAGTGGGGCATAACCACAACATTATCCATCTTAAGCAGGGGATTGTCTGAATCAACAGGCTCTTTTTCGAAGACATCCAGGCCAGCGCCAGCTATCCACTTTTCCTGCAGAGCCTTAATGAGGGCTGGCTCATCGACTACTGAACCTCGAGCCGTATTGATAAAATAGGCGGTTGGTTTCATCTGCTTGAATTCCTTTTCGCCCATTAGGTGCCAGGTTTCCTTATTTAAAGGAGTGTGAACAGAGATAAAGTCCGACTCCTTGAGTAGCTCAGGTAAGCTCACCAGGGTTATCCCATGCTCCTTGGCTAGGGATTTATCCACATAAGGATCGTAGCCTAATATTCTTAAACTAAAGCACTGCGCCTTCCTGCCCGTCACTCGGCCAATGCTGCCGCAACCTACTAGTCCTAGAGTTTGTCCATAAATTGACCCCATCGGCGCCTGAGCTCGTTTGCACTCAGCCCAGCGACCCTGCTTTGTGCAGTTATTCAGAAAAACCAGCTTTTTAGCACAGGCAAGAAGCAGAGTAATAGCATGATTGGAGACCTCTTCAACGCACCACTGAAAGGCGGGGTTATTGACTACAATGACGCCGTTATCGTTAGCTGCATCAGCATCAACCCGGTCATAACCAACAGTGCCAAAGATGACCGCCTGTAACTTGGGTAATGACTCCAATACCCGGCGCGTTATCTGAGCTCTCCCCATTAGGATAACATCCGCATCCTTCGCTGCTTCAATTGTCTCGTCCTCGGTGACACAAGCAGCATTCACTAACTCAGCATTCACCTTGGCCAGCTCTTCAGCCTCTTCTGTCGTAGGAGTAAATCTGCCTGCTACACCCACCCGCACCACTTTAAATTGCCTTTCCATCAGTTTTGTTCTCCTTTTCAGCTTATCTTCATTGCTCATTGCAAACGGATGTGAAGAGAGATGTCAACATTACGAATTACCTTTAATAAAATAGAAAATGAACAACTGGTGAGAGTCCAGGGAAACCGTGAGGAAAGAGGAAATTTTGAAGGAAATCACCATGGCAAGCTGGTTTATAATACCTCAACTATTTCTTCAGCCTAATCAAGATTAACTGTAAGGCTCGCTCAGCGGCATCGGCGATTAACTTCTCCGCATTAGCCATGGATTTCCTCAAGCTGATAGGGCCGGGGGTGATGCTTAGGGCAGCATCTACGCCATGCCGGGAGAATTCTTTACCATCACCGTCTACCTCACCGGCTAAGGCTCCCACCGGAACATTGCATGCCTTTGCCTTTGCGGCAACGCCAGCTACTGTTTTGCCAAACAGCGTTTGCGTATCTATTCTACCTTCACCGGTGAAAACAAGAGACGCCTCTTTAAGATAGTTTGTAAGTCCCACTACCTCGCTGACGATTTCTATCCCCGATATTAGCTTAGCACCTAGGAAAGCTATTAGCCCAGCCCCTAGCCCTCCAGCGGCCCCCGCCCCGGGTATGTCCATAACATTAATGCCCAAATCCCTTTTGATTACCTTAGCATAGTTGGCTAGGGCTTCATCTAGCTGCTGGCACATCTCCTCTGTGGCTCCCTTTTGCGGGCCATAAACTCTTGAGGCTCCCTGCTCACCGCAGAGCGGGTTGGTTACATCACTCGCCGTAATGACCTCGCACTCGGCTAGGCGGCGATCCAGTTCAGAGATGTCTATCCGACTTAACTTGGCTAGTGCTGCCCCACCCCAGGGAAGCTCCTTGCCCCCCTCATCCAACAATCTTGCCCCAAGGGCCTGCGCCATGCCGGCACCACCATCATTAGTAGCGCTGCCGCCTATACCAATAATTAGCCTGCGGCAACCAGCATTAAGGGCAGCCTGAATCAGCTCCCCCGTGCCGTATGTGGTGGCAACTAATGGGTTTAGCTTCTCTAGTGGCACCAGGGTAATCCCCGATGCTGCTGCCATCTCCACCACAGCACTAATTCTGTCACCCAAAAGTCCCCATTTGGCGGTGACCTTCTCTCCTAGAGGTCCCGTTACCTCGGTGGCTACAATTTGACCGTGGCTACCGTAGGTTAAAGCCTCTACTGTCCCTTCTCCACCATCGGCCATAGGCACCATGATGGTCTCAGCATCAGCCACAACGCGCTTAATCCCCTTGGCTATGGCTTGGGCTACTTCTTGCGCACTAAGGCTTCCCTTAAAGCTCTGTGGGGCAATTACTATTTTTATTTTTTGTTTTCCTCTTCAGATATTAGTAAGTTATTCTAGTTCAGGTGACTCTTTAGGATACCTACTAGCGATAGTAGATTACCGGCTGTTCATATATTTTCTTGACCCCTGGATGCTGCTCATCATCTGTACCAAAGACCTGAAGGGCTTCTACTCTTTTATCATAGGCGTATTTCTCTTCAATGAGCATACTGGCTATAATCTCATCACGATCCCGACTGACCAATGCAATTCGCTCGCCTTCTTTGATCCTGTTAGCCTCCTTTCTAGAGACGGAGAGAGTAACGGGAATAGGCCAGAGTAGGCCGTCGGCTAAACGCATCTCCTCGACGACTCTTTGGTAGTCTTCCTTTCTCATACAGCCCTGGAGAGGACTGAAAGCTCCCATGGCTAGCATAATAAGGTCAGATTCTTCTTTTGAGTTCAACCAAACCTTGAGTAGTATCTTTGCTTCCCCAGTGTGTTCCTTTAATTCCTCACCAACAACCAATAGTGGGAGTAATCGGCCACCGTGTGGAGGTACTAAGTTAGACATAAATACTCCTTATGTAGTACGGCTCGAACGGTCCTGTGTGTCCCCATCAATATCCCAGGTGACCAAGGCGCTTACGCAAGACTTTCTCACGCTCTGATGTGTGGGGTTCATCAGTACTGGGCTTGCCTTTCTCCATCAGCTCCCACTTAAATCTATCAGGGTTCAGGTCCCTCCCTTTTAGACCGGGATAATCACACCCATACCGGTGTGCCCTGAAGACAAGGTTGCTCAATCCTAAAGTTTCCTTATATTCATAAAACGGGTTAACAAATTCCCAAACTATCTCGCTATCAGGTGTTACCTCGAAAATCCGCCCCTTTGTGGATTCACAGATAAGGGTGTTACCATTAGGCAGGCGTTCAGCACTCGAACAAACTCCTGAGTAGAAGTTGAGCAGATCTTCGTCCTTGTACTCCCATACGATCTCATTAGTTTTCGGGTTAACTTCTATCACCCGAGAGTAACCCTCTGTTCGGCGCGTGGGATTCAGTTCATCTTGTACCCTACGATGAAACCCATTGTCAAAGACAAGAATATTACCGTTGGGTAGTACGGTAGGGTTGTGCTGGTGCCCAAGCTCCCAGGTACCCCAGCGCCACTTTATGGCACCGGTTTGTTTGTCAATTATTATAAGATTATTAAGAGTACGGAAGCTCGCTACGATGTCTCCACTGGGGAAGACGTCTAGACCGTTGACATAACCCCATATGCTGCGACGTTCCAGTGCACAATGGACATCTATTTCGAGGTCCATATGTTCATACCCTAACCACTCCCAAACTACTTTGCCGTCTGGGGTAATCTCCTGGAAAGCAGCACCCCACATTCCATCTTTTAACTCCGTCCCGGGGAGGCCACCCTTGACCTTGGCTGCAATCTCGTCAGGGATTAACACATATCTGTTAAGCATAGTATTTCCGTTTTCCAGACGGCAGAAGTCGTGGTGCATGTATAAATCCTCATATTTCCACACTACGTTGCCTTTCCAGTCTACCTCAACTAGCTCCTTTCCACCGGTGCCCAAAAACGATGTGGGCTCTTCAAGCGTTCTGTGAATGCGAATTTGGTTGCCGTTGGGAAAAAGCCGTACGTCACTTCCGAGTGTGTATGGCATTCTCCAGTGGTGCACAATCCGACCCTTCATATCAATTAACCATACATCCGTTGTGTGATGGGGAGAAAACAAGGTATACCCGCCATATACCTTTGATTGGTCATATATAGTTACCGATTGCTCCGTCATTCGTTTAATGTGTATATGTGTCCCCCCTTTCAATTATTTAATTTAGCCCTATTAAGCCGCCGCAGAGTTAACTTCCACGGGGGCGCAACTAACGGGTCTAGCTTCTCTGGTGGCACCAGGGTAATCCCCGATGCTGCTGCCATCTCTACCACAGCACTAACCCCCCTCACCCCAAATTCCCCATCTGGCTGTTTTAAGGTAATCCGGGTCGAAAAGTGCAGCTTCCTTGGTCCGCATCCTCGGAGGCCTTCAGGTGGATACTTACAGGCACATACGCCGTATCCCGCCTCCTCCTTCGTGTTGACCCATGGGACAAGGATGCCATGGACACCTATATCGAGGACACGCTTGATAATGATCATATCGTTCCATTGTGGCCTTACGATGGGAGTGCGGTTGCTCCCATTTATGGCTTGCATCATCTGCTGCATGGTCTCTAGGCCTATGGGCGCATGCTCACCGTCTATCAAGAGCCAATCGAACCCAAGACGGAGAGCCTTTCGGTCACATCTGGGTGACCGAGGCCGACAAAGGTTCCAATAACAATCTGACCTTTCTGCAGTTTCTCCTTGAGTAAATTCTTCCCTGCCCGACACCTCCTTTTTCTGGTTATGATAGACCTATTATACAATGTCTGTCAATGTGATGGATAGCTATCTTAAAACGGAAACGAGGCAACCCGGGAAACTTGACAGGAGACAAATAAATTACTTAAAGTGCTCATTACTGAGTTGTGCCAATGTCGCTGACGACACATTTTTCGGCTAAAGGTCATATTCAATGTCCAGTTCTTTGGCTAGCTCCTGAAGCGAAGCGACTACGCTGGGGTGGAGTGGTATGCCATTAGCCCGCCGTTCTTCTTCTATCTCTTGTTCGACCTCACCAGCCATGTATATTCTGTCCACACCTGCTGCCTTTGGCAAAGCTCGGATTTCCCTTATCATCCCGTCCATTGCTCCCTTGAATTTCTCAGCAGGCATGAAACCATCAATACGAAGAGCACCAAAGAAATGATTACCCGGAACTCGAGTACTAATCGTCGAGCCAGAAAGGATGCTACATAGGATGTCCACGGCTACTGCTAACCCATAGCCCTTAAAACTCCCCAGCCGGGGTATCCCACCCAGAGGTAACAAGGCACCTTGTTCATCGTAGTACTGCTTGGGGTCGGTTATAGGTTTCCCTTCCCTGTCCACTGACCATCCCTCCGGCATAGTCATACCTGTTCTAAGTGCTATCTCTACCTTACCCGCAGCTACTACAGTGGTCGCCATGTCGAGGACAAACGGAGCTTCTCTCTTTGCCGGGGCTGCAATGCTTATTACATTAATACCAATCCCCCGACCTCTACTTCCCGGGGCTACCATGCCCCTGCCACCCCTAGTCAGGGATATCCCAATCATGTTATGTGATAGAGCCATCATCGCATAGTTTCCACCAGCACCATAGTGGGTGCTGTTGCGAACGGCCACAAAACCGGCGCCTGTTGTCTCAGCCCGGCGCATAGCCTCCATCATGGCTCGGTAGCCCACGACAAAGCCCAGCCCCCGGTCACCATCCATAATGGCCGTAGCCGGAGCCTGGCTGAAAACCTCAATTCTAGGATTCGGATTAATACGTCCTTCCTTTATGCCCTTAACGTAGAATGCCGCCAGATGGGCAACGCCGTGGGAGTCTATACCCCTCAGGTCCGTGGCTACCAGTATATTGGCTGTTATCCGTGCATCTTCCTCCGGGACGCCCACCTTTTGGAGCGCCTTGGTTGCAAAATCAGTTAGCTTCTTAGCATCAACGCTAGTTCTATCTGTAGTCATTGAGTTTCCCTCCTTTATTTATTTGTTAATCTACTCGGAATCTAGCTACGATTTTAAGGTAAATAATAGTTCCTACCTCCCGTAGAACAATTTAGGCCGAGGACTGAGCTTCTGCCATACCTCATCGCAAGCAACAAGTTCTTCCTGTGATAATTTTACTTCACTAGCTCCAAGGTTCTCCTCTAATTGCTTAACTGAAGTGGCGCCGCAGATAGTTGATGTAATTGTTTCATTACTCAGTGTCCAGGTCAGGGCAAGCTGGGTCAAACTCCGGTTATACTCTCTGGCAATCTGCTTGAGATGAGCTACAGCCTCAAAATTGGTAGCTGACCAATAGCGTTCATAGTATAGTGGCCCCAGGCGTTCAAGAGTAAACCTGGTGCCTTCGGCTGGCGGCTTATTCGGGTCGTATTTACCGGTAAGCAAGCCACCCGCCAGAGGGTTATAAACACATACTCCTACTCCTTCACTGGCACAGAGGGGCAGTAGCTCGTATTCAATGTTCCGGGTAAGCAGGTTGTATGGTGGCTGAATACAATCAAATCGCGCTAAATTGTGAAGGTCACTTACCCACAGCGCCTTACAGAGCTGCCAGGCATGGAAGTTAGAGCAGGCTATGTAGCGCACCTTCCCCTGATGAACCAAGTCATCCAGGGTGCGTAATGTCTCCTCTATAGGAGTGTCGTAGTCCGGCAAGTGAACATAATAGAGGTCGATGTAGTCTGTTTCTAGCCGGCGCAAGCTGTCCTCTATCCCTTTCATGATATGCTTGCGCGATAGCCCAATATCATTGGCGCCCGGCCCTGTCCTGTTTGCCACCTTCGTTGCCAGCACCGCAGAGTAGCGCTTCCCTTTTAGCGCCTTGCCAACGATTCCCTCAGACCTTCCTTCAGCATATCTGTCAGTGGTATCAAAGAAGTTGACGCCAGCATTTAGCGCTTTCCCTATTATGTTTATAGCCTCTGTCTCGCCTACCTAGTTTCCGTAGTTCATAGTACCAAGGCATATTGCTGAAACCTTGAGTCCCGTCCTTCCCATATTCCTGTACTGCATAACATCCTTCTTGCTGGCTAATCAGCCAATTGTAATTACTGTAGCTAACGGCGGCGTAAGTGATTTTCCCCAAACTTTATCCCTTCAGCCCATGTACCTCAGATTAAACATTCCGTTAGGTATTTGCTCCGGAATTTCCCATTTCAACTTTTAGCGAGGCCGTTTCTGGCCTTCTTTACTCTTGGCATTAACAGGGTGGACAAAGAGCGTAGTTGTTATTTCTTTATAACGGTCTTATCCAACTCCTCAACTACCCACCCTAAGTCCAACTCCTGTAGCTTCTCCGCTGTAGGTACGGCTCGCTCGGGGTCCCATCCCGCCATCTTATAGTAAGTTTGTAGGGCTTGGTGCATGGTCTGTTTACCTATTTTCTTATCCTTTAGGGGACCACTGTTGAAAGCTTCGTAAAGGCGCTCGGGTATGATGTCATCCTTAGCAGTATAGCCTTCCCTGGCGTTAAAGACTCTGGCTAAGGCTAGAGCCCGTTCCCCTACCTTCATCAGTTCAAAGACACTTGTATTCCAGCCAGTGGCTCCATTGACAAGTTGCACAAGGTGGCTCCAGTTAAAGGGCTGGAAGCAGCATATAACAGCGCAATTTTGGAAGTGCTGCCAGTTCACAACATACCGGAACATGCGCACCTTGGCCGGACTAAGGTCAAGAGGTGATAGAGGTTCTTGTATACCCATAGCCTTTATTACTTCTAAAGGTCGACCTTCAATAGCATACTCAGTATCATGCATATTATGGTTGTGGTCTGCCCCTGTAGGTGAGATGGCATATCCGATTCCCAAGCCAACCTTACCCCTGGGTTCGTGCATCGGTAGCTCTTGCCCTTTTATCTGCATCGCGTACTCAGCGGCACCGTGACCAATCTTCTCAGCGGCACGCATGGTCCCCTCCGCTAGTATATCGCCCAGACCTTGCCGCTTGGCTATTATCTCCACCATTGTCATCATTGCCTCAGCGTTTCCGAACTTAAGCTCTATACCACCGGTATCTTCCTTGCTCAGAATTCCCCTTTCAAAACATTCCATAGCAAAAGCGATACTATTACCGGTAGAAATGGTGTCCAGACCGTAGGCATTACATATCTGGTTACCTTTAGCTATGGCTTTTAGGTCATTGCCACCGCAAAAGGAGCCTAGAGCGGCAATGGTTTCATATTCCGGCCCTCCGTAGACGGGGTCCACGTTGTAGGGTGGTCCCACCTCTACCTTGCGCTTACAATTGATAGGGCAGGCGTAACAGTTATCTCTGCCGACGAGTATGGTTTCTGTCATCGTCGCTCCAGCAATATCCATATAGCCCTCAAATTGTCCTTCCTGGAAGTTACGGGTGGGCAATATACCCTTCTCATTTAGCCCAGGCACTCCCTCAGAAGTACCATGAGCGGTCAATCCCGCAGAGAGGACTTTATAATTGTCTCTCAGCCACTTGGCTACTTCACCAACTTTCTCTGGGTGGGCTAATGGTAAAGCCTGGTTCCCCCGCACAGCAATAGCTTTTAGCATCTTGGAGCCCATAACTGCGCCGTGACCATTGCGACCATAAGCATGGGTTGTGTCGTTGAGAATACAGGCAAATCGTACCAGTTTCTCTCCCGCAGGTCCAATCTGTGCAATACGCACCCTTTTATCACCTAATTCGTCCTGGATTTGCTTCTCTACTTCTTTGGTAGCTTTACCCCAAAGGTGAGAGGCATCCCGAATCTCCACCTTGTTATCATTAACCCAGAGGTATACTGGATTAGCCGCTTTGCCTTCGACAATAATAGTATCCCAGCCGGCTCGTTTCAGTTCTGCGGGCCAGAATCCACCAGCTTGAGAGTCACCCCAGCCATCGGTGAGGGGAGACTTGGAACCCACTCCGCTACGCCCACAGCCAGCACACGGAACACCTGTAATTACTCCTGCGGAAAAGATAAGCTTATTGTCCGGGCCCAGGGGGTCAATCCCTGGCTTTAGCTCCTTAAGCAAATAGTAACCTATAAGTGCTGTTCCACCAAAGTATTGCCGGTAGAACTTATCGTCAGGTTCTTCAATAGATATACTCTTATCAGATAGGTTCACTCTCAGGATTTTGCCGGTATAACCACCAGGCGTCTGTTCAGTCATTAATTTTTACCCCGTAGCTATTTTTAGTATTTTACATTATTCTTAACGCAGAAATCAAACTAATGCTTCGTCGGGTTGTGTTAATTAGTTAGGGGAAAACTCACCCCGCAACTTGACTGTTTCCTCCAGAATGCCTCCCAATCGATTTTATTATCCTTAATTTGAGAAGATTATTCACTCCTTTCGTAGTCCAGCTCATCCCATGTTTTTTAAACCTCCTGCCGATGACAGTCTTAATGTTTTTCTCCATCGCTCCAGACCAGCACCCTTTTGGCTTCCACCT
>JAUVZA010000088.1 GCA_030602805.1 Dehalococcoidia bacterium | reverse complement strand
AAGTTAAACAGGGCTTGACTTTCATAGCTCGCCTTTTTCATCGCTTTGCTCAGCTTTTAGCACTGAACCCCCACGAGTTACTTGTAATCTACCAGTGATAGTTTCTGGGGCAAGAGCAGCCAGAACAATATGACCACTATCGGTGAAGATAACAGCCTTAGTCCTTCGGCCATTAGTCATATCAATTAGTAGTCCCTTGTTTTTCCCTTCTTGAATGGTACGTTTGGTAGGTGCTGAGTTCGGTGAAGCTATAGCAATAACTTTGTTCATGGCTAGTACGTTACCAAATCCGACATGAACCAATTCTATGACCATTGTTATCACCTCAGGGGATTATTTCTAGTTATTAATATTAAAAGTAGGCATTTATTGCCAAATCTAGAAATTGTCTGAATGTCCTATCGACTTAATCGACTCTTACCGATTCTTATTTGATAATTAGCGATGCCTATCACCCCCTTTATGTGTTATTTCTTAATTTTTGAACTTCATATCCTATTTAATGGGTACCGACTTTCACCATACCATATAATGCTTATTATCTTATACCCTTAATGGCAATTAGGCAACTACTAATGGCTTGAGATGTTGATGTTATATGATTTTGTCACCATCTAGGGCACAGTATTTTCCGTCTCACATCAGTACCTCCTCTAATAGATTTCAGTTCACTCTTCTCTTGAGAGTGGAGCAGCGTGCCGTCCACCTCGAGCACTACAATTTCTCTCCTTACCATCACTTCTCACTCTCTCAGCCTGTCCAAAGACTGCCACTTGCCTTGCCTCCTTCTCTTCCTCATGAGCCCAGCCGTGGATAGTCCGGTGGCTTATCTCATCGTCTATCTCATGCCTGAGGAGAGACATTGCTTGACGGAAGGGGTACTCCACAGCCAGCTCCAGGGCACGCCGCTTCACCCACTTGGTCGCACTCTGGTAGGGTTTAAGCCCCAGGACATCGTCCAGAAAGAAGCCGAATCGACCTCTGTCCTTATACTTCTCGCCTAGGCGAGCCTTTCAAACCTTATCAGCCCTAGGCGGGTGAACAGGTATCGAGGTATCTTCTCCCGGCAACTCACCCTTCCTTGTGCCTCCTCTAGCTTCTTTGCCTCTATCTCCTGCAATACCCTGCCAAATACCCGCTTCCCAAAGAGATTATCTGAAAACTACAGAAAAACACACCCTTGTCATTGCGAGCGAAGCGAAGCAATCTCATAGTTGCCTCCTTCCGCTGAGATTGCTTCAGCACTGCGTGCCTCGCAATGACGAAAGAGAAACATGTTACTTTCTGGACAGCCTCTCAAACCCTCTCCCTTATTGCTTGCAGGGAATAGAATTCCAAGGAGAGTTTAAGAGGGGCAAAGCCCCTCTTCTATACCCCTCCCCCTTCCCCTTAATAAGGGGAAGGGGGATAAAGGGGGATGGGGTTACCAAATAACAACTATGCTTTCTAGCCCTGACAGTGTAAAATCTGGATACTAACGATTGGAGATAAAATTGAGAATTCTTATTATTACCGCTAAATGGCTATTTATATTGTGTTTGCCCATCCTGCTGATGTCAGCTAGCCTCAGTTGGGCGGTAAATAGCCTCTGGCTCTATACATATGGCTATGAAAAATACAATGTCAGCCAGACTACAGGCATAGCTGAAGTGGAGCTAGAAAAGGCAGCCACCGGGCTAATTAGCTACTTTAACTCTGATGAAGAATATATCAGCCTTAGTGTGATAAAGGATGGCGAGCCGTTTGAGCTGTTTACCAACCATGAGATTATCCATCTTTGGGAGGTAAAAATTTTGTTTCAACTGGTTTATTACCTCCTCGGTGGCTCTTTAGCTTTTGTCATAATTTATAGTTTAGTGATGCTACTTCGGCGAAGGGGTAGCTCCTGGCGAATATTAACTAGCGGGGTATTAACAGGAAGCATCCTTACTCTGGGTTTAGTCGGTGCCCTAGCTCTTGGGGCGGTGGTTGCCTTTGGTCCTCTTTTTTGGTGGTTCCACGAAATCGCCTTCGTATTCTTTGAAGGTCGCTACTGGATACCTGACCAAAGTTGGCACCTGCATATAATGTTCCCCGGGGGTTTTTGGTACGATGCCGCTCTATTCTGCGCTCTGGCAACAGTCGGCCTGGCTATAATTTTGGGTGGGGTGGCTGGGGGGTATCTGTGGGCTACGAGGAGAAGGGCTGCATCTTAGTAAGATTGCTAAAAGTGGGACATTTTGGGGCGGAAACATAGACGTTTTAGAAGCCAAAGCTCTGATGCTATAAAATCAGTTCGTTGCCGGCTAAGCTGATGGCCTAGCGTAAATCAAAGGCTCATAAGTTCTTCAAGGCTTTTGACAAGCGAGGGTTCTAAGTCATCTTTACAAACCTTGATGAATCGTTTTAACTTTTCTCTTGCTGCATACGAATAGTAAATTTGTTCGTTGGAAGCGGCAAGTTTTAGGATATCGTTCTTTTGCTGAACAGTAAATGATGGGGAAAACTCAAGCAACAGTTCAGAATTTATACCTGCTTCGTTGAAACTGTTGCTACTTCCAAAGACTTCAATTAGTGAATTTGAGAATTCTTCGCCAAGAACAAGTTTTGTGGAAATGATCTTAATAATGCCTAGACAGGACTTGTACATCTCCTTCATATTAAATGGGAATGCTTGGTATTTACCAATGAAGCCGTAGGGTTTCTCACCAGCATCAATAGGAATAATGGGTATTTGGCGTGATAGGGCAAAGTCTGTCTCTTGGTCAGTCCAATTAGATGAATGAAAATTCTCTGTTAGGAGTGGGACAAATGCATTACAAGTCTTCAACTGCTCTATTATGACTTCTTGCCACTCATATGACGGCTCGATGTCTTCGTGAGCCAAGAACACTTCGACCCCAAATGGCTCCAAAAACGACTTTATTAGCCCAGCTATTACTTTGTCTTGAGTAGAATAACTCAGGAATACCTTCACTTAACTACCTCCCTCCCCACTCTATTAAGCCTACTCACCGCTTCATCCTTTTCCCTTAATCCCAGCTTTGCTTTACGAATGGCTTTAGATAAAAGTCCAATTGACTGGTCGTAGGTTTTACGGTCAACGGGATAAGGGATGCCGTCCTTGCCGCCGTGGGCGAAGCTGTAACGGGCAGGGTCTTGATAGCTGGGGGCAACCCCATAGACAAGCTCGGAAATAAGGCTCAGGGCGCGGATGGTCTTGGGACCGACTCCCTTTAGCCCTAATAGCTGCTCAAAGTCGTTTGGCTGGCGGTCATAGGTGCTGACCAGGATTCGACTCAGACTATCGGGGTGAAGGTCACGGGTGCTCAGATAGTGATGCGAAGGTAGCTCTAAAGTCTTGAGTCTTTTTAACTCCGCTAGGATATTATGAGGCTTTTCCTTAGTGGCTATATCAGTAATAGCAGTTCGGGCGGGGTCACTTTCACTAGCCACCAGGTTTAGCGCTTGTCCGCTCGCCTCAGACAGGATAGCAGAGTGGGGCTCATTAACAAAGTCGGATACTTTTTCACCCAGCCAGTGGTAGCGACGGGCATAGCGGGTAGCCTCGTTCATCCCCTGCTGAACTACTGCCCATGAGCCACTGGTGGTAAACAGGAAGCTATGGTGGTAAAGCTGATAGCCATCCTGGACAGCAGAGCTATCTACCTTGGCTGACATCCGGCTGGCATATATCAAAGGGGTGGGGTTTAATGAGATTGAGTTTCCCCAATCTTCTATCTCTGACGGCGTTCGCCGTGAAGTCTTGCCCTTACCGCCAGCTATAAATAAACCGAGGTCTGTTTCCAGCCCTTTTATCGCTTCCTTAAGAGCACCACACAGGGTGGTAGTAACACCACTGGAGTGCCAGTCATAGCCTAGAATGCAGCCAAAGGCTTGAAACCAGTAGGGGTGTGATAGCCGCCGCAGCATCTCATCAGCGCCGAAGTCGGCTACAATGGCAATGGTAATTCCTCGAGCCAGCTTGACCATGCGGTCAAACAGCCAGGGTGGCACCTTGCCGTAGTGGAGTGGTAGATTGGCAATACCTGTCCGTGTGGGAATAGTAGTTGCTGACATATCCACCTCAATTTAATCATTCTCAGGTGCCAAGTCAAGCTCCCCGTGCTTACCACCAATTTCACCAACGAGCTGTGATAACTTGACCTAATTAAAGACTATAACGACTTGAATATCACCATTAAGTGATGTAAAATTACGCATAAATAGGAAGGATATACCTACTCAAATTTTGGAAGGGGCAAAAAGATGGGCAAAATTTACTTGATTGATGTAACCAATCGTGATGGAGTTCAGACAGCCAGGCTTGGTCTATCCAAGCTCGCCAAGACCATGATAAACATATATTTGAATGAGATGGGAGTTTTTCAAAGCGAATTTGGCTTCCCTACTACCAGACACGAGTCTCATTACCTTCAAGCAAACCTTAAATTGGCAGAGATGGGTATCTTACAGCCTATCCGCTTGGGGGGGTGGATACGAGCCACTGCTGAGGATGTGGAAAGGACTTATAGTTTAGTACCAAGTATTAAGAACCTCAACCTTTCCATCTCTACCTCCAACCAAATGATTACAGGTAAGTTCCTAGGTACAAAGAGTGAGGAAGATATACTGATGATGGCTGCGGAGGCTATTGACGCAGCCAAGTCACATGGTACTGAAACTATTGGTGTTAATGCTGAGGATGCTTCAAGAACAGATGCAGATTTCCTGCTCCGATTTGCTTCTGTAGCTAAGGAACATGGAGCCGATAGGTTCAGGTATTGTGATACGCTCGGCTATGACAACCCTTTTACCATATACGAAATGGGTAAGATGCTGGCCAAGGAAGTAGGAATACCTATTGAAGTCCATTGTCATGGGGACTTGGGAATGGCTGTTGCCAACTCCGTCGCCGGGGCAATGGGTATCATTGATGGGGGTCAGGATGCCTATATAAACACAACAGTCAATGGGATAGGAGAAAGGGCGGGCAATGCCGACCTCGTCGCCGTCGTCCTGGCACTCAAAAAGTCCAAGGGTCTCGCTGGAAAATATA
>JAUVZA010000076.1 GCA_030602805.1 Dehalococcoidia bacterium | reverse complement strand
GGCAGCTAAAGGAACCACTATCAATATACCACTGCCGGCTGGTAGTGGTGATACCGAATATCTAGAAGTTTTTGAGCAAATCATCATCCCAGCAGCTATACGGTTTAAGCCTCAGCTTATCCTGGTCTCTGCTGGCTACGACACTCACTGGGCTGATGAGCTGGCTCTGATGCAGGTAAGTGTCACCGGTTTTGCTCAGATGGTAAAGATTATTAAGGGATTAGGTGATGAGCTGTGTGATGGTCGTCTGGTCTTCAGCCTGGAGGGTGGCTATAATCTCACTGCTCTGTCCGCCTCGGTGAAAGCCACCTTTGATGTACTTCTAGATAACACCAGTATTGAAGACCCGCTAGGTCAGTTGCCGCGTAGATTTGAGGCACCCAGCATTACTTCTCTGATTAAGAAAATTAAGGAA
This sequence comes from Dehalococcoidia bacterium, assembly GCA_030602805.1. Classification (GTDB taxonomy): domain Bacteria; phylum Chloroflexota; class Dehalococcoidia; order Dehalococcoidales; family JAUVZA01; genus JAUVZA01. The sequence continues at coordinate 6,509 of JAUVZA010000076.1, read as the reverse complement.
ATACATAAATTAGCTTAAGGGTTTCCCTTACGCAGACTGCAAGAAATCTGGCACTGCTCACACTCTATGCTGCAGGGTTCAACATGAATGGTTACACTAGCATGATGTAGTCTATTTTCTATATCCTGCTCCAAATGGTCACACATCCTGTGTGCTTTTTCCAGACTAGCATTCTTAGGCATTACCAGGTGTAGGTCTATGTAACGCTGGCTTCCTGCCTTACGAGTACGCAGCTTATGGAAGCTAACCAGCTCAGAATAATGTTCCATAATGCAAGACTTTATCTCGGTTTCCTCTGCTTTCGGTAAACTAGCATCCACCAGCCCTCCAAATGACTTCCTCGTTACATTATAACCTGCTTTTAGGATAAGCAGGGCGACTGCCAACGCAATAATAGGGTCGAGAATACTAAGCCCGGTAAAGCGTATAGCCACTAACCCTATCAGTACTCCTGCAGCAGAGTAGACATCAGCGGCAATATTGCGAGCACTTGCCTCCAGTGCTATAGAATCTGTAATCCGCGATACCTTGAGCAGGTGGCGGGAAAGGAAGATACTGACTATTACGGAAACCAACATTACCCCTATTCCGGCTTCAGTCAGCTCTATCGCCGTGCCCGCTATTATCCTACGTATTGCTGAATAGATTATCAAGCCACCAGCAGTAAAAATCAGCAGCGCTTGTATTATGGCTGCAATATTTTCTACTTTACCATGACCAAAGGGGTGTTCCTCATCGGCAGGTCTGGCAGCCACAACTATAGCCAAGAAGGTAACTAATATGGCAAACAGGTCAAGGAAACTATCCGCTGCTTGAGCCAAAATGCTGATACTCCCGGTCATGATTGCCACCACAACCTTGAGCGCAACCAGCCCAATTACAACTGCAATAGAAAGCCTAGCCACACCACTTCGAGTGGAAAACATTGCCCATCACCTGCCCTTAGCCTTTACTCCAATCAGCGGCAGCCATTGAATAAACCTGCCCCACTCTCTCCTCTCCCAGACCACCAGTAGCTGAGGGGCAATACAGAGTGAACTAAAGGTTCCAGCAATGATGCCAATTAATAGCACTACAGCGAAATTCTGAATGGATGCCCCGACAAAGAGTAGCAGAGCCAATACTACAAATAGTGTGGTTAGGCTAGTATTCAACGAACGGCTCAGGGTCTCAACCAGGCTATTATTCACCACAATTTCAAAATTGACTCTCACATCCTTCCTCAAATTCTCGCGTATTCTATCAAAAACGACAACAGTGTTATTTACACTATAGCCAATGACAGCCAAAATGCCGGTAATAAACATCAAGTTGATTTCCCAGCCTAATATGCCACCGAGTATGGAGAAAACCCCTAATGCCACTAGGGCGTCATGCAGCAGAGCTATTATGGCACAGGTGCCATAATGGAAGGGTTTTGGCATTCTGCGGAATGCCCAGGTGATATAAAGGAGTATGCCAACTGCGGCTACAACTATAGCAATAGCTGCAACACGCACTGTATCCGTGGACACTTCAGGAGATGCTACACGGAATTCTATTTCCTCCTTGAAATTACCAAACCTATCAGCTAAAGCAGCTCCTAGTTTTTCCTGTTCCTCTTCTTCCAATTGAGGGGTGCGAATGAGGAATACCCCTGCTTCATTTAGTACACTCGAAACAATGGCACTATCGTAGCCTAGATCAGCCAGTCCTTGTTCCAATTCCATCGTGTCAATCTCCTTCTCAAAGCTCACCCTTGCTTCCGCGCCGCTAATAAATTCAATACCAAACCTAAGGCCAAAGGTTGCCAGAGAAACGATACTAACAAGTATTACAACACCAGCAATGATAAAGAACCAGAACCTTTTACCTACAATATCAAACATCTTTCCTTCCCAAGTGAGGGCTAAATAGTTGAGTCCGCTGTGCCAGACGAGTGCCCACGAATAGGCGCAGAAGGGTTCGAGTAACTACAATAGCGGTAAACATACTTACCGCCACGCCGATAAAAAGGGTTAAGGCAAAGCCCATTACTGGCTCCCCGGCTATGATACTACTGCCAACCCAATACAGAATGCCGCAGACAATAAAGGTAGTTATATTACTATCCCTGATAGCTGTCCAGGCTCGATTAAACCCGGTCTCAATAGCTGCCCCTAATGTCCGCCCGGCTCTAAGTTCCTCCTTCATCCGCTCAAAAATGAGGATATTGGCGTCTACTGCCATGCCTATAGATAAGACAAAACCGCCGATACCAGCTAGGGTAAGGGTGACCGGTATCAGCTTGAATAATGCCAGTACCAGTGCTCCATAAAAAACCAAAGCTAGACTGGACATAAGCCCAAGCAGGCGGTAGTAAATAATCATAAATAACATAACCAATACTATCCCAATCAGCCCTGCCATAATAGCCATTTCTACTGTAATTGTTCCTCGAGTGGCAGAGACCAGGTCCTGATAGAGGGGCTCCTCCCCTAGCGGCATAGGCAGCGCACCCGATTCAAGCAGATGAGACAAACGTGTTGCTTCAGGTATGTCAAAGCCACCAGTAATCTCACCTCTACCTCCTTCGTATAATGGCTGTAATATCTGAGGGGCTGAAATAAGTTCATCGTCTAAGAAGATACCTATATCTCGCTGGTCAGAGTCAAGTGGGCCTGAATTGTAAATACGCTCGGCTATTTGATTAAAGATTTCTCCCCCTTCCTTACTCCAAACTATAGCAACTTTCATTGCTGTAACGATGCCAGCTTGCTGATCAAGAACAGCCGTAGCTTCCTCCAAGAATGCACCGGTGAGTGTTGTACCATCTTGTCCCCTGGCTGGAATCCAGGCCCGGAGTTCCGTTGGAATACGTTTTAACTCCTCCACATCAACAGGATTACCTGCACCATCTAGATACATGAGATTACCTTCTCCATCTATGACTAGAATGGCCACAGGGATTCCCCCTTCATACCATTCCTCTGCAAATAGGCGAGTGTCATCCTCATCTTTATCAAAAAACTCGGCTTGATCATTCTCCAGATAGTTACTAAGATAAACTGGGTTGCCCTCCTCATTTAGCTCTACCATCCTAAACTCCAAGAAGCCGGTTTGTTTTACCAGCTTCCTAGCCTCTTCAATGTCGGTAAAGCCGGGGAGTTTCACTGATATACAGTCTTTCCCTGCAATCTCTAGCTTCTGGATAGTAGGTTCGGTGACGCCATATTTGTCAATACGGGTTCGGATAATCTCTAGTGCCCTATTCATGCCTCTTGCCTGCTCCTCAGCGGTAGTCCCCTCAGGGAATTGGGCCTGATACACTAAATGGACACCGCCAACAAGGTCAAGACCCAGCCGTAGTTTCTCCCTACCAAACAAGGGATAGATAAGAGCACAAATGGCAAAGGAGAAGAGAGCTAATGTAATAATCAGAACCAGTTTATTTCTTCTAGGCATGTCTAGTCACACTGCCTCCCGGCTAAGAAGTCTAACCTTACTGGGAGTCTAAGAGGGGCTTCGCTCCCTCTCTAAAAACCTCCTCCCCCTTGTATCTTTAGATTAGGTGGTGGTATGAATAGAGTAGAAATGGATGCGGTAGACCGATACCCCCGAGGTCTTAGAAGACCGCAGGAGAGCCGGGGTCGCCGCGTCCCCATCTTCAAAGAGCCCGAACAGTTGTCCTTCACCTGTGAAGGATAAGCCCGCCTGAGGCGGGAAGCCCGCATCATGCAAGGAAGGGACATAAAGGAGGAAAAACCGATCTGTCCAGCTAATTTTAGCTTTAGAGTTCTTTTGGCTGATTTTGGCTTTTTCCCCTATAATTTCATGTTATTCCTCCGATGTTGTCTTCGGTTCTCAAAGCACAAGAAAACAATATTTACTATGTCACACCGTCTATAAGTAATATCTTCCTACCTCCTCGCTTTCTTGGCTAAAAGCTCCACTACCCTGTCCAGTATCCTATCAGCCACCTCTCTTTTAGTTAACAGGGGCAGGCTGTCCACATTGCCATTTCGGTCAATGAGGCTTACTTTATTGGTGTCAGCGCCGAAGCCACTTGAGGCATCGGTAATATCATTAGCCACAATGAGGTCAAGCTTCTTCTTCTCAAGCTTTTGTTTGGCATTGGCTACGACGTCCTCACTTTCGGCAGCGAAGCCGACCTTGAGGAAGTTGCCTTTTACTTCAGTTAAGATATCCGGTGTCCTGATTAGCTCCAGGGTTAGGCTGGGGCTTTCTTTCTTTTTAATCTTAGCTTTGGCTACACTCTTAGGCTGATAATCAGATACAGCGGCAGCCATAATCAGACCATCGGCTTGAGCAGTAGCCTTAGCTACTGCCTCGTTCATCTGGATAGCAGTTTTTATATGGATAACCTCAATACCTGCTGGCTCTGATAAGGAAGTGGGGGCAGCGATTAGTTTAACTTCAGCCCCTCTATCCCTGGCTGCCTCAGCCACAGCATAACCCATTTTACCTGAAGACCGATTGCCAATGTGGCGAACGGGGTCAATGGGTTCCTGGGTACCACCAGCAGTAACTACGATGCGTTTACCGGCCAGGTCTCCGCTTTTACCCAATACCTGCTTGATGGTGCCTATGATTTCTTCAACTTCAGCCAGACGACCAAGACCCATTTTGCCCGAGGCTAAACGACCGTAGGCAGGGTCAACAATAGTAAAGCCCCTGGCTTTGAGTTTAGCCAGGTTTTCCTGGGTAATAGAGTTCTGGAACATATCAGCATGCATAGCTGGTGCTAGGATAACTGGCGCTTTAGTCGCCAGCACAGTGCAACATAACATATCATCAGAGATACCGGCTGCCAGCTTAGCGATAATATTGGCTGTAGCTGGAACAATAGCCAATATATCAGCCGCCTCAGCTAGGGCTATATGTTCAATGCTGAACTCAGAATTAAGCTCCCACATGCTGGTTACTACCAGTCGGCCGGTAAGGCTGCGAAGGGTTAGCGGGGCTATAAACTTGGTAGCTGATTCAGTCATAACTACCTCAACCCTGGCTCCAGCCTGGGTCAATTTACTGGCTAGCTCGGCTGCCTTGTAGGCAGCTATGCTTCCGGTTATGCCCAATACTATAGTTTTGTTAGCTAGCATTATTGCGTCCTTTTACTCCTTATGAGCCTTCTCTTCTCCCCACAAGATATTCGGAAATCCATTGCAGCGCCTTAGTCATCTCCACCTGTCTCTGGTCTACCCTGTCAGCTATTTGACTTACTCTCTCTACCGTTTGGCTTACCCTCTCTATTCCTCTTACTATTTCCACCTGCCCCTCACTCAAGACTCTCATACCTTCACTCAAGGTTCTCATCCCTTCGTTCAAGGCTCTCATATAACGCCCATTTGCCCTCCACATAAAGCCAAGGATTATTCCCAAAATTGTTACCGCTAACGCCATAAGCCCTATGACTATTTCCATTTCTCCCTCCTTATCAGGCTCTGTTCATCAGGTAGATGAGTCTTAGTCCAATCAGTGTTAAATTGGGGTTTACTATATTAATTACTGCTGTTTCTTTAGCTATGAGTTCAGCGTAGCCCCCAGTTGCCACCACCTTAGCTTTCCCCCCCAATTCCTGTTGGATACGAGCCACAATACCCTCAACAAGTCCTACATAGCCGAAGACAATCCCTGATTGCATGGCAGCAATAGTATTGGTGCCAATAGCCTGTTTGGGATGGACTAATTCCACTCGGGGTAACATTGCTGCCCGCGTAAAAAGAGCCTCAGCGGCAGTATTTATACCAGGGGCAATAGCCCCTCCCAGATAGTCGCCCTCTTTGGATATGGTATCAAAGGTAGTGGCTGTCCCCAGGTCAGTAATGATTATCGGGCCACGGTAGAGGTGATGAGCAGCGGCTGCATTCACAATGCGGTCGGCGCCAACCTCCTTGGGGTTATCCATACGGATACGCACCCCAGTCTTAACCCCAGCCCCTACCACCAGTGGGGAGATATAGAAATACCGTTGAAATAGCTCCTCAAAAGTAGCTGTGAGCGGTGGGACGACACTACACAAGGCTACCTCTTTAATATCAGATTTGTCTAGACCCTGGTGATGCAGCAGGTTAAGCAGTAAAGCAGCATATTCGTCGACCATACGGTGAATAACTGTAGCCATGTGCCAAGTAGCACGAAGCTCCTCGTTTTTAAAAACCCCTAAAGCAGTATCAGTATTTCCAATATCAACAGCTAATAGCATGGCATTCCCTCTTTAACTTCACTAACCGGTTAGACTTTCTTTTAGTTGCTTAATGACTAATGGCAGTACTGGTAAAAGGTCACTAGCAATCATACCAGCATTGCCCAGCCTAGCCCTAACCATCTCACCAGCTTCACCATGGAGGAACACACCACAGGCAGCAGCATCAAAAAGGGATAGACCCTGTGCCACCAGTCCAGCTATAACGCCGACTAGAACATCACCGGTTCCGGCTGACGCCAGTCCCGGATTGGCTATGGAGCTAATTCTGGATTGACCATTTGGGGCGGCAATAACAGTATAGGCTCCCTTCAGGACAATCGTT
>JAUVZA010000058.1 GCA_030602805.1 Dehalococcoidia bacterium | reverse complement strand
TTCATTTCTGGGTCGAGGGTTGAGGCAGAGGTTAGCGTGTGCCCTTGTGAATCATCAATAACCTGAGCGTAAATATGGTTCAGGCTACGGAAAACACACAAACGGGGTCTAGAGATTGCGCCTTCCACCTTAGCTCTGACTTGGTGGTGTTTTCTAATACGGGCTATCCTTAGCTCACCTTTACCCATTACTCCCTCATACCTATCGCCTTACCTGCCTTACCTGCTTTAAGGTGAACTAATTCCCCAGCGTATCTAATACCCTTGCCTTTATAAGCATCAGGGGAACGAATAGCCCGAATTTTAGCTGCCATCTCGCCAACCACTTCCTTGTCAATCCCCATAACCTTAATACGATTTGCCCCCTCTACAGCTAGGGAGACACCCGGCAACGGTGATACCTCCACCGGATGTGAAAACCCGACACGAATTACCAGCTTATCCCCTGCTTTTTCAACCCGATAACCCACACCTACTATTTCAAGGTTCTTCTCAAAGCCGTTAGTTACCCCCTCCACCATGTTAGCTAAGAGGCTTCGGGTTAATCCGTGCAAGGAACGATGCACCTTACTATCACTAGGTCGCAACACCATCAGGCTATTATTGTTTAGGGTAATAGACATATCGGGGTTAAAACGACGACGGAGCTCCCCTTTAGGTCCGGTTACACTAACCCCATCCTTCTTAATATTCACCACCACACCTTGTGGCACAGTGACAGGCATTCGCCCTACTCTAGACATAATTACTCCCAAAATATTGGTCTACCACACATTGCATAAAAGTTCACCACCAACCCCCTGGCGCCAGGCTTGCTGTCCTATCATCACACCCTTAGATGTAGAAAGAATAGCAATACCCAAACCACCATAAACCCGGGGGATTTCCTTCCGCTGAACATGCACCCTTAGTCCAGGCTTGCTTACTCGCTCCAACCCAGAAAGGACTGACTGATTTTTATCACCATATTTGAGATAAATCTTAATTACTCGGTGCGGCTTGCCCCTAAGCACCTCATAATCATTAATAAAACCCTCCTCTCTAAGAATGCTAGCAATGCTCAGCTTCATCCTCGAGGTTGGTATCAGCACAGAATCGTGCCTCGCCATTATGGCGTTGCGTATTCGGGTTAGCATATCCGCTATTGGGTCAGAGATAGTCACCCTTACCCCCTTATTCTATACTCATTCTAGTTACCAGCTTGATTTTCTCACCCCGGGAATCTGGCCAGCGAGAGCCAGTCTACGAAAGCAAATACGACACAAACCAAACCTACGGATATAGGCACGAGGCCGGCCACATAAGTAACACCGATTATGCTGCTGCACTCTATATTTGGCCGGACGCTCCGATTTTATAATTTTTGACTTTTTAGCCATCCCCACCTCAATCCTTAGTGAAAGGCAGACCTAATAACTCCAATAGATGCCTACCCTCTTCGTCTGTCTTAGCCGTAGTGATAATTGACACTTCTAGCCCCCGTAACCTGTCTATCTTCTCATAATCTATTTCAGGAAAGATGATTTGCTCCTTAAGCCCTAAGGTGTAGTTACCCCGGCCATCAAAAGAGTTTGGGGAAACCCCCTGAAACTCACGCATACGGGGTAAGACAGCATTTACCAGCTTGTCAAAAAAGTCATACATGTGTTCCCCTCGCAGGGTTACCTTTAACCCGATAGGCATCCCTGCCCTCAACCTAAAGGAAGCAATAGACTTCTTAGCGCGAGTAATCACCGGGTGTTGCCCTGAAATAGCAATCAAGTCCCTCTCAGCCGCCTCCAGAGCCTTGGCGTTCTGAATTGCCTCTCCCACGCCAATATTAAGCACCATCTTTTCCAGACGGGGCACCTGCATTATATTTTTACAGCCACAAAGCTCCATCAGGTTGGGGGTAATCTCTTTTCCATACCTTTCCTTCAACCGTGACATTTAATCAATTACCTCGCCGCAAGAGCAACAGAACCGAACTTTCTTACCATCCTTCAAAAAACGAAAACCAACGCGAGTAGGATGATTACACTTACCGCACAATAGCATAACATTTGACATATGAATCGGTGCCTCCCGCTCTATTATGCCTGCCTGCCTAACCTGACCTCTTGCCCTGGTATGCCTTTTGATAAAGTTGATACCTTCAACAAGTAGTCGCTCATCCTTGGGGTAAGCAAAGCGCACCTTGCCTCTCTTACCTCTATCCTTGCCGGCAATAACGAGTACAGTATCGTTTTTTCTAATCTTCATCGTCGTTAAAAGTACCCTCAAAACCTATATTACTTGGATTTTGCCTCCCCCCCCCATTAACTTGTTATACTTTTCCTCCCCGATGCATTCCTTAGCATATCGACACCACTCTATACAGGAGGGGGCATCCTCTCTAAAGACCATGGCACCACATTTGGTGCATTTAGCCTTTAGCTCATCACTCCATATCTCCACTTCTTCTCCGCAGTCGGGACATTTTTTGTAAGCAGGGATAGGAGTTCTAATCTTAGCTGCTCCAGGGCACTTATCCAGCACCTTTACTTCCCACCTCCTTCAATATCTCACCTTTTATCCCAACTATTACACTCTCAAAGGGGATGTCTTTCCCACTTTTGCTTAAAGCCTTTTGGGCAATATGAAGAAGTCCATAACAGCAAGGAACTTCCATGTGGATAGCCTTTAAACTTTTAATGTCCGAACTTTCCAGTATCTGGGTAACCTTAGTCACATAGGCATTAAGGTCATCTAACTTAGGGCAGCCAATAGCAATTGCTTTTCCCTTTAAAAAATCAGTATGAAAATTAGCGTTGGCGAAGGGAACACAGTCAGCCACTAGGATTAAATCCGCATTCTGGAAATATGGAGCACGCCGTGGAACCAGACAGAGCTGTATCGGCCATTGACGAAGTCCAGAGCTAATCTTTACTCTTTCGGCTGCTTCCTCCTCTTTCTTTTCCCAATGTAGCACCCGAGCAGAAGGGCAAGCGGTTATTCCCGCGTGAGAATGGTATTGAGGAAGTTCGTGGGCATGTTCTTTTAGATGGGCTAAGTGCTTTCCCAAAAGGTCAGGTGATTGCTCCTTAATATGAGCAATCACTCCCTCTTCGTCATACTCTTCAACTTCTATTCCCTCAATAGTCAACGCCCCCTGGGGACACTCGCCAAGACAGGCACCCAGTCCATCACAGAAACTCTCTTTTACCAGTTTGGCTTTACCGTCAACAATCTGGAGGGCTCCTTCAGGGCAAGAAGGGATGCAAAGCCCACATCCGTCACATTTCTCTTCATCAATTTTAATGATTTTCCTTTTTATCTTTGTCATCTATTCATCCCTTTAACCATAGGTTTCTCTTTAATCGGCTTTCCTCACAACACCTCAGGTGCCAGCGATATAATCTTGGTAAAATTTTTCTCTCTCAGCTCCCTGGCTACCGGTCCAAATATTCGGGTTCCTCTAGGGTTATTTTTATCGGAGAGAATCACGGCAGCGTTCTCATCAAACCTAATATAAGAGCCATCAGGACGCCGATACGGCTGAGCGCAGCGAACGATAACCGCCCTGACTACATCTCCCTTCTTTACCACTGCCACTGGAGTTGCTTTTTTTACTGAAGCCACAATGACATCACCCACCCGAGCATATCTCTTGCCTGAGCCACCCAGCACATTAATGCACAAAAGCTGCCGGGCACCGGTATTATCTGTCACCTTAAGTCTGGTTTCTTTTTGAATCATATCATTTTATCCTGAAACTAATTTCAGATTATTTCCTTAGGTTGAACCTCCACTACCTCTCTCTTGGTTATTATCTCGGCTACTCGCCACCGCTTCTCTTTCGACAGGGGACGCGTTTCTATAATCTTTACTGTATCCCCTAGCCTACACTCATTCTTTTCATCATGAACCTTATACTTAACCGCTCTCCTGATAGTCTTCTTATATAGCGGATGATGCCTAAGTGTTTCTACGGTCACCACCACTGTCTTATCCATCTTATTACTTATCACACGGCCAACCCTGGTTTTGTGTTTCTTCTCCATAGACTCAAAACCTACCTTATCTCTAGCTCCCTTTCCCTTATTATGGTCTTCAGCCTGGCAATCTCCTTTTTCACCCTCCGAATTTCACGGTGGTTTACCAACTGCTTGGTAGCTAAGCGAAAACGAAGGTTAAAAAGCTCCTCATGAGCTGCCTCTAATTGTTTTGCCAATGCATCAGGTTTGAGAGCTCGCATTTCCTCAATCTTCAACTTGCGCTAGCTCCTTACCTACAGAATCACTATCAACGGTTACATCATTTTCCCCTAGCACAAATTTGGTGTGTATAGGCAACTTATATGAAGCAAGATGCATTGCCTCTCTAGCCATTTCCTCACTAACACCTCCCATCTCAAACAGAATTCTCCCCGGCTTGACCACAGCTACCCAATGGTCTGGGGGACCCTTACCCCCACCCATACGGGTCTCAGCTGGCTTCTTGGTAACTGGCTTATCAGGAAAAATGCGTATCCAGACCTGGCCGCTACGGCGAATATAGCGAGTCATAGCCCGCCGTGCTGCTTCAATCTGCCGGCTAGTGAGCCAGGCAGACTCTAAGGCCTGCAAACCATAATCGCCAAAAACAACCGTGTTCCCTACTTGAGCTCTACCCCGACGGTGTCCTTTATGAGTCTTGCGGTATTTCACCCGCTTGGGTTGTACCATCCTTCTCCTCTTTTCCCACAGAAGTAGAGGGCTCTGCCTTCGCGCTCTTACTGGCTGCCGATTTAGTACGTTTCGTTTTCGGTTTTGTAGGTTTTATTTCTGCTTTAACGGGCTTTACTTCTGCTTTAACAGGCTTTGCTTTTGCTTTAACAGGCTCTGCTTCTGCTTTAACAGGCTTTACTTCTGCTTTAACAGGCTTTGCTTTTGCTTTAACGGGCTTTGCTTCTGCTTTAACAGGCTTTGCTTTTGCTTTAACGGGCTTTACTTCTGCTTTAACAGGCTTTGCTTTTGCTTTAACGGGCTTTACTTCTGCCTCAACAGGCTTCACTTCTGCCTCAACAGGTTCTACTTCTACTTCAACGGGCTTTACTTCTGCCTCAACAGGCTTCACTTCTGCCTCAGCAGGCTTCACTTCTGCTTCAACAGGTTCTACTTCTACTTCAACGGGCTTTACTTCTGCTTTAACAGGCTTTGCTTTTGCTTTAACAGGCTCTGCTTCTGCTTCAGCAGGCTTTGCTTCTGCTTCAATAGGTTCTACTTCTGCTTCGACAGTCATTTCATCAACTTCCACCGCCTTAGGTTCTGGAAGAATATCACCCTTATATATCCACACCTTTACCCCAATCCGACCCAGAGTAGTACGCGCCTCAGTAAAGCCATAATCAATATCAGCCCGTAGCGTATGCAAGGGCACTTGCCCCTCATGTGTCATCTCACGACGAGCTATCTCGGCACCAGCTAATCTGCCAGCACAATTGATTCTCATTCCTTTAGCACCAGCCTGAATGGTGCGAAAAATTGCCTGTTTCATAACCCTCCGGTAAGCAACACGACGCTCAATCTGCTCAGCTACCGACCTAGCCACCAAATAAGCATCAAGCTCAGGTTGCCGAATCTCCTGAATATTCAATTGAATCCTCTTCCCGACAAGGTTCTCAAGGTGCTGCCTCATTTCATCAACTCGTTGTCCTCCCCTCCCAATGACAACACCAGGCCGGGCAGTATAGATAGTTACCACCACCTTATTTGCCTGGCGGTCAATCTCCACTAGAGAGATACCAGCTTCACCATAACCTGACCGAATAGCCTGCCTGAGCTTTAGGTCTTCCTGCAAAAACTCTACATAATGCTTATCAGCATACCACTTTGCCTGCCAATCGCGTATGACACCAATTCTGAAGCCCATTGGATGAACTTTACGTCCCAATTAACCCTCCACTTCAGCAACAATAACTGTAATATGGCAAGACCGTTTAAGAATAGGGCTAGCTCGCCCTCGAGCCCGAGGGCGAAACCTCTTTAGGGTTCGTGCTTCATCAGCAAAGACAGTGACAATCTTCAAATCCGAAGGGGACATCTGAAAATTATTCTCAGCATTAGCTGCCGCTGATTTCACCACCTTGGCTACAACTCGAGCTGTTGGTGTAGGTGCAAACCTAAGTATGGTCAGGGCCTCATCCACCTTCTTGCCCCGCACCATATCTACCAGCAGGCGCACCTTACGAGGTGATATGCCAGTGTCTTTAGCTACTGCTCTTACTTCCATCTTACTTATGCCCTACCTAAACCAACCTAAACCTACCTTCTTTTTCTTATCATAGTAGTTTTTTCTCCCCGGGAGGAGTGACCCCTAAAGGTTCGAGTTAAAGCAAACTCACCCAACTTGTGCCCCACCATATTTTCAATGATATAGATAGGCACATGTCGCCTGCCATCATGTACCCCAATAGTAAGCCCTACCATCTCGGGTAGGATGGTAGACGAGCGTGACCAGGTTTTTATTACTGCCTTCTGACCAGAGCGCCTAAGCATCTCCACTTTCTTTAGCAGCTTAGCATCAATGGCTGGTCCCTTCTTAGTTGACCTTGACATCTTATCTACTTCTCCCGGCGCTTAACAATCATTTTATCCGAAGCCTTAGACTTGCGAGTTCTATAGCCTAGAGCTGGCTTACCCCAAGGTGTCTTAGGTCCAGGCATACCTATTGGTGACCTGCCTTCCCCACCACCATGAGGGTGGTCACGTGGACTCATCGCTGAACCCCTCACCGTAGGTCGCCAGCCTAACCACCGTTTACGACCTGCCTTGCCCAACTTAATACTCTGATGGTCAACATTGCCTACTTGCCCGATAGTAGCTAAGCAATCGCTACGAATACGCCGCACCTCACTAGACGGTAACCGAACAAGGGCATATTCACCCTCTTTTGCCATAAGTTGAGCCGCAGTCCCAGCACTCCGCACCAACTGCCCTCCCTTCTCCCTCTTCAACCCAACATTATGGATTAAAGTCCCACTCGGGATTAATCTCAAGGGTAAGGCATTACCTGGTTTTACTTCAGCATCACTACCTGACTTTATGGTGTCCCCGACCTCAAGCCCTGAGGGAGCAAGGATATAGCGCTTCTCCCCATCAGCGTAGTGAATGAGAGCAATACGTGCTGAACGGTTAGGGTCATATTCAATAGCCGCCACTCTACCGGGAACACCAATCTTATCCCGCTTAAAGTCAATAATACGGAGCCTCCGCTTCGCCCCACTACCTCGGTGACGAACCGTTATTCTCCCCTGATTGTTATGCCCAGCCTTCCTTTTGATGGGTGAGAGCAGCGATTTCTCTGGCTTGCCTTTAGTTATTTCTTCAAAGGTAGAACCACTCATACCCCGCCTACCGGGGGAGGTTGGACGATATACCTTTAGTGCCACTCAGATTCCCCTTTCATAGAATATTAAACACCTTCAAAGAATTCTATCTTGTCTCCTGGCTTGAGGGTAACAATTGCCTTTTTCCAGGACTGGGTTAACACCTGTTGTCTGCCTACCCTTCGCGTCTTGCCAGGTACTGTCATTACATTAACGGCGAGCACCTTGACCTTAAATGCCTTTTCCACAGCCTGTTTAATCTGTTGCTTATTAGACTCCCTAGCTATCTCAAAGGCGTATTTACCTTGAGCTTGAAGCATAGTATTCTTCTCAGTTATTAGTGGACGGCGTAACACCTCGTAGAGATGCACTGCTTCCTCCTTGAGACAATCTCTTCCCCCATATCTGTTCCACCTTGCGTACCGCAGCCTCAGTCATCAATAGCATCTTATAGGAAAGGATGTCAATCACATTAAGTAAACTGGCTGGGATTGTTTTAATTCTAGGCAGATTACGAGCTGATTTAACTACATTTTCTTCCGGTTCAGAGGTAGCAATAAGAGCTGAGGAGCCCACCCCTAGTGCGGCTAAAATCCGTGCCATCTCCTTTGTCTCAGGCTCATCAAGCTTCAACTGCTCCAGAACCATTAACTCTCCGTCCCCAATCTTAGCCGATAAGACACACCTTAGGGCTAGTTGGCGCATTTTTTTAGGCATGGCTTGCCTATAGCTCCTGGGTTTAGGACCAAAGGCGATACCACCTCCCCTGCGTAGCGGTGACCTTCTGCTGCCACCCCGAGCGTAACCAGTGCCTTTTTGACGAAATAGCTTCCTACCAGTACCTGAAACCTCACTACGAGTTTTAGTGCTAGTTGTTCCCTGACGAGCATTTGCCCGCTGTCTTACCATTGCCTGGTGCACTACTGCCTGGTTAAATGGCACACCAAAAACATCATCGCTTATCTCAATGTGCTTAACCACCTCCCTGGCAAGGCTATACACTGGAACTTCCACTTCCTTACTTCTCCCTACCTGATTTCTTTATTAATAGCAGCCCATTTCTGCCTCCGGGTACCGCCCCCCTAACCAGTAACAGGTTACGGGCAGGGTCAGCCTCAAATACCTCTAGATGACGCACCGTCACCCTTCTATTTCCCATATGCCCTGCCATCCGCATCCCCTTTAATACCCTACCCGGAGAGGTAGTAGCCCCTATAGAGCCTGGGTGACGGTGTCGGTCAGACTGCCCATGCGTTTTGGGGCCGCCAGCAAAGTGATGGCGTTTTACTACACCAGCAAAGCCCTTACCCTTTGACACCCCGGTAATATCAACCAGGTCACCTGCCTTAAACAGGCTAACATCAACCTTCTCCCCTACTTCAATAGCTTCACTATCATCCACTCTGAATTCCTTAAGATACTTAAACTGCTCTAGCCCCTTGAGATGCCCTCGCTGAGGAGAGTTGAGCCGCTTAGCTTCACTAAATCCAAGCTGAACAGCATTATATCCCTCCTTAGCCACAGTTTTAACCTGTATTACAGGGCACGGTCCAGCCTCAATAGCGGTTACTGCCTCCGCTTTACCATTGTCCCTAAATATCAGGGTCATACCTAGCTTTCTGCCAATAATACCTTGAATCATATCTCCAATACCCGATACTTTTTATAATTTAATATCTATACCAACTCCTGAGGGTAGGTTCAAGTTGGTCAAGGCATCTATCGTTTTAGAAGTTGTCTCTATAATGTCAATAAGGCGCTTATGGGTCCGAATTTCAAACTGCTCCTGTGAGTCTTTATCTATAAAGGGAGAGCGGATGACACTGAACTTCTGGATATGAGTAGGTAGTGGCACCGGTCCAGAAACAACAGCTCCAGTAGCCTCCACTGCAGCCACAATCTGCTCGGCTGATTGGTCAAGTATTTTGTGGTCATAACCCTTTAGCTTGATACGAATTTTTTGCTTAGGCATACCCTCTACCCCCAGCTTTAATCTGGTCAGCCAATTCAGCCGGTAGCTCCTGATAGCGATAAAACTCCATAGAATGTGTTGCTCTGCCCTGAGTTAGTGACCTGAGCGTGGTGGCATAGCCAAAGGTCTCAGCTAATGGTATCAGGGAGTAAATAGCTAACATCTCGCCCTGTGTCTCAATGCTATTAATATGCCCCCGCTTTGAACTGAGGTCATCTATTACATCACCAAGAAATTCCCCAGGTGTAACTACATTTAGCTTCATAATCGGCTCAAGAAGGATAGGCTTGGCTTTAATGACACCATCCTTTAGGGCCATTGAGCCAGCCATCTTAAAGGCTATCTCTGAAGAGTCAACTTCATGATAACTACCGTCATAAAGGATTGCTTTAATATCGACCAAAGGACAGCCAGCTAACAGCCCGGTCTGCATCGCCTCTCTAATACCAACCTCTACTGCTGGAATATATTGCCTTGGTATAGCTGCACCTCTAATACGGTTAACAAACTGGAAACCACTGCCACGCTCCACAGGTTCAAGCTCAAGACAAACATGACCGTATTGGCCATGGCCTCCTGTTTGCCGAATAAATTTCCCTTCAGCTCGCACCGGTATAGTAATCGTTTCCTTATAGGCAACCCGCGGCTTACCCACCTTTGCCCCCACCATAAACTCACTAAACAATCTACTTACTATGACCTCCAGGTGAAGCTCACCCATACCTGAGATAACAGTCTGTCCTGTCTCCTCGTTGTAATTTACCTTAAAGGTAGGATCCTCCTCGGTCAGCCTTTGCAGGGCTTGCTCTATCTTGTCCTGGTCAGCCCTGGTTCTGGGCTCAATAGCAACGGATAGTACTGGTTCAGGGAAGCGGATAGATTCAAGAAGCACCGGTTGAGAGGGATGACACAGGGTATCGCCAGTAAAGGTATTCTTAAGACCTAGTGTAGCTACGATAGCCCCGGTATCGGCCTCAATTAGCTCCTCACGATGACTGGCATGCATTAATAATAGCCGTCCAATACGTTCCTTCTTTCCTCGAGTTGCGTTAAGTACCTGTGCCTTCGCCCTCACCCCACCAGAATACACCCTAAAATAGACCAGCCTACCCACAAACGGGTCAGAAACCACCTTAAAGGCTAGTGCTGAAAAGGGGGCATCGTCGCTGGCTGAGCGAGTGACTTTGGCTCCTTTCCTGATATCAATAGCCTTTACCGGTGGCATATCTAACGGGGAAGGGAGATAGCTTACAATAGCATCAAGTAACGGACGAATACCTTTATTCCTCAGCGCACTGCCACAAAGAATAGGTACCCCCTTATTAGCTAGGGTTACCCTTCTCAAGGCTAGCCTTAACTCAGCGGCAGTAATACTGTTACCACTAAGATAGGCTGCCATAATCTGGTCATCTAATTCAGCCAATTTTTCAATTAATGCCTCACAAAATTCAATACAGGCTGCTTGCTCTGATTCAGGAATAGTTACCTCCAGCGGTTCCGAATCGGGATTGCCGTCAAAATGCCACGCTTTATTC
>JAUVZA010000034.1 GCA_030602805.1 Dehalococcoidia bacterium | reverse complement strand
AATCAAGGTGGAAATGAGAAGTGGAGCAGTATTGCTCCACTTCCTTAGTTGGCCTCTGATATGTGAGCGCTATGGGATCTTAGCGATGATATTGCGGTATTCAGCCTCAGGGAATGCCTTTAATGTCTCTGTGCGGACATTACCCTCGCTTCCTGCGCTCAGAGCCAACGTTGCCGCTACCGCATCACTTGGTCCCTCCACTATGAGTATTTCATCATATCTGCCCATTGTGAGGTAGAAACCAAGCATTTTGCCACCAGCAGCTTCGATGGCTTTCCTAGTAGCATCAAGACGCTGAGGTGACTTTTTGACAGCCCGAATACCTTGATCCGTCCAATTGGCGAGCACTACATAGGTTGGCATATTATCCTCCTTCTAAACTAAATAGTAGCCACTGTCTTGGATAAGGTTTTTCAATTGAGAAGCATCACCTCCTCTTCTTTCTCTTTATCCAAACTAAAAAAGGGCACCAGCCACCGCTATACTGTCTAACGGCTCTAGCGCCCTTCTTCATCTTTCATGCCCCAGCCTCTATTGTTATTAACATTACTTAACATTAACCGAGCGTATTATAGTATCAATCGAACAGTCTACCTGAACACTACTCAACTTCCAGCTCTGCCTTCAGTGCGGCTATCTCCTCATCATTAAGCCGTCTTAAATCCACGCCATCGAGGTGTTCCAGCGGGAATTGTAAATTATCAACCTCAAAGTGACCAGAAACATCCCCATTCTTGTAAAAGCGCAAATGGTATTGGTGCCTTGGTGGAACAGCCTTGCGCATCGTGTATATTTGCCCTTTATAGGTCTGAGACAGTGCATTATAACCCCAGCCAGAAACCCATAATCTGTCCCATATCTCCTTTGGTGTCAGTGGCTTGGGAAGGGTAAACAGGTGGTGCTTTTGCTCCATTTCCTTACCCCCACCGAAGAAGATGCGAATTTGCCTTGTCCATCTTACCAGCTTATATCTGCACATTCTTACGCCTACGGTTATCAAAAACTAAAAAGGGCACCAACCACCGCCATATTAACTAGCGATTCCAGTGCCCTTCATACTTCATCTCCACACCTCCAAGACTTGTGCCAGAAGGCGGTTAGGTTGAAGTCATTTCACATCTTGGAACTTGAGCTTAGTCCTCTACCAAGAGTTTGTCAATAATATGACTATTAGTTACATTGACTTATTGACATCGTTGACAATAATAGGTTATTGTTCCTAATCGGAAAGGAGGTAACTGCAATGCAAGCTTACTGCATGAAGTGCCGTACTAAAAAGGAAATGAAAGATGCCAGGTCGATAACCATGAAGAATGGCAAGCCGGCAACTCAGGGTGTGTGCCCCACATGTGGGACAAAGATGTTTAGGATAGGAAAGGCATAACTCTGTTAATAACATAATCTGTAATTTCACATGGGCTGGACATGTCCACGGATGATATGTTCAGTCCATATTTCGTATATCACACAAAACAAGCTTTTGTTACCTCTGACCCTGCGGCTTAGAATAGAAAAAAACCTTGGTTGCCCAAGGGCCCGTAAATGACCATCATGGTCTACAACAAAGCCTTGAGTCCTTCCTTCCAGAAGAGTAGAGTAATGGTGAGGATGAAACAATGAGTATATCAATCGTTCATATGGCGCCTACGGCCAGGATTATAGTAGAGCGGGTCCTTGCCATCAAGCCGAGAGAAAGGGTGTGCATCTTTACCGATACGCGATGCCCGCAGAGTATTACCCAGCTTCTGGCAGCTAGCGCTCAAGCCGCCGGGGCTGAGACTGTAATCGTAACTATTACCCCAAGAGAAGTAGGTGGAGTGGATCCTCCCCTATCAGCGATTGCGGCAATTCAGGCAGCCGACGCAGTTATCGCCCAGGCTAGTTATGCTATCGTCCATACCGAAACAGTGAGGGAGGCATTAAGGCGCGGCGCTCGTGTGTGCGAGATGTGGGGCTTTAACGAAGATATGATGGTACGTGGTGGTGCCACTGCCGACTACGGAGAAATAAATGAGCTTTCCCAACGACTAGCGCAGGTACTCACCTCAGGCAAAGAAGCCCGTCTAACTACACGGGATGGTAGCGACCTCACCATGTCCTTAGCAGATAGACAAGCACATGTCCTGGCTGGTTCGGCTACCGAACCTGGCCAGTTTTGTGGTTTCCCTGATGGCGAGGCCGCCATTTCACCTTTAGAGGGAAGTGCCAAAGGCATTCTGGTGAATCCTTTTTGTCTGGAAAAAGAAGGATTAGGTTTTATCAAGGAAGGTCTATCACTGAAGGTGGACAGAGGCAGGGTAGCAGAAATTGAGGGTGGCATTGTGGCAAAGCAGCTACTCGGGTTCTTGGAGCAAATAGGTGATAGCGCCAGAAACATTGCTGAGCTGGGATTAGGCACAAACCTGAAGTCTCGCCTTGGCATAACCGTAAGAGAAACGAAAAAGGCTTGGGGGACCGCACATATTGCCCTAGGCGATAGTAAGAGCTTGGGCGGGAAAGTCGAGAGCCCCCTGCATATGGACATGATCTTCCGGGAGCCAACCTTGGTGGTCGATGGCCAAACAGTCCTCAAGGAAGGGCAGGTTTCTCTCTAGACGCCAAGGTAAAGTGCATGAGATGTGAAATTAGGTAACAAAACAAGCCCATCCCCAATCGTACCTACATTATAACTGGACTAGTTTTTGGGGGGCAGGTCAATGCAGCAGAACAAGAGGAGTCCTTGAACATATGGATCGAGACACACAAGACGCCACAGGGGTCAAAAGAGACCGAATCAAGGGCTACATCCTTACCGAAGAGAACCTTGAGGAACTGGTGAGGCTGACCAACGAGGAGTTGGCCCAGACCTGTGGTGAAGAAAGGGAGAAGCTGGAGCTTCTTCAGGATCAGATTGCCGAAGTGGACAGCAGGCTTGGCAAGCTCTACGATGCTCTGGAGACAGGAGAGTTCGAGAGTGGACAGCTGGCGCCGAGGATACAGGCTCTCTTCCAGAAGAAGGAGGAACTGCAGCAAGCAAAGGCTGAAGCGGAGGAGGCTCTACGCTGTGAAGCTGTGGAGATAGCCGACCCCCAGGTGGTGCGGGACTATGCGAATGACTTGAGAGGCTTACTAGAGAGGTCTTCCATCATTGAGCAAAGGAGCTTCCTCAAGTCCTTTGTGGAGAGGATTGAAGTGGATGACTCAGAGGTCAAAGTGTATTATACTATTTCCATGCCCCCATCCAGCATGTCGGAGGAGAGTCGGAGCTTTACCTTTCGTACACCACGGTTGAAGGAGAGGGGAATAAAGGGGGTGAGGTTGATTAAACAATCTCACCAAATAGGAGGAAATGGAGAAAAATGGAAAAAGTGGTTGTATCGCTTTTCAAAGGCAAGAGGTATAGGCTTATGGGATTAAGCATTAAGAATGAAGAGAGTAGCGAGGAGCTGCGAAAGGTCGTTGGGGTAGTAGAAGAGGGTCTAAAAAAGTACTTCCCTAGTACTGAAATAGTCAAAACCCCGGCTTTAAGGGCGCAGTTAGGATGGGAACATGAGTAACTGGCAGGAGCTTGAGCATAAATACTTTATGCACACTTTTGACCGTGTGCCGGTAACCTTGGTCAGGGGGGAGGGGGCGAGGGTATGGAATGAGGATGGTCGGGAGTATCTGGACTTTGTTGCTGGCTGGGCGGTTAATAGCTTAGGGCACTGTCATCCGGTGGTGGCTGAGGCAGTGGCAGAGCAGGCGCATACGCTTATTCAGACCTCAAATCAGTTCTATACTATCCCGCAACTTCGCCTGGCAGAGCTTTTAGTCCAAAATAGCTGTCTAGATAAGGTCTTTCTCTGTAATAGTGGTGCCGAGGCTAACGAGGGGGCAGTGAAATTAGCCCGGCGCTATGGAAAGCTCAATCTAAATGGAGCCTATGAGGTCATTACAGCGATGAATTCCTTTCATGGTCGCACTTTAGCTATGACGGCAGCTACCGGTCAGCCTAAGTTTCAACAGCCGTATCTTCCTTTGCCTCTCGGTTTTATAAATGTAGAGTATAACAATATTGCGGCGATAAAATCAGCTACCACTAATCAAACCTGTGCCGTGATGTTAGAGCCAGTGGAAGCCGAAGGCGGGGTTAATATTCCTGATGATAAATATTTAGCGGCAGTGCGAGGGTGGTGTGACCAAAAGGGTATTCTGCTTATTTTAGATGAAATTCAAACGGGTATAGGGCGAATGGGGACACTCTTTGCCTATGAACAGTATGGCATTGAACCTGATATAATGACCTTGGCTAAGGGTCTGGGTAGTGGTGTACCTATCGGAGCTATTATGGCTAAGGATAGAGCATCAGTTTTTGTTCCCGGAGACCATGGCTCTACCTTCGGCGGTAATGTTTTAGCTTGTGCTGCCAGTTACGCCGCAGTAAAATTTATCACTGATAGTGATATTGCCGGGAATGCAAAGAGGGTAGGCAGCTATTTTATTACCGGGTTGGAAGGCTTAAAACATAAATTTGATTTTATCACTGATGTCCGGGGGCGGGGGCTGTTAATAGCTATGGAGTTTAGCAGCGATATTGCCCAGTCAGTATTGATGGCTTGTCTTGATGGGGGCTTATTGGTTAACCGGCTGAAGCCCAATGCCTTGCGGTTTATGCCTCCCCTTATTATAGGTAACGAGGAGGTTGATGAGGCATTAGGCATTTTAGACAGGGCATTATCCAGTATTGTTAGCTAGGTGTGAAATAACAGGGGGTCATTTATTAAGGGAAGTTTGAAGGAGCCGGGATAAATAATTTCGTTAGTTCAACGGGGGTTCTGAATGTCGGATAAAGTAGTATTAGCTTACAGTGGTGGGTTGGATACATCGGTAGCCATCAAATGGCTTAAAGAGAGGTATAACCTGGATGTTATTGCTCTTACGATTGATGTAGGTAACGAGCGAGATTTTTCAGCTGTTCAGCAAAAGGCACTGAAGGTTGGTGCCGTGAAGGCGCTGGTGAAGGATGCTAAGGAGGCATTTGTAAATCATTTTGTTTTCCTAGCATTGCAGGCTGATGCTCTCTATGAAGGGCAATACCCTCTGGCTACAGCCTTATCTCGTCCGTTGATGGCTAAGTTGCTGGTGGACACAGCCCGGGAAGAAGGAGCTTCAGCGGTGGCTCATGGTTGCACGGGTAAGGGCAATGACCAGGTAAGGTTTGATGTGAGTGTTAATGCCCTAGCCCCAGGCCTCAAGATTATTGCTCCGGCTCGAGAATGGGGCATGACTCGTGAGGAAACCATTAACTATGCTCAGCGTTACGGTATTCCGGTGCCTGTTACTGCTGCCAGCCCGTATTCAATTGATGAGAACCTTTGGGGTAAGAGTATTGAGTGTGGTGTTTTGGAAGACCCTTGGGCTGAGCCACCAGAAGAGGTTTTTACCTGGACAAGGTCACCCGATAAAGCTCCAGATGAGCCAGACTATGTGGAGATTGGCTTTGAAAAAGGAATTCCAACTACTATTGACGGGCAGGAAATGAAAGGGGTTAGTTTGATTCAGTGGCTAAATGAGCTAGCCGGCAGGCATGGAGTAGGCAGAATTGACCATTTGGAGAACAGGCTGGTGGGGATAAAATCAAGGGAGATTTATGAAGCGCCAGCGGCAGCAGTGTTACTCCAAGCGCACCAGGCTCTAGAGGCGATGACCTTATCCAAAGCCCAACTGCGTTTTAAGCAAAAGGTGGCTGTGGAGTATGCTGACCTTATCTATAACGGTCTGTGGTTCACTTTCCTCCGTCAAGATTTGGCTGCCTATGTTAAGAGCTCACAGCGCTTTGTTACTGGAACGGTGCGATTGAAGTTGTTCAAGGGAAGCTCCACTGTAGTCGGGCGGAAATCACCGGTGTCACTATATAGCTATGGTCTGGCTACCTATGATAAGGGTGACCAGTTTGACCAGAGTGCTTCCCCTGGTTTCATTCACATCTGGGGGCTGCCGGTTAGAACCCAGGCACAGGTGCAGATGTTAAGCCAGAAAGAAAAAGGCGAGATGTGAGATGAGTCATATTCGTGGTCGTTTTCACAAGAAGACTGGTGAATTAGTAACCGAATATACGGCCTCTATCCCCTTTGATTGGCGGTTATATCGTCACGATATTGCTGGTAGCATTGCCCATGCCAAAATGCTGGCCAAGCAGGGTATAATTTCGGAGAAAGAGGCTGAGGTTATTACCGAGGGGCTGGCGTCTATTGCTGAAGAAATAGGGCAGGGTAAATTTCAGTTTAAGCCTGAATTGGAAGATATCCATATGAATATTGAAGCCCAGCTCATTGAGAAGGTAGGTGAGGTGGGTGGTAAGCTCCACACCGCTCGCTCCAGAAATGACCAAGTGGCTCTGGATTTGCGGCTCTTTACTAAAGAGGCAATTTCCAACACTTTAGTTAAGCTGAGAGAATTTCAGCAGGCTCTAATTAGCCTGGCTGAAGCCAATAAGGGTGTAGTTTTACCGGGATATACCCATTTGCAGCCGGCACAGCCAGTGCTACTGGCTCATCACCTTTTAGCCTATTTTGAGATGCTCCAGCGGGATATTGACCGATTTAGTGACTGCCTGAAGCGTACCGATGTCATGCCCTTAGGCAGCGGAGCTATAGCTGGCGTAGCCTATAATATTGACCGGGACTTCTTAGCCCACGAGCTGGGCTTTAGCCAGCTCAGTCAAAATAGCATTGATGCTGTCTCGGATAGAGATTTTGTGGTGGAGTATGAAGCAGCAGCCAGCCTGACTATGATGCACCTCTCCCGACTGGCTGAAGAGATTATTTTATGGTCTTCAGCCGAGTTTAATTTTGCTGAGCTTGATGAGGCTTATACCACCGGCTCAAGCATCATGCCCCAAAAGAAGAACCCTGATGTCGCTGAGCTGGTCCGGGGTAAGACAGGGCGGGTCTATGGCAAACTAATAGCTCTGCTGGTGACTATGAAAGCTCTTCCCCTATCCTATAATAGGGATATGCAAGAGGATAAAGAGGGTTTGTTTGATACTATAGATACATTGTTATCTACCTTAGGGGTATTTGCCGGTATGGTTAAAACCCTGCGAGTTAAAGCTGAAAATACTGAGCAAGCGGTTAAGCGAGGCTATATTCTAGCCACTGACTTAGCTGACTATTTGGTCAACAAGGGGGAGCCCTTCCGCACCGCTCACGATATAGTAGCCAGGTTAGTAAGCTACGCTATGGACAAGGGCAAATCGTTTAGTGAACTCAGCCTCACCGAGTATAAAGGCTTTTCTCCCCTATTTGGAGAAGATGTTTACTCAATTACAGTAGAGTCATCTATTGCCGCCAGGGATGTTATTGGTGGTACTGCCCCGAGGCAGGTAGAACAGGCATTAGCCACTGCCAAAAAAATAATTGGAGACTTTGGGCGTGGAAACTAGCCCTCGGGTCAAGCTTGCCCCGTCTATTCTGTCGGCTGATTTCGGTCGTCTTGGCGAGCAGGTGGCTGAAGCTACTAAAGCTGGCGCTGACTATATTCATATAGATGTTATGGATGGGCATTTTGTGCCTAGTATAACCATCGGTGCCTCGGTAGTAGCTGCTATTCGTCGTTGGACTAACCTGCTTCTTGATGTCCACCTTATGATTGAGGCGCCGGAGCGCCAAATTAATCAATTTGCTGATGCCGGAGCAGACATTATCACCGTTCATATAGAAGCTTGTCCTCATATCCACCGAGTAGTGCAAATGGTTAAGGGATTAGGCGTTAAGGCGGGGGTTTCTCTCAACCCGAGCACACCTATAGACGCGCTTAAGGAGGTTCTGCCTTTCCTTGATTTAGTCCTGGTAATGACGGTTAACCCCGGCTTTGGCGGGCAGGTTTTTATTGAGGATACACTGGATAAGGTAGCCCGTTTGCGTGTTGAGTTGGACAGAAGGAGTTTGGCTGCTGAGCTGGAGGTGGATGGTGGCATCAATGCTGAGGTTGCTCCCAGGGTAGTAAGAGCAGGAGCCAGGGTATTGGTAGCTGGGTCGGCAGTGTTTCATTCAGGACAAGCAGTAGCCGAAGCTTTGGCAAAGATACGGGCTAGCTTGAGCTAGTGGGTAGTTTTTTAGCCGCTTTGTGCTGATTGCGCAAGCATCTGGTGCACAGGTTGAGTCGTTTTGGCTGACCGTCTATGATGATAGTAACCGGGTGAATATTAGGCACCCAGCGACGGTTAGTTCGGTGTTTTGAGTGGCTCACACTGTGACCGAACTGAGGTGATTTCCCGCATAAATCACATTTCATAGGTAATATATTTTCTCCTTTGACTGTCAAATAAATTTAGTATAAAATGTCGTTATAATATATCATAATCAGGCAAGTCTGGCAAGGAGGGGATAAGATGAGGCAAGTTGATACTATCGGTGGGCAAGATTTAAGGGAAATGTTTGCCGCGGCTACTACCTGATTAGAGAAAAGTGCTTCAGATATTGATGCTCTGAATGTCTTCCCGGTGCCTGATGGTGATTGCGGGACCAATATGCTGCTTACCATGCGTTCCGGCATAGAGGAAGCCTATCGGGCTCCTGACCGGAGCGCCTCAGCCGTGGCTCAAGCTATGGCTAGTGGAGCACTGATGGGGGCTAGGGGTAATAGTGGGGTAATCCTGTCACAGATTTGGCGTGGCCTAGCACAGGGTTTGGCAGAGAAGGAATCGTTTACCGGCAGTGACCTGGCTGATGCCTTACTACAGGCATCAATGATGGCTTATAAAGGGTTAAGCAATCCCGTAGAGGGAACTATTCTTACTGTAGTTAGAGAAGCCGCCTCGGCTGCCCAGGCGCAGGCTTCTAGCGGCAGCAATGACCTGATATCGGTTATGGAGGCTGTAGTTAGCGCTGCCAATGAGTCGGTGGCTAATACCCCTACCCTTCTTCCTGTGTTGCGAGAGTGTGGAGTAGTAGATGCTGGGGGGCAAGGTCTGTATACCCTTCTGGAGGGTGCCCTCCGCTACCTCAGAGGCGAGGTGGAGCAGATGCAGTTCCGCAAGCCCCAGATGATTGTCAGTAATATACCTCTAGCTGCCAGGACGCCACAAATGCTAGCTGCTGAGGAGGTGCCCTATGGATATTGTACTGAGTTTCTGCTTAAAGGAGAGAAACTTGACCCAGGTAAGCTTAGGGCGAGGTTAGAGAAGAAAGGGCAGTCTCTAATTGTAGTCGGGGATGAATCTACAGTTAGGGTTCATATCCACACTTTAGACCCGGGTAATATTATCCATTATGCTGCCTCTTTAGGCACTATGCATCAGGTATCAATTCGGAATATGGATGAGCAGCACCAGGATTTTTTGCAGATGCAAAGGGAGAGGATGCCAGCCACTGATATGGCTATTATTGCCGTAGTCTCAGGGGATGGTCTTGCCGATATTCTTGGAAGTCTGGGAGTGGCGGCTACTGTCCCTGGTGGACAGACAATGAATCCCAGCACCAAGGATTTGCTCCAGGCGGTTGAATCAGTGGCTTCAGATAAGGTTATTATTCTACCTAATAATAAAAATATAGTGCTTACCGCTGAGCAGGTTCAATCCTTGACGGCAAAAAGCATTGAAGTGGTGCCTACGGAGACAATTCCACAGGGGATAGCTGCTCTTTTAGCCTTTGACTATGAAGCTGATCTTGAGACAAACGCCCAGCTTATGAACAAGGCAAAGTCAGCAGTAAAGTCTATTGAAATTACCCGGGCTATACGCTCAACCCAGCTAGGTGGGCTGAAAATTAAAAAGAAACAGGCTATTGGCTTTCTGGATGGGGAACTAGTAGCGGTAGGTGATAATACCACTGATGTTCTTATTGAAGCACTAGCTAGGCTTGATTTAGGTGAAGCCGAGGTAATTACCATCTACTATGGGGCTGATACTGAGCTGGCTGAGGTGGAACAGGTTAGTTTTAGCCTTCGTGAACAGCATTCTCAGCTTCAGGTTGAAGTAGTTCGGGGTGGTCAGCCTCATTATAATTACATCGTTTCTGTAGAATAATTAATAAGGGGGATTTTAGCTATGGCAGTCAAAATTGTTACCGATAGCCTGTCTGATATCACCAGTGACATAGCCCAGGGGCTGGGGATTACCGTTGTGCCTTTAACGGTATCTTTTGGTAAGGAATCCTTTCTTGACCGGGTTACTATGACCACGGATGAATTCTATCACAAGTTAACTCATGACCCTAACTGGCCTAGGACCACGCAGCCCCCTCCCGGCGATTTCATTGATGTCTACAACAAGCTGGCTGAGGAAACTGATGAGATTCTAGTTATTACCCTGTCTTCTAAGCTCAGTGGCACCTATGAGTCAGCGCTGAATGCCAGGAGTTTGGTGGAGAAGGAGTGCCGTATTGAAGTCATTGACTCGCTAACGGTAGCGATGGGTCTGGGGCTGATAGTTATTGCTGCCGCCAAGGTAGCCCAAACTGGGGCAAACCTGGATGAGCTCGTTGACTTGGTGCGCAGGGCTATGCCCCGGTCGCACCTTGTTGCCTATTTTGACACCCTTAAATATCTAGCCAAGGGGGGTCGCATCGGTAAGGCACAGGGGCTGCTGGGGGCAATGTTATCAATAAAGCCAATACTTACTGTGAAGGATGGTGAGATGTCGCCTCTAACCAGGTTGCGGTCTCGAACGGCAGGTATGGATTATCTATACAATTTTGTGGCTGGCTTCCCCCATATCGAGGGGCTGGCGGTGGAGCATGCTACTACGCCTGATGACGCCGATAGGCTGGTTGAGCGCCTCAGCTCGGTATTCTCCAAAGAGCGTATCTACCGGTCAACAATTAGCCCGGTGGTGGGAACATATGCCGGACCTGATGCCATGGCGGTATCCATTCTGGAGGCGGAGGGCAAGTAGTTAGTGACAGTTAAAATTGTTACTGATAGCGTCGCTGACTTGCCAGCTCAGGTGGTTAATGAGCTAGGGATCACAATAGTTCCACTGAATGTTCGTTTTGGCACTGAGGTCTACCGTGATGGCGTTGACCTAACGGCTGAGCAGTTCTACGATAGGCTAGTGCATAGCAAAATCTTGCCGGTTACTTCAGTGCCATCGCCTGGAAGCTTTGCCGAGGCATATGATAAGCTGGCTGAAGAGGCGGATGAAATTCTTGCCATCATTGTTAGTGCCAAGCTCAGCGGTACTTATGAGGTGGCGTTACAAAGTATAGGGTTAATGAAGCGGAAATGCCGGGTAGAAGTAATTGATTCTCAATTTGGTGCTGCGGCGGAAGGGCTGGTGGTTATTGCTGCGGCTAAGGCAGCTCAAGCTGGGGCTAGCCTTGGTGAGGTGATAGATGTAACCCAAAAGACTATTCCTCGTGTAGATATGCGTGCCGCTTTTGATACGCTGGAATACCTCAAGCGGGGTGGGCGCATTGGCAAGGCACAGGCTTTTTTGGGCTCAATGCTTAATGTAAACCCAATTATTGCTCTAAAAGGTGGCGTGGTTGAGCCTGCGGGCAGAACGCGCTCTCGGGCTAAGGCGATAGACTACCTATACAACTTTGCTATGAGCTTCTCCCATATTGATGGAATTGCGATAGAGGATGCGGCTTGCCCTGATGATGCTGAGGCGCTAGTTGAGCGGCTTAGCCCTAAATTTCCCAAGGAGCGTATCTACCGGTCAAGGACAACCCCGGTAATCGGCACACATACCGGCCCCGGTCTCCTATTGGTAGCTGTGCTAGGTGACAAGGGGTGAAGTATGACCTCGCCACTGAATACCGAATCCTTGCGTAAGGTTCTTGAGCTTGAGCATAGAAAGGGTTATACCGATTCAGCAGTATTCGGCGGTCTGGATAGGTTCCTCCGTAATTGGGTTGGTCAGGCTACAGGGTCGATAACTGAGCCTCAACTTCTAAGTCGTTTCCATAAACTTCACCTAGTTAACTCCAACTATGCCTCGTTGACTAAACAGCAGCGTAAAGAATGGGTAAAGGCTGTGCTTGACTTTTTAGCTAAAGAGGAAGGCAGGGAAGCGGAAAAGGGTGAAGCAAAGCCAATCCCGCTAGTTGGCAGGCTTTCTCCTAGACCAAGACAACCCAGTGTAGTCACTAAACAATCCATTGATTCACCCATTACTGTTATTAGAGGCATTAGCTCAAGCCTGGCGACTAAGTTCAATAAGTTGGGGGTGAACACAGTTCGGGACTTGCTCTATTTCTTTCCACACCGTCACCTTGATTATAGTCAGAGGAAATCTATCTCGCAGCTTACTGAGGGGGAAGAGGAGACTATTCTGGCTAATGTGTGGCAGGCTCATGAGACCAGGCTGGGTGGTAGGCGGAGCACAGAGGCTATTGTGGGCGATGAAACGGGTAATGTCAGAATAGTGTGGTTTAATAACCCCTATCTGGCTAAAAAGCTAGCTACTAATACACGGATAGTTGTCAGCGGTAGAGTAAGCTTGTTTAACGGGCGGCATGTGTTTGAATCTCCAGAGTGGGAGCTAGTGGAGGATAGAGAGTTGATTCATACCGGGCGCTTGGTTCCCCTCTATTCTCTTACTCGTGGACTGCGCCCCCGCCAGGTAAGAAAACTGATGAAGGGGGTTATAGACCAGTGGGCAGGGCAGGTGGAAGATTTTTTGCCACCAGAGTTGAAACAGCGGTGTAACCTACTGGAGCTACCCCAGGCTATAAGTCAGGCTCATTATCCAGAAGATGAAGCAGTGAAGGACAGGGCAAGGGTTCGTCTGGCTTTTGACGAGCTCTTTGTCCTCCAGTTGGGTGTGCTCAGCAAAAAGCGCCACTGGCAGGAGAGCCAGCCGGGTAGTCCTTTTAGTATTAAGACATCGGTGCTAGACGCCTTTCTAAAGTCTTTACCCTTTGAGCTAACCTCCGCCCAACAGAAAGTACTCAAGGAGCTACTAGCTGATTTACAGAAGTCACGACCGATGTCTAGATTATTGCAGGGGGAGGTAGGCAGTGGTAAGACCGTAGTAGCTACGGTAGCCTTGCTTATGGCGGCGGCCAATGGCTATCAGGGGGCTTTTATGGCACCTACTGAAATTCTGGCTGAGCAGCATTTTACTACTATCGGTCAGTTACTATCTAGAGTGGGGCATCAGGAAGGGGGGGAGGGCTACCTGTGTAGTTACTCCGGGGTTTTATCCCATCCGCTTACTGTGGCGCTGCTTATTGGTGATATTACCCAAGTCAAGAAGCAGGAACTCCAACAGCGTATCGCTAACGGAGAGATAGATATTATTATCGGAACCCACGCTCTTATTCAGAAGGGGGTGGAGTTCAGCCGATTGGGGTTAGCTGTGGTGGATGAGCAGCACCGATTTGGAGTTACCCAGCGTTCAGCATTACGACAAAAGGGATTTAGTCCCCATGTGTTGGTAATGACAGCTACGCCTATCCCACGAACCCTCGCCTTGACCCTATATGGTGACCTTGATTTATCGGTTATAGACCAGCTTCCGCCGGGGAGACAGGTAGTGAAGACGAAATGGCTTAAACCAGTGCAGAGGGAGAGTGCTTATGCCTTTATCCGCCGCCAGGTAGCTAGTGGTCGTCAAGTATTTATCATCTGCCCCCTTATTGAGGAGTCGGAGGTTGTTCAGGCTAGGGCAGCGGTGGCTGAGTATCAGCGTCTATCTGAGGAGGTCTTTTCCGAACTGAGATTAGGCTTGCTTCATGGGCGTATGTCGGCTGATGAAAAGGATAAGGTGATGCGCCGCTTTCGCTCTGGTGAGCTGGATATTCTGGTCTCGACCCCGGTAGTGGAGGTTGGTATAGATGTGCCCAATGCTACCGTAATGCTGGTAGAGAGCGCTGACCGATTTGGTCTGTCGCAGTTGCACCAGTTTCGGGGTAGAGTGGGGCGAGGACAGGAGCAAAGCTACTGTATGCTGTTAGCTCAGAATCCTTCGGTGGTGGCTAAGGAGCGTCTGGATTTAATAGAGAAGATTCAGGACGGCTTTCAACTAGCTGAAGAGGATTTAAGGCTGCGAGGTCCGGGGGAATTCTTTGGCACCCGGCAGAGCGGCTTACCTGACCTGCGTATGGCTAAACTGTCCGATGTGGCTTTGCTGGAGCTGGCTCGCAGTGAGGCGATAAAACTCTTTGAAATAGACCCCAGTTTGGAGAAAACTGAGCATCAACCTCTAGCTAAAGAGCTAGCCCGAGTCTGGCCACGGGCTGGCGAATGGAGCTAGGAGTATGAAATAAGATAAGTAGGAGGAACGATATCAAAATGGGTGGTAAGGAGAGCTAATTTGCCAGCTTCGCAGAAAGTTAAGTATCAACAGTTCGAGATCTCTGCCAGACCAGCGTGGTGGTTCAGAAGATGGACAAGGTTCCCGTTGTTTTTCCAGGCTTTTCAGCCGTCTTTTGAAGTCATTATCAAGAAGGTTTCAGAGCCTCAAGCTAAGTCGGGTAACCAGCCTGAGCCTAAGCTCAACTTCTACGTCGAGTTTTCGGATGGGTCGAAAGTAGATTTTTCAGTAGACGTATCTTCATTGAATGTCGGAGACACCATCAGGCAGAGAACCCAACGAATTCTGCTTGCGCCTACTGGTGATGCCCGTGTCTGCCTCGATATGGGGCAACATATGACCAAGGGGCATCGCTTTCACACACTCTACGCATTTGTAGTCAGTGCTGAAGCGACGCTAGTATTCTTGCTATTAAACGTTATCCTGGGTGCTATATTGGCGTTACTTCTAAGGCGATAGGTTGTGCCATTAACTCAAGCGTTGTCCTCACCATGCCAACTTGAAAGTAACAGTGAGGGTTCGTTGCGCTGCTTGGAGATAGTTAAGGATGCAGTCTATCCTCTTTAACTAGCTTTGTGCTATAATCTGGGCAGATAGGAGGCTCAAACAGGAATAATAATGCTTAGGCAAAGGCTTATTGAGCTGTTGACACAGGCGGCGAGCCAAGCCCAGCAATTGGGTAAGCTCCCTTCGGTTACTTTACCTGAGGTTACTATAGAGCGTCCCCAGAACCCGGAACATGGCGACTACGCCTCAAGCTTTCCCTTGAAATTAGCCCGGACAGTTGGGATTAATCCACTGACTATAGCTAATGATATGGTAGCCCTTATAGTTCCCAGTCATGAGATTGACAGTATTGCTGTAGCACCGCCGGGGTTCATTAATTTCAGGCTTAAAAGTGATTGGTTAACCAAGCAGGTGGATTCAATCCTGATGGCTGATGATTCCTATGGTGATACTGACCTGGGGCAGGGCAGCCGGGTACAGATAGAATTTGTTAGTGTCAACCCCACCGGCCCGCTCCATGTTGGGCATGGCCGTGGGGCTATTTTAGGTAGCACTTTAGCTAATGTCCTTGCCGCTGCCGGCTATAAGGTGGGGAAGGAATACTATATTAATGATGCTGGCAGTCAGATAAAGGCCTTTTATCGCTCGCTCTACGCTCGCTATCAGCAGTGTTTGGGTGTTGATGCTGAGGTGTCCTCCGGTGGTTATCTTGGTGGCTATATGGTTGACCTGGCTAAGGAGATTGTGGCTGAGGAGGGAGACAAGTTTCTTTCTCTGCCTGAGTCAGAGGCAGTATCACAATTGGGACGGCTCGGTTTGGAGAAGATGATAAAGCTAATTAAGAACGACCTTGAGTTATTAGGGGTGAGCTTTGATGTCTGGTTCAGTGAGCAGAGCCTTTATGATAATGGGCAATACCAGACGGTTATGTTGCTCCTGCGCCAGGGGGGCTATATTGCTGAAAAAGAGAACGCTACCTGGTTTGTGTCTACTGTTCTTGGTGAAGATAAGGATAACGTGGTGGTGCGTAGCGATGGCTCACCGACCTATTTTGCCACTGATATTGCTTATCACTATAACAAGTTTTTAGAACGTAAGTTTGACAAGGTAATTAATATCTGGGGGGCTGACCACCAGGGTCATATATCTAGAATGAAAGCAGTAGTTGGTGCCCTGGGT
>JAUVZA010000051.1 GCA_030602805.1 Dehalococcoidia bacterium | reverse complement strand
CTCGCCGGTGGACAGGTCAATGCCATCCGCAGTTTCAACAACAATATGCGGGCGACCGTTCTTATCGAATAAATCCGATGGGCAGTTAGGGTTAATCAACACCCTAATGGGATGATCATATTTGTCAAACAAATTCGACATGATTTACCTCCTTATCAATCTCACCCCCTTAGTCCCCCTCTCCTTCAAAGGAGAGGGGGAGGGGATTGCTTTTGAAGGGGT
This sequence comes from Dehalococcoidia bacterium, assembly GCA_030602805.1. Classification (GTDB taxonomy): domain Bacteria; phylum Chloroflexota; class Dehalococcoidia; order Dehalococcoidales; family JAUVZA01; genus JAUVZA01. The sequence goes on along the minus strand of JAUVZA010000051.1, from coordinate 12,051 downwards.
GATGCCCCTTCATGTTACGGGTTAGTCTCTGACGCCGATGAGCTTAGCCAGCTTAACCTGGGAGAAGAGGGCTAAAGAGCAGTACCACTTAATCCGGGTTCGGGTGGCGTCTTTGCCTTCTAGCTGGCCGACAGGCTCAGCGGTGAGCAGACCAGGACTGGTTAGACCGCAGAGGGCGCCTTCTCCAAACTGCATAGCGTAGATAGTAGAGCAGTCGGTTGAAGTGCCGACGGTCTCGGCATCGGATATCCAGTCGTTAATACCGATGACGATGCCATTCCAGAGCTGGATAAACTCACCCCATTGGTTTCTGTCGGTCTCCATCATACCCCCGGCTGCCCTGACCAGGGCGTTAATCTTACGCCTCGACCTTCGGCTCATTAACAGCATATCAGGCTCACCGCCGAGGACTTTGTCAATTAGCTCATCGAGCTTAGCCAGGGTAAGGGTGCCTCCGTTAGCTCCCATGTTGACCAATTGACTGCGGCGACAGGTCCAGATTACTGAGCCATCGGTTACGGTATCACCCTCGACCAGAGGCCAGGTAGGTTCAGTGGTGCCTGAAGTGCCGGCGGTGGTGCACTCATAGCGGAAGCCGTTGAAGGTGGTGGCATGGACGTAGTCGCCCAGGAAGTAGGCGGTAGAAGCTGCCCAAGCGGTGTGGACGACGACTATGCCATCGATGCCGAGGAAGTCCTTGGAGCCGGAAGTGCCCAAGCCTTTGATGAAGGTGTCCTCAAACTCGTGCCTGATTGCCTTGGCGGTGAGTTCAATGACGACTGCCTCAAGGTCCTGGACATTAGAGCGGGTTGCCTTGAGGAAGTTATCAACATCGGCATTCTCACCGAGGATTTTAAGGGTAGCGGTGATTTGGTCAAAGGTAGGTGGGGTAGGTGCTCCCCAGGATTCATTGACATCATACCAGGCGACACCGGGGAGGGTCTTCTCCCGATTGTAGGTCAAGCCGTTACCGACAATCTCGATGAAGGGCAAGACCTGGAGGACGGGAGAATCCTTGATGATGGTCTCGATGACTCCTTTAAGAAGGATATCATTGGAAAGTTTAGCTGCTTCGTCTAGGGTTATAGCCATTATTTACCTCCTTTGTCCCGTTTAGAGGTTTACCTCTAACGGGATTTGGTTATTGCGTATTGGATTTTCTCTCGTGGTGACAGGCTTTCCAGGTCGGGTGCAATCCTAGCTGGAGCGCCGGCGGGGACTTTCCCTGAAGCAATCTCAGCCTCAATGGAAGCCCTGACGGTAGAGACTAAAGATTTAGAGCTCTCCAGGGACTGGTCAACAGCCTCGATGGTGTCCCCGGTGATAAGCTCCCCAGGGACGGCGAGGTTAGCCTGGGCTACCGCCGTTTTATAGGCGGAGACTGCCAGATTAAGGCTCTCCTGGAGAGAGGTAACCTTCTCAACCGACTCAACCGTCCCCTGCTTGAAGGTGACGATTTCGCTATCCCTTTCGCCAATGGCTTGCTCCAGCTCAGTGATAGCGGCTGCCTTGGTCTCCAGCTCACCGGCAAGGGTCGCAGACTCGACTCGGAGAGTTTCCTTGTCGCTGGCCAGCGCCTCCTTCTCCGCCTTGATGCCTTCCAGCTCTGTCTTGGTGGTTTCAAGCTCGCCTTGCGTAGCTTTCAGCTCGTTTTGTAGAGCCTGAACTTCCTCGTCAGTCATTTTGTCTCCTTTTTAGCTTTCAGCTATCAGTTATCAGCTTTCAGCGTTTAGCACTGCTTGCTGACGGCTGACTGCTGACTGCTTGTTTATTCCTCAACGCCTTCTGCTCGCCGAGTCGAGTCTTCGACCTGAGACTGTAAAGCTCTCTCTCTCGCTCCGCCTCTGGTGAATCTGGCGCCAAGCTCTTTATTCATCTTGAGGATAGTTTGCCTCTCCTCAAGCCACCGGTTAAATTCAAACTCAGGATCCTGGATGCTGAGCTCGTCCATTGCCCGTCTCCGGGAGTGAATACCGGTCTGGACTAAGGATACCTCGTTGTTTACCTGCCGTGCCATGTCCTGGGGCAATATTGGACCCCAGACGACACGGAGTCTAAAGTCTTGAGTCTTGAGTCCTGGGTCGGTGTATTTGGCAAGAAGTTTAATAATCATCTCGCTCCTGCGGTTATAGACAGCGGTGCGGATAACGCGCTTCCGCTTAACCTTCTGAAGGAGTGGGTGAAGCTCAATCTCCAGGGCTACTCCGGAGAGGTCTCTTTCGACGCCGCCGAAGGCGGTTCTGGGGGATTCGGCGACATCGTGCATAGTTCTGTAGAGCAAATCTATGTATTCAATGTGCATTCTGACGCCGCCTCCTTGAAGTAAATCAAGCAAATAGGCTTTAGCGTCCTCGGGGATATTCCATACTGCGCCTGGCTTAACGGCAATGTCCTCTGACTCCTCGATATTCTCCAGGACTGCGATGGGGTTACCTGATAGCTCCAGTATTCTTGATAGCTGGCTCATGGCCCGGTTAAGCTCCCGCTGGGACTCCATAATAGGGGGGATATCTGACATGCCCCAGAACTTCTTGGGCTCTCGGAGGTTGGGGTAGATAATAAAGGGGATGAAGCCATAGGGGTTAGGCTTCTTCGCCAAAGGCGAATTATCCAGGTAAAGCTCAAGGGTGGTATCAGTCCAGACTTCAACCAGGGTGGCGGTTTTGGCTTTGGGGGTGACGCCGTGGAGCATAATGGTCTCCTCAGCGGTAAGGGCGTATTTAGAGGCTACCCTCCAGACCCGGGAGACATCATCACCGAGCCACCAGGCATAGATACCCTGGATATCGGGGGCGGTAACCCTGACACTTTTTGTTTCTTGGTCCCAGATAACCTTAAAGCAAGCGTCCCCCAGTATGGCACAGTCAATCTCAGTGTCGAAGTCTAACTGCTCCAGGTTATTATCGGTATAGACCTGGTATAGACCTTGCCCTGCTCTTTGGGCTCTGTCTCTAGCCTCGTCGGTATCGTCAATGGGGTCAATGGCGAAGGTGGTGCCTGACATCAGGTAGCTGGTAATCTTGTCAATCAGGACTTTAGCGTAGTTGAAGGTGAGCCGTTTCTCTCCCCGGATAGCTCTACCTGTCCAGTGGGCGCCGTGGTAGAAATCAAGGAGCTCGGAATAGCGTTTTATTCGGTCCCTGTCCTTCTGACCTAACTGAGTGGGGATGGGGGTTTCATTCATTTTTTAATCCTCTCTAACTTACCTTCTCTTTTTATCTTCCTCTTTAAAGGGGGACGGGATGGGGTTAGTAAGGGATTCTTTAATGCTCTCTGCACAGTGCGCTGGCTGAGACCAAACATCGATGCCAGCTCCTTTACCCCTTTACCCCCAGTAGTGAATAGTCTTACTATCTGCCTATCCCGCTGTCTCTTCAGCCAGCGCTGCCTGCCCCCAGGCTCGTCATAAATACATTTTGATAACGAGCAGTTAAGGCAGGAGTCAGCAAACTCACAACCCTCATCCCGATAATGGCAATACTCCGGTGGTAAATCCAGCTCATTGTGCTGGTCCTCAGGAAAATCAGGATTTTCTCTGGGTGTAGTATCATTAGCTTGCTCCAATCCCATAACTTACCTTCCCAAATTGACCTAGACAGTGTCCAGAATAGCACATATGTTCTACTATAGTCAACAGTATTTTGTCGCTTTTTGTCCTTCTGAGAGGGAGAGAGAAATTTCTTATAAAAAAGAGGGGCGTAAGCCCCTCTTAAACACCTCTGCATTTGCGTTTCAAGCTAATTTATATTATAATATTTGACAGAGATTAATAAATATGACCGCTAGGGGTGCTCAAAAGCTGAGAGGCAGATTGATGCCGACCCTGTGAACCTGAACTTGATAATGCAAGCGTAGGGAAGCGGCGGTGACTTAGACCAAGGGTCTAGCAGTAACAGCCAAAGCCCTTGGTTTTATTTTTTGTGGAGGTGTAGATATGACACAACTAGAGTTAGCCAAAGAAGGTACTATTTCACCACAAATGGAGGTAGTGGCACAGCATGAGGGGGTGGAGGCTGAGTTTGTTCGGCAGGCTGTAGCTAGGGGGACAATAGTAATTCCGGCTAATACCAAGCACACAAGTCTTGTTCCTTGTGGCATTGGTCAAGGGCTTAGGACCAAGGTCAACGCCAATATTGGGGCATCCTCTGACTTTGGTAATATTGATACTGAGCTAGAAAAGTTACGAGTAGCTATTGATTGTGGGGCAGACGCCGTTATGGATTTAAGTACTGGTGGCAATATATCGGCTATTCGGCAGGCTATTGTTGCTGCTAGTTCTGTGCCGATAGGAACAGTGCCTATTTATCAAGCTGGGATTAAGGCGATAGAAAGCCGTGGTGCCATAGTCAAGATGACGGTTGATGACCTATTCGCCGGGATTGAAGAGCATATTTACGATGGTGGTGATTTCATAACAGTGCATTGTGGCGTTACCCAATCAGCTATTGCTCGGCTAAAGCAGCAGAAGAGAGTAGTTGATGTGGTATCTCGAGGCGGTGCTTTTTTGATAGGCTGGATGCTCTACAATGAGCGCGAAAATCCACTCTATGAGTACTATGACCGCTTGCTGGAGTTAGCCAGAGAGTTTGATGTAACGCTGAGCCTTGGTGATGGGATGCGTCCTGGCTCTTTAGCTGACGCTACTGACCGAGCTCAGGTTGAGGAGTTGCTCACTTTAGGGGAGCTGGTAGACCGGGCTCAGCAAGCTGGGGTTCAGGTGATGGTTGAGGGGCCGGGGCATTTGCCCTTAAATCAAATTGAGGCTAATGTTCAGTTGCAGAAGTCTATCTGCAAGGGTGCTCCTTTCTATGTTCTGGGTCCACTGGTAACTGATGTTAGTGCTGGCTACGACCACATCACTGGAGCTATAGGTGGTGCTATTGCTGCCGCGGCTGGTACCGATTTTCTATGCTATGTGACACCAGCCGAGCATCTTTCTCTGCCCGACTCTGGGGATGTAAGGCAGGGGGTGATAGCCTCACGCATTGCCGCTCACGCCGGCGATATAGTTAAAGGAGTGAAGGATGCTCAAGAGTGGGATAGGAAGATGTCGGTGGCTCGAAAGAAGCTTGATTGGGAAGAACAAGCCAGGCTCTCCTTGGACACGGAACTGTCTCGTCAGGTTCATAGCAAGCATGCTTCGGTTGGGAAGGCTTGCAGTATGTGTGGCGAGTATTGTGCTATGGAACTGATGGAAAAGTATTTAGGCATCTCAGCACCCAAATCTGGTTTTTAGGTGTCGCCGCACTAAAGTGTTAGCTGGCGGTACAATAAAAAGGTAATGTTACAAATGGAGGGAATATGCTCGACGAATTAACAGTATCTAAGGCGATAACCGAAAGTTTTGTTAAAGACTTCCTAGAGGCTATGGAGGTTGATGTTGCTATAGGTGGCGCCGGTCCAGCTGGTATGACGGCTAATGCTGTTTGTGGAGCACCCAGAATGGGACCTATCTTCGGGGGCATGCTCCTCTCAGGCAGGCAAGCTGCTGAGGTTGCCCTGGAGATTCTGCAGCAGCTGAAGGTATCTTAGTGAAAGCGGAAATCATTTCTGTTGGCACTGAGCTTCTTTTAGGAGAGATAACTGACACCAATGCTTCTTACCTTGCTGGTCAGTTGCCCCTCTTGGGAATAGACCTCTACTGGATTTCCCAGGTAGGAGATAATCGGGTGAGGTTGGTAGAGGTTCTAGAGCGTGCCTGGCAGCGTTCAGACCTTATCCTGACTACAGGTGGTTTGGGGCCAACCGAAGATGACTTAACGCGTGAAACTATAGCTGAGGTGCTGGGAGAAGAGCTGCGGATTGACCCCATCTTAGAGCGTGAGATACAGGAACGATTCGCTCGTCGTGGTGTCAAGATGGCTCCCAGCAATATAAAGCAAGCCGCCGTTATTCCTTCGGCCAAGGCTATCCATAATGCACGGGGGACTGCGCCTGGGTGGTGGGTAGAAAAAGATGGGCATATACTGATGGCTATGCCTGGTCCACCTGGAGAAATGCATCACATGTGGCACACAGAGGTCTTACCCCGATTGCACCAGAGAGCCACCGGCGCTATCATTTTTTCTAAAACCCTTAAGGTTTTTGGCTTACCCGAGGGAACAGTAGGGGAGTTGGTTTCACCCTTGCTCTCCTCGGCTAATCCTACCCTTGGTGTTTATGCTAAGGCTGATGGTATTCATCTGCGCTTCACCGCTAAAGCTAAGAGCCAGCAGCAGGCCGAGGAGATGATTGCCCATGGTGAAACTAGGGTTAGGTCAATCTTGGGTGAGTCCATCTGGGGAACTGATAATGATACCATGGCGTCTGTAGCCGGTGATATGCTGACGGAAAAGGGATTGAGCTTGGTAGTTATGGAATACTGTACCGGAGGTTTATTGGCAACCACCATTACCGAGGCCCCTGACACCTCAGCATATTTTAAGGGGGGACTGATTCCTTATTCAAATGAAGCACTGATAGCTTATGGGGTTGATGCTAAGCTTATCTATGACTATGGTGTTATCAGTTCTGAGGTGGCACAGGCGATGGCTGAGGTAGCTAGGTTGCGTTTGGGGGCTGATGTAGGTGTCAGCATAACCGGGGTAATCGGTCCAGATGAGCTGGAAGGTAAACCGGTCGGTACCATGTATATTGGGATAGATAGTAGCCAGAATAAGAAAACAATTGAGGGTAATTACCCAGGAGACAGGTTTCGGGTAAAGCGTTGGGTCACTAATGTTGCTCTCTTTGAGTTAAGAAAAATGCTGCTTGCTCTGGACTAACCCAGGGCTTTATAGTTTATGCTTAGCAACTGGAAAAACTCATCACTGTTTATGCCTTTGCCGAGTAATGCCAGACCAAGGATTTCCCTCTATTAACCAAAATTGTGTTAAGATGGTAATTGAGAATGGGTAACGCATTTAATTTGGGCAAGCTCTTTGGTATCCAATTCAGACTGCATTATACCTGGTTTATAATATTTATTCTGATAACCGTCTCTCTATCGTGGCAGCTCTTTCCCAGCAGTTACCCTGACTGGCCGTTGGCACTTCATTGGGCTATGGGCATAATTACCAGCCTGTTATTTTTTGCCTCAATATTAGCTCATGAGTTAGCTCACAGCCTTGTAGGTAGAGCCAATAATATCCCGATAAAAAGCATAACCCTTTTTATCTTTGGCGGCGTGGCTCAGATGACAAGAGAAGCCAAGAGTGCTGGAGCTGAGTTAAAAATGGCGGCCGCTGGTCCGGCTTGCAGTCTAGCCATTGCCGGCTTGTTTTATGCAGTTTCGCTCCTTACCCAAAACACGATTGAGACGGTGGCGGCTATGGCTTCTTGGCTAGCTTTTATAAATGTGGCGCTGGCGGCATTCAACCTGATTCCAGGTTTCCCCCTGGATGGTGGGCGTGTTTTCCGCTCCATCCTGTGGCAAGTTACTGGTAACTATAAGCGCTCTACCCGAATTGCCACACGGGTAGGGCAAGGCACGGGCTACTTGTTCATTCTGGGTGGTATTCTAATAATGTTCATCCTTCATGACTGGCTTAGCGGTCTGTGGCTAGTCTTTATCGGCTGGTTTCTGGGAAACGCTGCCTCAGCTAGTTATCGTCAGGCTCAATGGCGTGGAGCCCTCCAGGGGTTTACTGCTTCACAGGTGATGACCTCTGACTACCCGGTAGTGCCTTTAAGTATTACTGTTAGTCAGTTAGTTCAGAGATACATTTTCACTAGTGGCCGCGGCTGCTTTCTGGTAGCTGATGAGGGTGGGGTAAGGGGGATTTTAACATTACATAATATCAAATCTGTTCCCCAGCCAAATTGGGGTGTGACTCAGGTAAAGGAAATAATGACCCCGGTTGACAAGCTAAAGATAGCCCATCCTGACCAGGATGCTCTAAGTATACTGGAGCAGATGGATGAGAGCAGTATAAACCAGATGCCGGTGGTAAGCGGGGGTGGGGTTATCGGGCTGATTACCCGTGATAACCTGATAAGGCTTCTCCGCACCCACTCCGAGTTAGGGATATAGGTAATTCATTAACCTCCTTTATCCCCCTCTTTGGAAGGAGAGGGAGAGAAATTAAAAGAGATGCTAGCGCCTCTTAAATACCTTATCTACAAACAAATTGACATATGGATTGATGTGACTGAATAGGAATGAAAGAAGCCATAATTTATCTGGTGGCTATTACCGCAGCTGAGGCAGTTACCGTTTTTGTTCAGCCAGTATGGGGAATAGTGTGCCACTCTATAGTATTGGTGGCGGTAGTAATGCACTCAGCTCTGGCCAGTGACTATCGCTACCGACACCTAGTTTTGTCGCTGGCACTGGTGCCTTTAGTGAAGATAATAAGCCTGTGTATGCCCCTGGTCAATATCCCTCAGATATGGTGGTATCCCATTATTTATGCCCCACTACTGGCAGCAGCCATAGTGGTAGTGCGTATCCTGGGACATAGAGCAAGAGAGGTAGGGCTTAGCTTCAGCTCGTTCCCGGTTCAGCTAGCAGTAGGGCTGTCCGGGCTTCTATTTGGGGTGGCGGAGTATTTTATCTTAGTCATCCTGCCTCCAGAGCCACTAATAAAGCCACTGATAGCTGAGCTTACCTGGCAGGAAGTATGGCTGCCGGCGTTGATATTTCTGGTGTGCACCGGGTTTGTGGAGGAGTTTATCTTTCGTGGAGTGCTTCAGCGAACTGCAGTGGAGGCATTTGGGTGGTGGGGGATAATCTATGTAAGCCTATTATTCGCTGTCCTGCATATGGGTTTTCTTTCCCTGATTGATGTTGTCTTTGTTTTCTTCGTTGCCCTGTTCTTCGGCTGGGTGGTTAAAAAAACAGGGTCACTTTTTGGGGTGGCCCTGGCTCATGGTATAACCAATATAATACTATATTTGGTAGTTCCCTTCTTTTTCTAGGCTAGCACCTCAACAATTTTTATAACGACTATAACCGCAAATGCCATCACCAGAGGTAAAATACCCACGCTAACAAACTTGGCTATACGCAGAGAAAAGCCCGAGCCACTAGCACCAGCCAGCTCTTTAGTGGTTAGAAAGAGCATTAAAAGAACGACGGCGGCTATACTTATAACGCCAGTAAGCCCTAAAGCAGCTATGGTAGTTACTGTGGTTACGGTAGTTACTGTAGTAATCATATTCCTTTTTACCTTGATTAGAATAATAACACAAAAAAATACTCTTGTCAACTCCCCACTTGACAAATACAAGAAAGCAATATACTATCTTATCAAACTTTCAAAGACACTAGCATGAAAAGATACTACTGTCAAGTCCTAATCTTGACAAATATTATAAAAAGGGACAATCTTATCAAACTTTCAAAGACACTAGCATGAAAAGATGCTACTGTCAAGTCCTAATCTTGACAATTTGTAAATAATTGGAGTTCCAATATAAGCGTGAGAGTATCCTAATCTTGCTAAATTAGGAGGTCTAGCTATGAAATGGGGCAAGAACCTAATAGGTGTGGCAGTAGCTGTAATACTTGTCTTAAGCCTGATTCTTATTCCTGTAGTTAGCCGACTATCACCAGTTCAGGCAGCCGTGACCTGGACGAAGTATCCAGGCGAAGTTACACTGAAGTATCCAGTTACACTAGATAATGAGTTATATGTAGTAGATGCTTGGGTCATCAGGGAAAGTTCCACTTCATATAAGATGTGGTACACGCACGGCAAAAAAGACCTGAGCATTAGTGCCATCATAGACGTCATAAAAGGACTAAGCCTTGATGCCATCATAGGTGATATATCAAATCTAGACCTTGCGCAGTTCCTAAATGACCTGGACGACCTAACAGGAGACGTTAGTGCTGTCGAAGACCTCCTTGATGGTATCAGTACCGTCATTGGCTATGCCACTTCAACTGATGGTATAACCTGGACGGTGCAGAACTCCCAAGCCCTTGTCGGGAGTAGTAGCGCCGCATGGGATAGTGTTGGTGCTCCCTGTGTTATTAAGAACAGTGATACCGACTATGAGATGTGGTATACCCGTGCCAAAACAACCCTTACCCAGACTGACCTTAACGATATCCTGACCGACATAGCAAGTACAAATACAACCACGAGAAAAAATGCTATTTTAGACCTCCTTGATAGTACTAGTAGCGTCATTGGCTACGCCACTTCAGATAACGGTGCAAGTTGGACAGTGCAGGATTCCGAAGTGCTTCCTGGTAGTAGTAGCAGTGTATGGGATAGTGTTGCTGACCCCAGTGTGGTCAAGACCGATGGCAGCTATGAGATGTGGTATACCCGTCCCGAAACAGACCTTACCCAGGCGAGTCTTGATACCATCCTGGCCAATATAGGGACCTTTGGCATCGATGACCTGTTGGACATCCTAGATGGCAGTGGCACTGTCATTGGCTACGCCACTTCAGATAACGGTGTGAATTGGACAGTGCCAGATTCCCAAGTGCTTCCGGTGGGTAGCGGTGTTGGCGCATGGGATAGTGTTGCTGACCCCAGTGTGGTCAAGGCCGGTGGCAGCTATGAGATGTGGTATACAAATGTCAAGACAAACCTTCTCAAGGCGAACCTCCATACCCTGGCAAGTGAAATAGGAGGGTTGGACATCGCTGCCCTTTGGACTACTCTGAAAGACGAGGGCATCGTAGAGTTCATAGTTGATCTAGTTGCTCTGGATATAGATACCATTAAGAGTGTTTTAAGTAATACCAGTGTCGTCATTGGCTATGCTACATCAAATGACGGTGTGAGTTGGACAGTGCAGAATTCTCAACACCTCGTCGGAAGTAGTGGCAGTCCATGGAGCAGTGTTGCTGCTCCCAGCGTGGTCAAGACCGGTGATAGATATGAGATGTGGTATACGGAGGGTATTGCCGACCTTACTTGGCAGAACCTCCTGGACCTTGTGTTTGGTGACAATCTGCCTATCGGCTATGCTTACTATACTCCTCGTGCACCAACCCCACGCCGTGACTATTATATAGAGACAAACCTCTTTGGCATCGAGGCGAGCTTTCGTATCAGTAGTACTGGTGAAATACTGGAGACAATAGAAGCCACCTCTGATGCGGGCGACTTTACTATCACTATTCCAGAAGGCACTATTGCCCTGGATGAAGATGGAGACCCGCTATCCACTTTTACTGTAGAGCTTGACCTAGACCCACCTGACCCACCTGCGGGAGCCCACATAATCGGGATACCTTACAAGTTTGGGCCTTCCGGGGCTACCTTCAGTCCTTCTATGACAATTGAATTTACCGTCGACCCGGCTACACTTCCACCGGGCATAGATATGGAGGACCTGGTTATCGCCTACTATGATGAGACACTGGTGCCGCCCGCATGGGTAGAGCTTACGACTACATATGACCCGGCAACCAATACATTTACGGCTGAGGTTGAACACTTCACCACCTTTGCCATCATTGCTGTGGTACCGGTGGTACCGCCAGTAGAGGAAGAGGAAGAGCCGGAGGTAGTAATAACAGTTACACCGGCTGCCTTCTCGGTATCCTATCTTTCTGTTAGCCGGCTAGAGGTTGAGCCCGGTGAGACGGTAACTATCGCTGTGTTGGTAGCTAATACTGGCGGCGAGTCGGGAAGCTATGCCGTAGTCTTAAAGATAAATGGGGTCAAGGAAGCCGAGGAGAGAGTAACTATTGCTGCTGGCAGCAGCCAGACCGTTACTTTTAGTGTAACCAAAGAGGAAACTGGTAGCTACACTGTAACTGTGGACGGATTGAGTGATAGTTTTACGGTGGTACCGGTGGTAGTTCCGCCAGCACCGGCTGCCTTCTCGGTATCCCATCTTTCTGTTAGCCGGCTAGAGGTTGAGCCCGGTGAGACGGTAACCATCGCTCTGCTGGTAGCTAATACTGGTGGTGAGTCGGGAAGCTATAGCGTAGTCCTAAAAATAAATGGTGTAAAGGAGGCAGATGAGAGCGTAACTATTGCTGCTGGTGAGAGCCGGGATGTTACTTTTAGTGTAACCAGAGAGGAAGCTGGTAGCTACACCGTGGATGTGGACGGGTTGAGTGGTAGCTTTACCGTGTTATTGCTGGTAGAACCACCC
>JAUVZA010000074.1 GCA_030602805.1 Dehalococcoidia bacterium | reverse complement strand
GCGGCGGTCCACTGGCACGACACTATACATCCTTGATGAGCCGACTACCGGTCTCTCCTTTGAGGATGTGGCCGCTTTATTGAGGGTTTTACAGCGTCTGGTTGACGCCGGTAATACGGTGATTGTCATTGAGCATCACCTGGATGTGATTAAGAATGCCGATTATATAATTGACCTCGGACCAGGAGCCGGTGACCGGGGTGGTTATATCGTAGCTACAGGGACACCTGAGGAAATAGCCCAAGAGAGGTCTTCAGCCACCGGGCAGTATTTAACGAGGGTGTTACATAAAGATATTGAGTATGCTGTTACCAATTGATTCTCACTTAGGTTGATAACATTTCTATTTCGGCAAGCAACATCTGACTGGGAAACGCATGTTTGGCTTTTCTTGTTTTCTCTATGAATATGTATAAGTAACTAGAAAGGGAAAATTTATACTTGATTGAAAATAGGCAGCCCAAGTTTTTCTATGGCTATATTGTAGTTGCGGCTGCCCTCTTGATTGTAATAATAGCTCATGGGGCACAATATACCTTTGGTATCTTTTTCAAACCGATATTAACCGAGTTTGGCTGGACAAGGGGGGCGACCTCAGGTGCCTTCTCCCTTTATTTGCTTCTATGGGGTTTTTTAAGTATCTTCGTCGGCAAACTAAATGATAGCTTTGGTCCCCGGATAGTTATGATAGTCTGTGGCTTCTTTTTAGGCCTGGGCTATTTACTGATGTCTCAGATTAGTGTTATTTGGCAGCTATACCTATTCTATGGGTTGATAATAGCCATTGGTATGAGTGGCGCTTGGGTTCCGTTAATATCTACCATACCCAGGTGGTTTGTTAAGAGAAGGGGGATGATGACGGGTATCGTTACCTCGGGCTCAGGTATAGGCACCATACTTCTTTCCCTGGTAGCTAGCCGACTTATCCCTGACCATGGCTGGCGCCTTTCCTATATTATTGTGGGCAGTGGGGTCTTGGTGTTGCTTATGTTAGCCGCCCAGTTTTTAAGGCGTGACCCCCATCAGATAGGGCAGTTGCCTTACGGTGTGAATGAGGTAGAGGAAGAGAGCCTAAACTTGCTCCCCAGGGGGTTCTCTCTGCAAGAGGCAATTCACACCAGCCAATTTTGGATGGTTTGTGCCGTGTTCTTTTGTTTCGGTTTCAATCTATATACTATTATAGTGCATATTGTGCCTCATGCCATCGAGCTGGGAATTTCACCAATAATTGCTGCCAATATCGTAGCTATTATTGGTGGGGTAAATGCTGCCGGTAGAATTATAATAGGTAGCGCTTGTGATAGAATTGGTAATAAGCGGTGCCTTATTATTAGCTTTATCCTGATAGCAGTGGCCTTAGTCTGGGTGATAGCAGCCAAGGAGGTGTGGATGTTTTACCTGTTTGCCATCATCTTTGGGTTTGGCTATGGTGGTTTGGCGGCTTTGGAGTCACTGGTGCCGGCTGAGTTATTCGGGTTGAGGTCACTTGGCGTTATCATAGGAGTGGCTATGTTTAGCTCTACCGTCGGAGGGGCTATTGGCCCGGTCTTGGCGGGGAGCATATTTGATATAACCAGTAGTTACCAGCTAGCTTTCTTAATCTGTGCCGGTGTCAGTATTATAGGGCTTATACTATCCTTACTGCTAAAACCAACTAGCAGGTAAGGAGGAGTAAATGACTTATGAAGGAGCATGTACTTAGCCTTCCCTGTAAGTATTTGGTAATTAGAAGGGATTTTTTTATTGAACAGAGGAAATTCATACCTGGTTGAAAATAGGCAGCCCAAGTTTTTCTATGGCTATGTGGTGGTTTTAGCTACCTTCTGCATAATGGGAATGGTTGGAGGGATATGGGCTATCTTTGGCGTTTTTTTTAAGCCAATGTTGACCGAGTTTGGCTGGACACGGGCAACGCTCTCGGGGGCTGCCAGTCTACGGATGTTCATAACGACCCTTTTAGGCATTGCCGGAGGAAGGCTAACCGATAAATTCGGGCCGAGGCCAGTTGTTGCTGTCTGCGGCTTATTCTTAGGTCTAGGTTTTTTCTTAATGTCCCGCATTAGTACTATCTGGCAGCTATATCTGGTCTTTGGGGTGATAGCAGGCGTTGGGATGGGTGGTCTTTTTGTTCCCCTGATTTCTACGGTATCAAGGTGGTTTGTGAAGAGGCGGGGAATGATGACAGGCATAGTTCTTTCGGGTGCGAGTGTGGGTACAATAATTGTGCCACCACTGGCTACTTGGCTCATTATTACTTATGGCTGGCGTACCGCCTACACTATTGTAGGTCTCGTAGTCATGATAGTCATTATATCGGCAACACAGTTTGTAAAGCGTGACCCAGCTCAAATAGGGCAGTTACCAGATGGTGAGAAGGGGGTACAGGCAGCGAGCTTAGATTTGCCGGCTAGAAGCTCGTCTCTTCGTGAGGCGATTCACACCAGGCAATTCTGGCTGCTTTGTGCTGTATTCGGCTGCCTTTGGTTTAGTGCAATGGCTATCTGGGTGCACATTGTCATTCATGCCATTGACCTGGGAATTCCAGCAATCAGCGCCGCCAACATTCTGGCTATTATGGGCGGGGCGGGTATTGCTAGCAGGATTCTAATAGGTAGCCTTGCCGATAGGATTGGATATAAGCCAGCTCTTCTTATTGGCTTTACCTTAATGGTAGTTAGCCTCCTCTGGCTTCTGGTAGCCAGGGAGTTGTGGGCACTTTACCTGTTTGCCGTTATCTTTGGCTTCGGCATTGCTGGTTTGGTAGTCTTGGAAGCACCATTGATAGCTAAGCTATTTGGATTAGGGTCGCTCAGTGTAATCATGGGGAGTGTTGAATTTGTCAGCACAACTCTTAGCCTCCCCAGCGCTATCGTAGCTGGCTACATATTTGATATAATGGGTAGCTATCAGCTAGCTTTCTTAATCAGCGCCGGTGTCAGTATTATAGGGTTTATGTTATCCTTACTTCTAAGACCAATCACAAACAAAGGAGGAGAAAATGACCCGAGAAGAAGCACTTAACTCCGTTAAGGCTAATGTTGAGAATGAAAATTTAATCAAGCATATGCTAGCCACCGAGGCTATTATGTGGGCTCTAGCCAAGCGCCTTGGTGAGGATGAGGGGGAGTGGGGACTCACTGGGCTACTGCATGATATAGATATGGAACTCACCCAGGGGGATATGCACACTCATAGTAAACTTGGGGCTGACCTGGCTAGGGAGCTAAGAGCCAATGAGGCTGTGGTTCATGCTATCCTATGCCATAATGAGGCGCATGGTATTCCCCGAGAGACGAAGCTTGACAAGGCTCTATTTTGTGCTGACCCGTTAACTGGCTTAATCACTGCCGCTGCTTTGGTTCGCCCCGATAAGAAGCTGGCTAGCCTTGAAGCTAAGTCGGTAATCAAGAAGTTTAAACAAAAGGGCTTTGCCGCTGGAGCGAATAGGCAACAAATCACCCAGTGCAGTGAAATCGGGATTGAGTTTGACCAGTTTATCGAGCTGGGTCTGATGGCAATGCAGGCAATTGCTGCTGAGCTGGGTCTGTAAGTTAGCTAGTTTACCTCGAGCGTTGAGCCTTCGGCGGTTTTGATAACATCAATGCGAGTGGGGAAGGCATCTCTAAGTTCCTCAATATGGGTGATAACCAGTATCTTGTCAAAGTCGTCTTGAATAGAGTTTATCGCCTCTTTCAGTTTTTCTATGCCAGCACTATCTTGAGTGCCAAAACCTTCATCAATGACCAGGGTTGGCAGCGGTGCTCCGGCTCGCTTGGCTAGTAGCTTGGATAGAGCAATACGAATGGCAAAGTTGATACGGAAGGCTTCACCGCCACTGAACATCTCGTAATTTCGCGTTCCCAGCTCATCAGAGATATTGATATCCAGGGTTTCTAGTAAATCCCCTTTTTTTGTTTGCCGCTGAGTTTCAATTTTTACATGCATTCTATTATCAGTCATACGTCCCAGCAATCTATCGGCTTCAACTTCAATTTCGGGAAGTGCCATTTCAATGAGCAAGGCTTGTATTCCCTTTTTACCGAATGCTTGAGCTAGGTCTCTATAGATTTTCTCCTCCCTTGAGGCTTGAGCCAGCAGTCTTCCCTTCTCCTTCTTTTTTGTCTCCAATTCAGAGCAGTGCTGTAGCTTTGCCCTTACTTGCCACATTACCTCCTGGGCTTGTTTTTGCTGTGCGGCTAGCCTTTGGTATTCGGTTTCAGCCTGCATTAAGTCGTTAACCAGTTGAGGAAGTTGATTAAGTTCTTCACCTAGGCTTTGCCTTTTCTGATTATCAGCCTCCAG
Organism: Dehalococcoidia bacterium; assembly: GCA_030602805.1. Taxonomy (GTDB): domain Bacteria; phylum Chloroflexota; class Dehalococcoidia; order Dehalococcoidales; family JAUVZA01; genus JAUVZA01. The sequence continues at coordinate 2,808 of JAUVZA010000074.1, read as the reverse complement.
GCTATGACGCAGTTCTTGGGCAGCTTCCTCAGCTCTGGAAACAGCCTCCTTTTCTTGATTTATGAGCCTATCAGCTTCTTCCAGCCTCCGCTTTGGCTCTTCATACTGCTGGAGGTTAATCAAGCGCTGGCGTACCTCCTCGTGCTGTTGTGGGTCGTAGTCAAGCTTAGCCAGTTCCCCCTCAAGCTCCTCCAATGCCTTTTGCTCAATAGTAGCAAAATCCTTCCTGGCTAGATGCTCCTCAATTTCAGCCAGTCTTTTTATTTCCTCATTTAGCTTATTACCAGCCTCCTCAGCTTCGGAGATTGATTGGCTAAGGATACTGGCTTTACTTTGGGCTGAGGCTCTATCTTGCTTTAGCCTGGCGTCTAGCTGAAATACCTCCGCCAAGGCGGACTCTAGCCCTATCTTCTGGCAAGCTAGCTCGGCTTGGTTTGACTTTAGCCAGTCAGATTTGCTGTGCCTATCGGCAGTATATTTTACCTCAATGAGCTTTAGACCTCCTATACCCAGCTCTGTCCCACATAGGGGGCATTTAGCCTCACCCTGGGTTAGCAGGAGGTTTAGCTTTTCTTCTATCTCCTTTATTTCCTGTTCTAGTCGGGTCTTATTAGATTCCAGGTGATGAACCTGAGTTAGTAATTCTTGACTAGCTTGTCTTCTGCTGAGTAGTGTTTCATCCAGCTCAGCCAAGTGGCGTAATTGAACCTGGAGTGACGAAAGCTCATTTTTAAGTTGGGGTAGTTTTCGTGAGCTAGCTTCTAGTTCCTTGATTCTGCTTTGAGCTAGAGCATGGTCAGTGATTAGGCTTTGTCCAGCTTCCTTTATTTTGCTGTCCAGTTGCGACTTTTGCCTTTCCAGATTGACCGACTGCCTAAACTTGTACTCAAGCTCATCACCTAATTTCTTGGCTAAACTAAGCTGATTATAGCCTTCGTCTATAGTAGAACGCTTGGCTATTAACTCTTCATACTCTTTGAGCTGGGTGTGATGTTGTTTAACCTGGTCATCCCAGCGCTCCAGGTCTCTCTCAGTGTCTTTTATGTGCTCCTCAAGCTGGATTAGTTGTGCCTTCTTGTTTTCCAGCGATTCTTTTTCCTGCCGCAGTCCATTTAGTCTGGATTCTTGCTCCTTGGTTACTTCTTCTATTCGGGAGAACTCACTCTGTGCTTCCTCAAACTCAGCCTCGTAGGCTGGCTTTCGGGCTAATTCATCACTAATGTCTTTGATAGCACTGTCTAGTTGTGCCTTTTCTGTTTCCTGCTGCTTAGCCAGGTCTTTAGCTCGCCCCTCCAGTTCATCGTAGAAGGAAAGCCCCAGAATATCAGCCAGCACTTGCTTGCGCTCGACTGGTCGCTTGACAGTGAACTCATCAGCGTGACCTTGTCGCAAGAAGGCACTGTTGGTGAATGTAGGGTAGTCCATATGTAGAATATCAATAATTTTCTGCTGTGTCTGGGCTATACTATCGCCTGTAATTGACCTGAAGCCATCCCCGGTAGCTATCTGAAATTCTAGGATAGTTCGTCCCGAGCGCCCTCGTCGTTTGGGCTTGGAGTGCTTGCGTATGATACGATACGGTTGTTGCCCTACAGCAAAGTCAAACTCTACCTCCATTTCAGTCTGACCTAAATGGATGAGGTCATCATCACTCTTAGCTCTGGTTCGTCCCCACAGTGCCCAGGTCATAGCATCAATCAGGGCTGACTTACCGTTGCCATTATCACCACAGATGCAGGCAGTATGGATACCATCAAAGAGGAGCGGTGGCACACTATCCCGGTAGCACATAAAATTGCGCATTTTTAACTTAATGGGAATCATTTATGAAGCTCCTCCGACAGCATACTCCCCTATTTCCGATAATAATGACTTTGTCTATTTATTTTCTTTGTCATTCTGAGCCCTTCGCTTCTTGTCATTCTGAGGGAGCAAAGCGACCGAAGAATCTCGCTCAGGGTAAACTCCGCGAAGAATCCCAGATTCTTCATTCCATCCGCCTGAGGCGGATTATTCAGAATGACAGCTTATTTTAGCATAATCAGGGGATTATTTTTCTACCCCGAAATGACTTGTTTCGGGGTCTACCTCACCCCCTTTATCCCCCTCTCCATGATATGAATATATATTCCTTGCATGAGGGGGAAAATATTAAAAAAGAGGGGCTTCGCCCCTCTTAGACACTCTGTTAACAATTGAACAAAGTGGTTGACTACCCTCGGTCTAAATGTAGATGGTTAGAGTAGCTTTTATCACTCCAGGTAATCCTTTAATTTTCGGCTTCGGCTGGGGTGGCGCAGCTTGCGAAGTGCCTTGGCTTCAATCTGGCGAATTCGCTCTCTGGTTACTTTGAACTCTTTCCCTACCTCCTCTAAGGTCCGGCTCCGTCCATCCTCAAGACCAAATCTGAGTTGGAGTACTCGCTGCTCACGAGGGGTGAGACTGGATAACACCCCATCAATCTGCTCCTTTAAGAGCTGCTTGGATGCGGCATCAGGGGGTGGCAAAGCATTGCGATCCTCTATAAAGTCGCCTAGGTGGTTGTCTTCCTCGTCACCTATAGGTGCTTCTAGTGATATTGGCAGTTGGGCTAACTTGATTATCCCTCTGACTTTTTCTGGAGGTATTTCCATTTCCTCACCGATTTCCTTGGGGGTAGGCTCTCGACCATATTCCTGAGCCAGGCGGCGACTTACATTTAGCAGTTTATTAATGGTCTCAACCATGTGCACTGGAATGCGAATAGTGCGAGATTGGTCAGCTATAGCTCGGGTAATAGCCTGACGAATCCACCAGGTGGCATAGGTG
>JAUVZA010000099.1 GCA_030602805.1 Dehalococcoidia bacterium | reverse complement strand
TGGCTGGGATGCCTATAGGGACCACCCGGTAATAAAAAGATTAAGCCAATGGGATAATTTAGTTATCCTAGAAGGCAATCACGATAGGAAAAACCCCTATTTGCCAACCAGGCAAAGCGTAGTGATAGATAATATCTTGTTTTCTCACGGGTATCAGTTCGATGCCCTTTGGGGCTGGTTACCTATCTATTACTTTCCTGTTCCTGATTTCATCCGGCGGTGGTATAGAACACCAGCTAAAAAGAAAAAAGGTGAGTTGCAAGACTATCATTTGGCTACTATGCAGATTGAATACTCAGCCCAACGGTTTTGCATAAAGCATCAATATAAGGGCATAATAATTGGGCACACGCACCTGCCTACTGTGATTAGGCGTGAAACCTTCACACTGGCTAATTCTGGAGATTTCGTGGACAGCTTTGCCTGGTTGGAAGGGGATACAGAAACTAACCAGTGGGAGCTGAAGTCTCTACCTTAATGCTCAAACCGCTCTTTACTGACATTGTAATAGTAGCTTCCGTAGTCAGGGATGAATACCTCCGTATAGTCTTCAGTTATAGAAAACGACTGTACGTAGTAAATTATCACTCCCCCAGCGTCTTCAATCCGTATCTCTATGCGGAGCGGAAACCAGTCTTGCTCAACTTCAAAAATTGCTGGCTCGGTAATACCTAAAGCCCCAGAGCTCAGATATCGGCTAACATCCCAATTTAGGATATTCATTAGCCATTTAGTAGCCTCTTTTGGCGGATTCCAAAGAGCGACCACTATTCCGTTTGGTGGGGGCTCGGCGAGAGCTGGCTTCCCTTTTCTAAATATCAGAAACAGGCCACCCAGCAGAGCTCCTATCCCGAGAACTATTGCGCCTTTCTTTTCTTTCATTTCTAGCCTCTCCTCATAGACATACTGAATAAGTGTCCCACGGGGGCGTAGACCAGAAGACGGGATGCCTCGCCCAGGGGAGCAATATTTAATAAGGCCGAGGCTATCCAGGCCCCGATGCCAACTAATATACAGAGCAGAGACCCCCACCATGGAATTGCTGAAATCTCTTTTCGGTGTGGTGATGCCATCTTTAATCCTCTACTTTATCTCCGCATCTGGGACATTCCTTCGCCGAGTTGGGGAAGCGGCAGCCACACCCGCAGACATAATAGGCTATCGGAGTCCTGGGGTGCCTCAGTGCTTTTAGGACTGAGTAGACCATAAACTTGACCGGGGAATTGAGTGTCTTCATCTATTCTCTATAACCTCTATAGTCCCTTGAGGACTGCGTATATTCATATCAGCTTCCCCGCTATCATCTTAGACCCCATATTTGCTGACTTGTTTTCTAGACCTACTGCTGGTACTTCCGAATACCCAACAACAAAGAAGTCAGCATCAGTATTTTCTATTTTACCTTCTATAATTTGGCTGGCATCACATTCAACTATAGCCCAAGCGTGATATGCCTGTTTATAAATGTCGTAGTAACCACCACTTTGACCTTTTTTGCGTAATCCGAAATCATATGGTACGCCAAGGGAGTAATGTTCAATGAAGCCCATATTAGCCCCAGAAGGCAATGCTGATAAATCTAAGTATTCACCTGCGCTGCCCAAACTGACATCAGTAGCATTAAGATTAAAAGTGCATCCATCGGTAATATACCCGACAAGGAAAAAATCATTATTTATATGTCCAACATAGCCTTCACAAACCTGTGATCCATCACAACCAATAATTGCACCAAAGGTGTAATGTTCTCCCCCAGGCGGATGTCTATCATCCGAGCTACCATTCTTTCTTAGACCAGCAGCGTCACTCCATAAAACGCCAGTAATTTCAAAGATGAGCCCAATAGCACTTGGTGCTTCAGTGGAGCAATCAATATCGTACCAATCAAGCGCAAAGCCGAGTGATTTATCGTCAGCATTGGTGCTAAAGGCTACTCCAGCCATAGTGTAGCCAACTACATAAATGTCAATCTCAGTAGTACTCTGAACATAGGCTTCAAAGATTCTGTCGCCATCAACGCCTATCATCGCCCAGAAATGGGCCACCCCATCTGCATCGGTATATCTATCGTCAGTAGACCCATTCTTACGGAGACCAAGGTCCCTATCAAAACCGGCAGTATTAACAACATGAAGGATTACACCAGTAGCCCCTTCTGCAATGAGGGCACTGGCATCCATAGGTGTCCACTCACCAGAAGCCCCAGCCGTAATCTCAGTTGGTGTTATCGGGAAGAAAGTTTGAGCCATTATCTAACCTCTATAGTTTCTCTCTAATTTCAATAGGCTTTTGTCCTAGCTCTTGGCGGATGGCATTAACCTCCTCGACCTGAGCATTAAGCCTATCTTCAACCTCAGCTAATTGCTGTTCAGGAGTAACCTCCTTATATAAGCCTTGAGATATAGCCCAATTTCTGTAGTTGTGCCAGAGGGTAGACTTTTGCTGCTTGTACGCTTCCTGTGTTATCTCTCCCTTCTTCCAAGACATAGTAAGGTTTTGGACAGCAATCTCGTACTCGCTGTCCTTTTGGAGTTTGGCTTGGAACTGTGGCTTAGTTAGTCTATGTGGTGCTATTTGTCTGTAGATAGTTTCCACTATTCCTCCCTATAAGTGACAATCGCTTTTCTGCCGGCTAGTATTCTTTCTCTAAACTCTAGTGTTATTTCTGCCATTGGTTCTCCTTTGGCGATAAATTCAACAGTGGCTAGATACCGTTTAATCCTCAGTCTCGCTACAGACTGTGTTATTAGATGCTGTACCAGATGCGAATCCCCATCTGGACATCGTTGAAGTTTATGCCAGTTTGTAGGGCTTTTGCCAAATCCCAATGGAAGGCATAGGCACCATTGGCATTAACCGTTGCAGCAATATCTATGACACCTATAACAACGTCTCCACCCTCTCTAGTATCCTGAGCCAGAGTAAACTGGGCATCTACGAAATTGATAGCATCCACAGAGGCAGCCACCTGAATCTCCTGAGCACCATCAAGACTGTTTACCCCCGCATAGGTATGGTTCTCAACCATTCGGAACTTGAACATGGCTATTGCCCTGACTATGGTAGCCCCTCCGGGTAAATCACCTACAGTTACACTCGGCAAAGCCTTGTCTCCAGCACCTACAGTAAGGGCAACCTCCTCTTGGGGCAAACTCCAGAAGTCCATAGTGAAGAGCTGGCGGCCCTGGCTCGTTATTATGGCAGCCACCTCAGTGTCAACGGCAGCCAGGATGGCAGCTACCTCGGTGTCAATGTAGCCAGCAATGGCGGCGAGGAGCGCCTTGATATCTGTATCGTGGGTGTCCACAACAGTATCAAGGGCAGCTAGAGCCGCAGCAGTGGCAACTGCTTCGGTTATTCTTGTCAGCAAGGTGTCGATATCGGCAGGAATGTTGGC
>JAUVZA010000041.1 GCA_030602805.1 Dehalococcoidia bacterium | reverse complement strand
GTAAAACCAGCCCATCAAGATAGGAAAAGTAAACCAGCTGAATTTGTAAGCTGACCATCAAAAAGCGTATTCCCTTCTAGTATGCCTTAACAGATAGATGAAAAACGGGGCTCCAATAATAGCTGTAATAACTCCTACTGGAATTTCCACAGGAGCCAGGAGAGTACGAGCTAAAAGGTCGGCAATAACCAAAAAGGCAGCACCAGCTAATGCCGAAGCTGGTAACAGAAGCCGATGGTCTGGTCCCAAGCTCAGTCGCGCAGCATGAGGCACTACCAACCCAACAAAACCAACCAACCCACTAATAGAAACAGCGGCTGCGGTGAGCAGAGAGCCTAAGGCTAAGATGAGTATTTTATCTCGCTCAATTTCAATACCTAAATAGGCGGCGCCCTCTTCCCCCAGAGAAAAAGCATTCAAGTGGAAAGCGAAAAATCGGGCACCGATAATACCCCCGATGACCAGCGGAGCAATAACAGCTATCTGTCCCCAGCCAGTTACTGAGATATGACCCATAAGAAACGAATAAACCGAGTGGAGGTTTAAGCCGAATCGGTCACTCATTGACATCATAAATGCCATAACTGCCGCGAGTAGAGCGCTTACTACAAATCCGGCTAGGAGCATACTTATAATAGGTGTCTTGCCGCCCACCCGTGCCAGATTATAGACTAGAATCACTGTAGCCAAAGCACCAATAAAGGCTGCCGCCGGCACCAAGCCAAAGCCAAGGAAAGCCAGGTTTATCGGTAACGTCATAGCTATAGTTGCTCCTAAAGCAGCACCGGCTGATGTCCCGATGATGTAAGGGTCAGCCATAGGATTACGCAGTAAACCCTGAAAGAGCACCCCGGCTGTAGCCAGAGCTGCCCCGACTAAAGCTCCGCCTATTACCCGGGGTAGCCTAATCTGAAAAATAATTGTTTCATCCACAGCCCTCCAGGTAGATGAAAAATCAAAAACAGCTACCTTATTAAGAGCCATCTTCAATATATCGGGCAAGGGGATAGTTACCGCCCCAAAGGCACTAGCCAACAATGATGCGATAACCAAGCTGCCACCCAATAGTAACAAAATCAAAATTAGCCGGTTACTGCGTCTTAGTTTAATCAGCATCCTTATCACTATCACCTACCACTAATACGACTTCAGGTTAATCTGGCTATATGCATATTAGCAATTTCATTCTCCTCCCCCCACTCCCTCAATAATTAACCAAAATATAAAAAATCCCCTCGTTTGCAGAACAAGGGGATTTCTGTAATCTGTAACCTGCTTCCCCCATCTCCGCGGAGGTAATAAATAATAGAGGCTGGCGTTCTGACTTCTGAGAGGCTATAACCCTCAGTTACAGTAGGCGGGACTGTGCCGGATTTCCACCGGACTTGCCTTCCATTTAAGCCCTTGCTTGCGCTCAGGCACCTCTATAATTATTTAATTTTAAACAGCGTAGCATAAAGGTAAGTAAAAATCAACTTGACCTTTCAAATTATTAACATGGCGTCGCCGAAGCTATAGAAGCGATAGCGTAGAGCTATTGCTTCCTCATAGGCTCGGTTAATAAAATCTTTGCCAGCAAAGGCAGTAACCAGCATCAGTAGTGTTGACTTAGGCAGATGAAGATTGGTGATAAGGGCATCCACCACACGGAACTGGTATCCAGGCAAAATAAACAAACTTACCCAACCTTCAAACGGTTCTAAAAAAGCGGCGTTACTGTTTTGAGCTACCTGCTCTATAATTCTCATTGTGGTGGTGCCAACGCAAATAATTCTCCGCCCCTCCGCCTTGGCTTGAGATAATTGACTGGCTACCTCTTGCCTTAGCCCACCATATTCCCGGTAAATGGGGTGTTCAAGCGGGTCATCCTCTCTAACTGGTCGGAAGGTATCAAGCCCTATATGAAGGGTAACAAACAAGCAGTGAACCCCTTTCCGCTCTATATCACCAAGTAATTCAGGTGTAAAGTGCAAGCCGGCGGTGGGTGCGGCCACACTGCCAGCTTCACTAGCATAGACTGTCTGATAACGCCCGGGACGGGTCAAGGGAGTGTGTATATAGGGTGGTAGCGGAATCTTGCCTAATTTGGGTAGTAGTGTCTCATCAGAGAAACTTATCACCTTTATACCACCTTGCCTCAGCTCTATTACTTTAGCCAAAACCTTAGCCTCATGCCTGTTATCAACTACGGAATCATTTGTTATCTCAATCATAGTGCCAATATTAACTCGCTTGCCAGGCTTGACCAGCGTCTCCCAGGCACAAGTATCAAGCCGACGCAACAGCAAAATCTCTACCCTACCGCCGCTATCAATTTTCCCCCCATCAAGGCGAGCTGGAATAACACGACTATCATTAAATAGCAAGACATCACCAGCCCGCAAATAATCGGTTATTTCAAAAAATTTCCGGTGCTCCATTGAACTGTCACTGCGGTTTAGAACCATAAGTCGTGATTGGTCTCTTGGTTCAATAGGGGTTTGAGCAATAAGTTCAAGGGGAAGAGAATAGTCAAAATCGCTGGTTTTCACAAACATCCACCATAAAAAAGATTTAGACTAAGCTAATAGTATACAGTGCGGTAGCTATGAAAGCAATCCAACATATGAGACAGTTTATTAACCCTATCCCCTGATTCCTGCTTCTAAGGAGATTTAAAGAGAGGCTTCGCCTCTCTTATATAATCCATCCCCCTCTCCTTTAAAGGAGAGGCTCTGCCCTTAAGGGCTTTAGCCCAGAGAGGGGATTAAGGGGGTGAGGTTGGAAAGCAATCTAGCTACTCCAAGCCTTGATACTGCCCTATCGTCTATGATAGAATGATTATCTAGTTTGGTTTTACTTTTCAGAGGTTAATGGTGAAGCAAGAATCAGAATGGGAACCTAAACTGCTCGGTTTTTTGTGCCGATGGTGCAGTTACGCTGGTGCCGATTTAGCTGGGACTAGCCGCAAGAAATATCCAGCCAACATAAGGATAATAAAGGTCCCATGTTCAGGAAGAGTAGACCCTCTTTTCATCCTTAAGGCTCTGCGCCTAGGCTTTGATGGTGTGCTGGTTTCAGGCTGCTACCCGGGTGATTGTCATTATCAAACCGGGAACTACCGTGCTAGAAGGAGAATGGCCATAACCAAGAAGTTCCTTGAATATGTAGGCGTTGACCCGCAGCGGATTCAAGCCAGTTGGGTCTCAGCCTCAGAGGGAGGAAAATTCACCGAGGTAGTTACTGAAGTGACCAAAGGGTTGAAAGAAATCGGCCCTAACAAATTGTTTGCTGATGAAAGATAGAGAGACGGAACAAAGATTAAGACGTGAGGCTAAGGCACTACTAGAGCAAGGCAAGGTTGACTATATTATTGGTTTTGAAACAGGAAGCCTAAAATTTACTACTACCCCGCTAATAACTAAGGACAAAGATAGTGTTGACCGCCTAATAATCAACCCATTTATAGTGAACAATCTCAGTGAATATCTCACTGAACTCAAGGGTCGGGTGGGCATTGTCGCCAAAGGGTGTGACAATCGTTCCATAGTCAGCCTAATACAGGATAACCAGGTAAAAAGAGAGGATGTAGTCATTCTGGGCGTCCCCTGTCCAGGGATTATTGACCTGAGTAAGGTAGAGGGGCTGGTAGGTAAGGACAGGGATGAGCTAGATGATGTTACCCGTGACGGTGATAAGGTAGTAGTGACGGTTGATGGTGAGAAAAAAGAATTCCCAGCCAGTGAAGTCCTGTTTGACAATTGTCTTGGCTGCGAGTTTCCTACTCCTCAAGAATACAATATCCTTCTTGATGAATCTAGTTCCTTGGTTGCCGATAAGACAGCTAGTAGAAAAGGGATAGAAACACTAGAAGGGATGCCTCAGGAACAGAGGTGGGATTTCTGGGAAAAGGAGTTCAGCCGCTGTATCAGATGCTATGCCTGCCGAAGTATCTGCCCGGCTTGCTTTTGTGAGCGGTGCTTCGTTGAAGAGTCTGAGCCACAGTGGATAGCTCCTGTGCCACGATGGCAGGATAACCTCATATTTCAAGTAATCAGAAATATTCATGTAGCCGGAAGGTGCACTGATTGTGGTGAATGCGAACGCGCATGTCCGGTGAATATCCCCCTAAGAAGCCTGACTAAAGAGATGTATGACTTAGTGGATGACCTTTACCATTTTAAAGCAGGAATGGATAAGGAGGCAGCACCGCTAATGACCCATTATGAGACCACTGACCCAGAGGACTTTATTAAATAGAAGAGATAGGGAATGGCTAACAAGAAGATAAACAAGAAAAATATAGCCAAACTCCTGGGTGATTGGAGCAAAGAGTTTGAGTTATTCATCCCATCTAAAGACGAAGGCATAGCTAAGTTTGCTAAATGGGATGGCAAGGATACTAGCTTTCTGGATTGGCATAGAAATACTATCGTCCCGCCTAAAGCTATTTTCTTCCCCCCAGTGGAGGAAATGTTCAGCTTCCAGAAAGATAAGCAGAGTTACCATATAGAACTGCCATCGTCCGATGGACAAAAGCAGCTAATCTTTGGTATTCGCCCCTATGATGCTAATGCCCTGACTATACTGGACAAGACCTTTAAGGATACCTACGAGGACCCTTACTACCTTCCCAAAAGGAAGAATACGGTGTTGGTTGGGCTAGGGTGTACTAAACCTTACGATAGTTGCTTCTGCACCTCTCTAGGAGGCAGCCCCACCGATTCCGCTAATGTTGACCTGATGCTTACTGATATCGGTGATGAGTTCTTAGTCGAAGGGGTTACCGATAAAGGTAGAGAGTTAATGAGTATGAGTAGCGAGTTAGAAGAAGCAACTGAAGCTGATGAAACCAGAGCTAAGGAAACCAAAGAGGCAACTTACCAAAAGGTAACCAGACAGCTAGATACCAAAGATATTGAGGAGAAACTGCTGTCATCTTTTGAAATCCAAGATTTATGGGAGGAAATAGCCGCCAAGTGTATAAGTTGTGGCATCTGTACCCTCCTTTGTCCCACCTGCTATTGCTTTGATATTAATGATGAACTGATTAAAGACAGGGGCACAAGATTCAGGAGTTGGGATAGCTGTAGCTTTCCCGTCTATACCAAGATGCCGATGGAAAACCCAAGGATAGAGAAGTGGCGAAGGGTTAGGAACAAGGTATGCCACAAATATGAGTTTTATCCAATGAACTTTGATGTTATTGCCTGCACTGGCTGTGGAAGGTGTGTTCGCCAATGCCCAGTAAACTGGGATATTACCCAGACACTAGAGAAGATGCAAGCCAAAGTGCAGTCTGGATAAGCAATAGCGGTAGACATCATAATTGGAGAAAGGAAAAATGGCAATTGCTGATATTAGTGACCGAAGAAGATATCTTGCCCAGGGCAATGTGTACCTGCCACACATCGCCATAATAGAGAAGATAATTGACGAAACACCCGGTGTCAGAACCTTCCATTTCAACTTCAAGGACGAGAAGCTACGGGAAGAGTTTACCTTTGATTCAGGCCAATTCGGTGAATACTCCGTTTTGGGCATAGGTGAAGCCCCTTTCTGCATTTCATCCAGCCCGACCAGGCGCGACCACCTGGAATTCACTGCACAGCGAGTAGGACGGTTAACTAATGCTCTGCATAGGCTCAGTGTTGGCGCTGAAATAGGTTTTAGAGGGCCCTACGGCAATAGTTTTCCCCTTGATTTTCTGGAGGGTAAGAACCTTGTTTTCGTTGGCGGGGGTATTGCCTTAGCCCCACTAAGGTCTCTAATTTGGAATGTCATAGATAACCGGGATAAATATAAAAATATAGATATTATCTATGGTGCTCGTAGCCCAGCTGACCTTTGTTTTAAGTATGACCTAGATGCATGGGATAAAGACAAATCGGTAAGTATGGCAACTACCGTTGATAAAGGTGATGAGAGCTGGACAGGGAGAGAAGGCTTTGTGCCTCAAGTGCTGGAGCAGGTGGCTCCTTCCCCAGATAACGCGGTAGCTATTGTTTGTGGGCCACCGATTATGATTAGATTTACCTTCCCCGTTTTGGGCAAATTAGGCTTTACCCCTGAACAAATAATAACCACCTTGGAAAAAAGGATGAAGTGTGGCATAGGCAAATGTGGACGATGCAATATTGGTAATCTCTATGTATGCCGTGATGGACCAGTATTCACCTATGCCCAAATTAAGAACTTCATCTCTAGTGAGTACTAATAGACTACTTATCAGCCTCAACTCTGCCTCTTCAAACTTCTCTTGATAATTGACCTCTATTAAAGGGCGTGGCTATACTAGCACTCCCTCCATCTCAGCCAGGATTTGCTCATTAGTAAAGTGATTAAGGCTTATAGCATCGCTAGGGCAACCGCCAACGCAGGCACCACAGCCCTTACATAAAGCCTCATTAACCCGACATACCTGCTTCTCCTCCTCAAAAGAGATGGCACTATAGGGGCAAACAAGTTTACAAATCTGGCAGCCAGAGCAGATTCTTTCATCAATAATGGCGGTAGCAGCCTCAATTTCTACACTACCCTTACTAATCAAAGCTAAAACTCGGGCAGCCGCCGCCGAGGCTTGAGCTACAGTATCAGGAATATCCTTGGGACCCTGACAACAGCCGACTACAAAGACACCATCAGTGGTAGTAGCTACTGGGTCAAGCTTGGGATGCTTTTCCAGGAAGAAGCCATCGGCACTTTGGCTAATATTAAATAAACGAGCAACCGCCTCGGCATCTGGTTGTGCCTCCAAAGCTATACTCAGGATAACCATATCTACCGGCACCTTTATTATGCTGCCAAGTAAGGTGTCCTCGCAGGAGACAATTAGCTTTCCTTCCCCTTCACTTGTGGTGTTTTCAGTAATTTCAGCTACCTTCCCTCGTATAAAATTAACTCCCTCCTCTGAGATGCGGTCGTAAAATTCCTCATAGCCCTTGCCAAAACAGCGCATGTCTATATACATCTGGTATACTTCAGCCTCGGTTTTCTCCTTTATTAAATGAGCATACTTCAAGGAATACATACAACACACCCGAGAGCAATACTCATGATAGTTTTTATCACGGCTGCCTACGCAGTGAATAATAGCTATGCTCCGAGGAGGTGAGCCGTCTTTAAGCACTATATTGCCACCGGTTGGTCCTGCGGAGTTAACCAGCCTCTCAAACTCAAGGCCGGTGATAACATTATCCAGCCACTTGTAACCGTATTGAGAAATGGGGGTAGGGTCAAAGACATTAAAACCAGTGGCTACAATTATAGAACCTACTTCAACCTCAACAAATTTATCTACCTGCTCAAAATCAATCGCCTTTGCCTCGCAGAACTTCTCACAAGCACGGCAGGTGCCCTTTAGGAAGTAGGCACAGTGTTCCCGGTCAATAACTGGCACATTAGGCACTGCCTGGTCGAATGGAATATAAATAGCCTTCCTTTTACTCATACCGACATCAAACTCGCTATCTGCCTTCCAAGGACACTTCTCTATGCACACGCCGCAGCCAGTGCACCTTTCTTCATCAACACACCTTGCCTTCTTCCTGATTTTAGCCTTGAAATTGCCGATAAAACCTGAAATCTCTTCTACTTCACTATAGGTCAGTAGCTCAATAAAGGGGTGAGAGCCGACTAACGTCATCTTTGGGGTGAGGATACAGGCTGAGCAATCCAGAGTAGGGAATGTTTTGTCAAACTGTATCATATGCCCCCCGATGCTGGGGGTCCTCTCCACCAGATAGACCTTATGCTCAGAGTCAGCAATCTCCAAGGCAGCCTGAATGCCAGCAATACCCCCGCCTACTATGAGAGTGTTAGGATTCATCGGTACCTGTCTAGTCTCTAGAGGTTGCTGATAATAAACTCGCCTTACCGCAGCGCTTACCAGCGCTTTGGCTTTCTCCGTAGCTAGCTGCTTATCCTCAGTTACCCAAGAGCACTGCTCTCTAATATTTGCCATCTGAAATAAATACGGGTTTATCCCTGCCTCTTGACAAACGCGGCGGAAAGTAGGCTCATGCATTGTTGGTGAGCAGGAAGCAACAACTATACGATTAAGCCCTAACTCCTGAATGTCCTCCTTAATCATACTTTGCCCCGGGTCAGAGCACACGAAGCGATAGTCACGAGCTACTACCACCGAATCCAAACTGCTAGCAAACTGGGTGACCTGCTCTACATCCACAGTCCCGGCGATATTGCTACCACAGTGACAGATATATACCCCAATCCTGGGTTCTCTTCCCATATTAAAACCCCCTAACTTTGCTAGTTGGTTCCTAGCTGGTTAAATATTATCACAAATTCATTTAATTGGACAAAACCCCTCTAATAAACCATGACTATTTGTCGTCATTATCTCTACCGTGATAAACTTATGGTGTAAAACATACGAGGGGAAACGAGCATGCTATTGGCTAGAGCGTCAAAAGATATTCACGGCTGATGCCTTGAATGTTATGAATACCTTCTGCTTCTCCTCTAGGCTCATCTCCTCAAGCGAACGGTGAAGAATGAGGCAGGTGAACTCTGGTGGCACGTTTACGATGAGGTAGACAACCGAACCGCGGTTAGCTATACGGGTGATGGTGCCCTGAAAGCTATTAAAAGTGCTGGAATGTAGCGGCTCTCTTGAAATCAGAATATCTTCCGGGCGGATAGAGGCATGGAGCCTGCCTCGCAGGGTGGTAACCACAGCCAATTTTGCCCCCTCAACGCAGAAAACGCTTTGTCCCTCGGAGCCATCCGGCACTTTCCCTTCAAAGATATTGCGGGTCATTACAAACCGAGCCACAAATTCTGAGTTTGGATGACGAAATATCTGTTCCGGAGTTCCTATTTGGGCTATACGACCTTCCCCCAGAACTGCTATACGGTCGCCAAGGGCTATCGCCTCTTCAAAATCATGGGTGACATGGATTGTAGTTAGCCTAAGACGGTTATGTATTACCTTTAATTCTCTCTCAGTAGCCTCTCTCATCTCAGGGTCAACCGCACTCAGGGGTTCATCGAGAAGAAGAAGGTCGGGTTTTATCGCCAATGCCCTAGCCAGGGCAATTTTCTGACTTTCACCTCCACTTAAAGACCAGGGTCTTCTCTTCAGCAGGTGTGTAATGTCAAGGAGTTTGACCACTCGGTCAATAGCATCTTCAATCTCTCGTCGTGTTTTTCTTCTCCACTGCAAGCCAAAGGATATATTGTCACGAACTGATAAGTGACGGTAGAGAACATTATCCTGAAAGGCAAAACCAATGTTCCTTTTCTCTAGATTGAGGAGGGTCACATCCCTACCGTTGATTCTTACTTGGCCGCTCCTGATGGGCTTCAGCCCAGCGATAGACTCCAAAAGCACGGTCTTGCCTGCTCCGGTGGGTCCCAGAAGGACGAAATACTCCCCATCCTGGACATCGAAGGTGATATCTTTGAGTAAAAAGCTGCCTAACTCAACACACAAATCCTTTATTTCTATCATCTCGTCTCCCAGCAGTGACGATGAAGCTTAAGGTAAACCCTCTTACGCCCTGTTAACATCATAGTATTCCAATTATACTGTAGCTTTACCAAAGAGTCTAATTACGTCTATGGACTCAGAATAGTTTTACACTTATTGACGTAGAACCAAAGATAATGTGCTATTATAATAAAAATCGATTGGGAGGTTAGTTTGAAAAATTAAGGATAATGCGCTATTATAATAAAAAATGATTGAGAGGTTAAATGGTGACAAAAGCTAAGGCAGTGCAATTTGGGTGTGGTCCTATTGGCTGTAGCGTGGTCAGGTATGCCTGCCAGAGGGCGGACATTGAGCTGGTTGGTGCTGTTGATATCGACAAGGGCTTAGTAGGGCGCGATCTGGGTGAAGTTGCTGGCATTAAGGATAAACTTGGGGTCAGCATCTCTGCTGATGCTGACGCTGTTCTGTCTCAGGCCAAGCCTGATGTTGTGTTTCTTACCACGAGCTCTTCTCTGAAAGCCGTTTACCCTCAGGTAGAAAAGTGCGTTGCGGCTGGTGCCAATGTAGTATCAACTTGTGAGGAGCTGTCTTATCCGTATAGGAAAGACCCCCAACTTTCGGCTGAGATCGATAAGATAGCCAAGGCAAACAATGTTACCGTTCTGGCTACAGGGGTAAATCCTGGGTTCCTTATGGATGCCTGGCCATTATTTATGACTGGAGTTTGTCAGCAAGTTAAGCGAGTCAAAGTAGTTAGGGTTCAGGATGCCTCTCCGCGTCGTGGTCCTTTCCAAAAGAAGATAGGGGCAGGGCGCACGCTTGAGGAGTTTGAGAAACTGGTAGCTGCCGGGACTTTAAAACATGTGGGCTGACCGGAATCCATAGCCATGATTGCTAGCGGGCTAGGGTGGAAGTTAGATGAGATTACCGAGAGTATCGAACCCGTAATTGCCGAAGCTCAGGTAAAGACCGATTTCGTAACCGTAGAGCCTGGGCAGGCGGCTGGTGTCAGGCAGGCAGGTAGGGGGATCCGAGCTGGAGAGGAGCTAGTAACTTTAGAGTTTGAGGCATCTGTAGGTGCTCCCGAATCCTACGATGCTGTATATCTCACCGGGACTCCCAACCTAGAGGTGGTTATAAAAGGAGGCACCCATGGTGATATAGCTACTGCAGCCATGGTGGTGAACTCCGTTCACCGGGTTATAGACGCCCCATCGGGATTAGTGACTATGAAGGATCTGCCGGTGGTTTCTGCTCTGGGATTGAGCGCCTAGGTAGAGTTAATAAACTAGGTTGAGACATATCTAGGTTTCCCCAGAAGGAACGGAATGTAGATAGAATAGTTGAGGAATAAATTAGAACTCATCCAGAGTCACAGAGGTTACATGAACGGGCAGAGAAGATTTTTGCTGCCAATGGTGTTACCCATGCTGGTCGCATATTTGACCCTTTTAGGCCTTACATAACTCATGCCAAGGGTTCACGAAAGTGGGACATAGATGGTAACGAATACATAGATTATTCTATGGGTCACGGAGCCCTGATACTGGGGCACAGTCAGTCAAGGTATATCTGGCGCTCCTCACAGTACCCACTCTGGCAAATGGCTGGCTTAAATCGGCAGCAAGACCTAAACTAACAACGGTAACTAAAATAAAGCTAAATAAGAAAGGAGGTTATATTATGAGTCTTAGGATTTTATCTAGGGATGAGATTTTTGCAGGGGAGCCTGAATGGCGAGAGCCTGGGCGTTCGAGGTATCTTGCTATGTACTTCAGTGTTTTTGGTGGAGTAGTGACCGATCCAGCCTTAATGGTTATACCTTTGGATGATCATATAATAAATCGTGGGGATGGTATTTTCGAATATTTTCCTGTTAAAAATGGTTATGCCTACTGTTTTGAGGCTCACCTGGCTAGATTAGTGAGGTCGGCAGAGATAATCTCACTGGACTTACCTTTTGATATAGCCACCATTAAACAGATTGCCTTGGAGACTATAGCTATATCAGGTGCTAGAGATTGTGGTGTGCGTCTTTTTGTTTCTCGTGGTTTGGGAGACTTTGCCTGTGACCCGACAACACCTAAAAAAAGCCTCTTCTATGTTATCGTTTTAGGAATGGGGCTGAGGGATAGTCGTCGCACCGGTATCCTCCCCGAAAACGTATCAGCTATAACAACTCATGTTCCGTTAAAACCAGGTTTCTACGCTCAAGTAAAAACAACCTGTTATATACTCAATGCACTGGTTCACCTCGAGGCACACCAAAACAACGCCCGTTTTGGTATTTGGTATGACCAGGAAGGACATCTAGCAGAGGCGGCAACTGAAAATGTGGCCATTGTGAGCCAAGAAAAAATATTCAAGTACCCTAGGTTTGAGCATGTACTAAAGGGCACTGGCTTAATCCGGGGAGTTGAACTTGCTAAAGAGTTAGTTAAAAGTGGAGAATTAAGAGGGATATCTCAAACAGATATCACTCAACATGAGGTCTATGAGAGCTTAGAAATGCTTATACTTGGTAGTGGCCGGGTCACACCAATAGTTAAATATGATGGAAGGACGATTGGCACTGGGAAACCAGGTCCAGTCTCCCATCGACTTTGGGAACTTTTCCAGAAGGACAGGACAGAAGGACCCAGTGAAGTTCGCACTCCTGTTCCCTATTGATAAAATTGGCTTTGTTTTGAAGTTGTGCGCTGCAAGTTGAGCGGGCTGAGCTGATGCCAGCGATGGAGAGGGTTGAGTTTTTCGCCTGTGGGCAGGAAGCCAATATGATGGCGATAAGGCTTGCCCGGGCCTTTACTGGTAGGAGAAAGCTCCTCAGGTTCGTGGAGAACTTTCATGGTTGGGCCGACGAAGTGGTACTCTCTACTCTAGGCGTTGTTGCTGATGAGGTTAAGGTGCTACCCGGTCATGACCTTAACCTGGTAGAAGAGGAACTGGTCAAGAAAGAATACGCTATCCTCTTCATTGAAGGGGGTGGTGCCCACATGGCTGGTCAGATTCCATGGGATGCTGATTTTGTTCGTGCTCTGCCTAGTCTCACCCAAAGGTACGGTACTGTTTGCCTCATCGATGAGGTAGTTACCGGCTTCCGCGATTCACCTGGAGGCTGACAAGCTACGATAGGGGTAAAGCCTGATTTAACCAGCTTGGGTAAGTGCCTAGGTGGGGGACTGGGTATCGGAGCCCTGGGGGGTCGGGTTGATATTATGGATATGTTAAAGCCTAAGGCTCCCCCTCAACAGTTCGTTGAACACTCAGGTACCTGGAATGCTAACCCTCTCACCGCCGCTGCTGGTATTGCCGCCTGCAAGCTCTATATAGGGGGTGAGGTTCAAAGAAGGGCTAATCAACTTGGCGCTTACCTTCGGGAAAGAGGTAACCAAGCTCTAAAGGAACGGGGTATTAATGCCTGTCTCTATAGTAGGTCTATTGTCCACATCTACCTTGGTCCGATTGATTACGAACCATCTAATGATACTTTGTCACCTACTAGGGATGTTGGCAAGTTAACGGCAAGAAGCCCAGCGAGACAACGGCTGTGTCTTCACCTGCTTCAGCGTGGTATTGCTACCATGGGGTCGAGATTCTTTATCCTGTCAGCAGCCCACACTGAAGAGGATATTGACCAGACAGTCAAGGCTTTGTGCGATTCTCTCAATGCCATGATTGCTGAGGGCACCCTAAACCAAGCAACCTAAGGGGATAAAGCAGGCTATCTCGGTCCAATTAGGGTAATCAGGTTACCCAAAGAGCTATTGACAAACTGGTATTAGTTTTATATAATCAAAATTGATAGTAAGTTACTAGCCATCGACCGATTAGGCGGTGAGTTCCTTAAAATAAGCATCATTAATAATCTTAGTCGCTTGGATCGGATATGACCGAGACGGCAAAAATTAGAATTGTATTTTGAATGCCCTCTTTGGCTATATCGGAGAGGGCATTTTTATATGAGTTTGGTAAAGGTGAGGAGAGATAATATGCTCAGATTAGGATTTATTGGGGCCGGAACTGTAGGCACTGCCCTAGCGGTTAGGCTGAGCAGTAAGGACTACCGGGTGATAGCCGTATCCAGCCGAAGTCAGACCTCAGCCAGAAAGCTGGCACAGGCAGTTAGCGGTTGCCATGCCCTCAATAGCAATCAAGCTGTGGCTGATACTGCTGAGCTTATTTTCATTACTACCCCTGATGATGCTATTGCTTCTGTAGCCTCTGAGATACAGTGGCACAGGAAACAGAGTGTAGTGTTAAGGTGACTTACACAGGCTTCATTATAGCCTACTTAGCACTCTGCCTGAAATGCCTCTCACCTAATCGGGATCCTAAAAAGATAATCTATTTTCGTCTTTAGACCCTTCCCTTCCCATTTGTAAAAAGAGAACTTCCAGGTCTCTCTATGTTGTGTAGCTGTGCAATCAACTTTAATCTCTTCTAAATCGGGAGATGGTTTGATATAGA
>JAUVZA010000052.1 GCA_030602805.1 Dehalococcoidia bacterium | reverse complement strand
TGCCCAATGAGTAGCCCAAATTTGGTGAGTAAGGGTCAGTAATAACTATGGCATGACTACCCCTAATCCTAAAGCAAGAGTGACCTAGCCAGCTAATATCCATTTACCTAAATATATCATAGGTGGGGTTTCTAATCAATCCCCTGTGCTCGTTCAGTACTTTGGTGACACATGACCCCCTTTTTTGTCATTACGAAGCACATACCCCCTCGTCATTGCGAGGTCACCTAGGCGACCGAAGCAATCTCCAGGAAGAGGGCAACTATGAGATTGCTTCGCTTCGCTCGCAATGACACAAGGAACTACTAGGGCTTGTTCCCAACTTAAAGTGGAGGATACCCTTATACTTTGAAGTGTCACCTATCTATCTAAACGAGAGCATTTCCCTAAAATTTCTCTTGACAAATAATAGTTAGAAATGGTAAGTTTAAATAATAATTAGCAGTCTCAGGCTTAGACTGCTAATTGGAGGTAAGGGTGTTAACTTCCAGAACAGGGACGATACTCAAGTCTATAGTGGAACAATATATTGTCAAGGCAACACCGGTATCATCACAGAGTATCATCAATGACTATGAGCTGGGGGTAAGTGCGGCTACTATCCGCAACGAGATGGCACACCTGGAGCAGGAGAGTTACATTACCCGCCCCCACCCTTCAGCCGGAAGCATACCCTCAGATAAAGGCTACCGCTACTATGTGGAGACTCTAATGGACATCCAGCTGCCTCTAGCCGAGCAGTGTTTGATAAACCACCTCTTCCATCAGGTGGAGAGGAAACTAGAAGAATGGTTAAACCTAGCCGCAACTCTTATCGCTCAGTTGGTTCAAAATGTGGCTGTAGTTACTATGCCCAAGCCGGTAGCTTGTCAATTCAAGCACCTGGAGTTGGTCGCTCTGCACGACTCTCTGGCACTGCTTGTCCTTATCCTTCGTGGTGCCAGGGCAAAGCAACAACTAATAACCTTTACCCAGGTTATACCTCAATCGGAGCTAACGACTATCGCCAATAAACTAAATGCTACTTATTCTGGCTTGACCAGCTCACAGATTCTAGCTAAAGGCACAGACCTTTCCCCTATCGAACAGCAGGTAACTGATTGCCTGCTAAAGGTTATGGAGACTGAAGATGAGCAAGAGTATGAAGAGCCTTACCTTGATGGCTTGCACTTTATACTCAACCAACCAGAATTTGCCCATAGCCACCGGATGCTAAACTTGATGGAACTAGTCGAGCACAGAAACCTGCTGAGGAGCATCGTCCCCTCAGGGTTAACCAACCAGGGGGTGCAGGTAGTTATCGGAAGGGAGAATAGGGCAGAGGTTATCCACGATTACAGCGTGGTCATCAGCCAGTATGGTCTGCTTCAAGAGGCTGTTGGCACTATAGGCGTGGTCGGGCCTACCCGAATGCCTTATGCCCGTGCTATCTCTACTGTAGACTACCTATCCTTGGTGCTGGGTAGACTGGTGACCGAGCTATATGGAAGAGAAACACCCATCGAGTTAACCCTAGATAATACCAATTGATAAGGGATACAGGAAAATTCTAAATACAAATTTCTAAACTCTAAACAAATACAAAGCACTAATGACCAAAAAATGTTTTGGATTTAGAATTTTGAAATTGTTTAGTATTTGGTGCTTCGGATTTAGGATTTGGAGCGAAGCGACCTTGGAAGGGGGTAAAAGAGATAACAATGGGACAAGACAAGTCAGAAGAAGGTTTAACTAGCGAAGTAGAACCTGAGGTGGATGAGAAGGATATAGGGACATTAAAGCAGTCCCTGGCTGAGGAAAAGACAAAGGCAGAGGGCTATCTGGCTAACTGGCAAAGAGCCCAAGCAGACTTTATTAACTATAAGCGGCGCAGCGAGCAGGAAAAGGAGGAAATTAGCAAATTCGCCAACGCTTCGCTTATGCTTAACCTCCTGCCTATACTTGATGATTTGGAACGAGCCTTTACCTCTACCCCCCCCCATCTAGCCCGACTTACCTGGGTAGATGGTATCAGGCTTATTGAGCGCAAGCTCCAAGCAAGCCTGGAGGGACAAGGACTCTCCCTGATTAAGGCACTGGGGGAACCATTTGACCCTAAGTTCCACGAAGCAGCCATGCACGGTAAAGGTAAAGAGGGAATAGTTATTGAGGAGCTGCAAAAGGGCTACAAGCTACATGATAGGGTTATTCGCCCAGCTATGGTAGTAGTGGGTAATGGGAAAGGAGAGGAGAAAAAAGAGGTTGAGCAGGGAAATAGTGAGTAGGAGCACTAATCTCCTGACCTGATACTGCGTGTTAGTCGTCTTTAGTCAAGGAGGAGTTAATTATGGCAAAAGTTATAGGAATCGATTTGGGCACAACTTTTAGTGAGGTGGCAGTGATGGAGGCTGGAGAGCCAAAAATCATCCCTAACGCCGAGGGGAGTAACCTTACTCCCTCAGTAGTAGCCATAAGTAAGAATGGTGAGCGCCTGGTGGGGCAGATAGCTAAACGCCAGGCCATCGTCAACCCCGAGAACACTATCTATAGCATTAAGCGCTTTATGGGACGCAAGTGGGGAGAACCAGCGGGACGGGAACTCCCGATAGAAGAGGATGCCCATCGTAAGAGCTACCAGATAACAAAAGCTCCCAACAATGATTCGCGGGTAGTGATGGGTAATAAGGAGTATAGTCCACCGGAAATCTCAGCTATGATTATACAAAAACTTAAAGTGGATGCTGAGGCCTACCTAGGTGATAAGGTTACTGAGGCGGTAATCACCGTGCCCGCCTACTTCAACGATAGTCAGCGGCAGGCAACCAAGGATGCCGGCAAAATAGCCGGGCTTGAGGTATTACGAATAGTTAATGAGCCAACGGCCGCCTCCCTAGCCTACGAGTTAGGTAAAGAGAAAGAAGAGGAGATTATCGCCGTCTATGACCTCGGTGGCGGCACTTTTGATATATCAATTCTAGAGCTAGGACCAGTAGAGGAAGAGGGTAAGATCCAAGTTCAACACAGAGTTCTCGCCACCAATGGCGATACTCACCTCGGCGGCGATGATTTTGACCAGAGAGTTATGGACTGGCTGTGCGACGAGTTCAAAAAAGACCAGGGAATAGACCTGCGGCAGGATAAAATGGCTCTACAGCGACTTAAAGAAGCTGCTGAAAAAGCTAAGTGCGAGCTATCTACCGTCCAGCAGACCGATATAAACCTTCCCTTTATCACCGCTGATGCCAGTGGTCCCAAGCACCTTAGTATTACCCTTACCCGGGCTAAACTGGAGCAATTGGTAATGGACTTAGCCGAGAAGACGCTGGAGCCCTGCCGTCAGGCGCTGGCTGATGCCGAAAAGACCTCAGCTCAGATTGATGAAGTAGTCCTGGTTGGCGGGCAGACCAGAATGCCACTGGTTCAGGAAAAGGTAAAGCAATTCTTCGGCAAGGAACCTCATAAGGGGGTCAATCCTGATGAAGTGGTAGCTATAGGTGCCGCTATTCAGGCGGGGGTGCTCAAGGGAGAGGTCAAAGATGTCCTGCTGCTTGATGTTACTCCACTCACCTTGGGTATTGAGACCCTTGGCGCTGTGGCGACTCCACTTATCCCACGCAATACCACTATCCCCACCTCCAAGAGCCAAATTTTCAGCACCGCCGCTGATAACCAACCGAGCGTGGAGATTCATGTGCTTCAGGGGGAGAGACCTATGGCGGCTGATAACAGAACACTGGGCCGGTTTATGCTTGATGGCATCCTACCAGCACCACGAGGCGTACCCCAGGTTGAGGTCAGCTTTGACATTGATGCTAACGGTATTCTCAGTGTTAAGGCTCACGATAAGGGCACGGGCAAGGAGCAGAAAATCACTATCACCGCTTCCAGTGGACTAAGCAAGGAAGAGGTCGAGCGCATGCAGCGGGAAGCAGAGGCGCATGCTGCCGAGGATGCCAAACGCAAAGAGGAGGTAGAGACACGTAACACTGCTGATACCCTGGCCTATACTGCCGAAAAGACCCTGCGAGAACAGAAGGATAAGATACCCTCAGACCTGAACCAAGAGGTAGAAGGCAAGATAGCCGCCGTGCGCTCAGCCCTGCAGGGCACAGATATTGACGCCGTCCGCCGGGCAACGCAAGAGCTATCCAATGCTATGCAAAAAATAGGCGCTGCTATCTATCAGCAGCAACCACCGCCACCCCCGCCAGGCGAGGAACCACCATCGGAGGGTGAACCACCAGAAAAAGAAGAGGGAGAAGGCACCGTGGAGGGCGAGTTTCGCGAGGTTTAATAGCAAATAAAGAGGAGGTGAGAATATGGCAATAGTTCCTTATAACTACGGAGGTAGTCCCCCAACCCAGCGACCTCCAACTCAAGTCGCTAATTGGGACGATTGGGGAAGAAGACGCTGCGATGAGGCAAGCAAGGTAGGCCTCGTTATGTTCAGTGGTAGTATAATAGCCAAAAATCCCAACCTTGCAGGAGCGGGTATATTGCTTGCCATAATCCCTCAATTTATCAAAGGTATCTTCTTCCCACGCGAGCAATGAGGTGGATTCCGCAAGGTTTAAAAATATAGGAAGGTCTTAATGCGTACTGAAGGAGAAGGCAAATGAATAAGGTAGCTACAGTTATTTTTAGTCTCATCCTAGCTACGGCAGTGGGGCTAGGTGGTTGCACCAGTGAAACACCTCCTTCGACAGAAGAGCCTAAATGGTTCCCTGACGCCTCAAATGTCATTATTTATTCCAGGTCAGAGCTAGAGCAGGGTGTGATAGTTACCATACCTCCAAGTGACACACGCATAATGCCTTTTGAAATCAGAGAGGGAGAAAGAATAAAGACTTTCCACCTTGTCGCCATTTCAGGTGGTGGCTTCCAACGCTTCTTTAGAGACTCGAAAGGGAATTTTGTGCTAGAAGACCCGATAATGCCCTGGGAACCAGATACATACTACCTGTATATTAGGAATGAGGGTCTAACTTCAGAATATTGTAAAGTTAACCTAACAATTCGTTTCTTCACGACACCCTGAACGCACAGGAGTTAAAGAGGGGCTTCGCCCCTCTTATCTAAACAATTCCCCTTCCCTTTAGTAAGGGGAAGGGGATTAAGGGGATGGGGTTACAATATGCCAAAACGGGATTATTATGAAGTTCTCGGTATAGCTAAAAATGCTACCGATGAAGAAATAAAGAGAGCTTTTCGTAGGCTAGCCTTCAAATATCACCCTGACCGCAACCGCGATGACGGGGCTGAGGAGAGGTTTAAAGAGATAAATGAAGCTTACGAAGTGCTCTCCGACCCTGATAAGCGCACTGCCTATGACCGCTTTGGGCATGGTGGTGCTGAGGGGCTTTTCGGGCGAGGCTTCGAAGGATTTAACTTCGGCGGCTTTGGTGATATTTTTGACGCCTTCTTTGGAGGGGCAACCACTGCCACCCGCCAAGCGCCCCAGCGGGGTGCTGACCTGCATTACAGGCTTACTATCACCTTTGAGGAGACAGCCTTTGGCTGCGAAAAGGAGATAAATATATTACGCATCGAGAACTGCTCCCTGTGCCAGGGCATTGGCTGTAAGCCGGGTAACCAACCCAGCCGCTGCCCCAACTGTAATGGCACCGGGCAAGTACGCCGAGTCCAGCAAAGCATATTCGGTCGCTTCACTAGTACCACTACCTGCTCCCAGTGCCACGGCGAGGGCAGAATTATCACTGAGTCGTGCCCCCAGTGCCGGGGCACAGGCAAGGAGAAGCGCCAGCGTAGTATTTTAGTCAAAATCCCGGCCGGGGTTGATGATGGCACTCAAATACGCCTCATGGGTGAGGGTGAAACCGGAACAAGAGGCGGCTCCTCAGGTAATCTCTATATCACCTTGTCAGTGCTACCACACCAGTTTTTCACCCGAGATGGTGACAATATCCTCTATGAGCTACCAATCAACTTTGCTCAAGCTGCCCTTGGCGTTGAGGTAGAGGTGTCTACTCTCGACGGCGAAGTCACGCTCAAGATTCCGGCTGGCTGCCAAACGGGCAAAGTCTTCCACCTCAAAAATAAGGGCATTCCCCACCTTCATAGAAGCGGGCGCGGCGACCAGCTAGTTACACTACGCGTAGTTACCCCTGATAAATTAACCAAAGAGCAGCGCCAGCTATTCCAGGAGCTGTCTAACAGCTTAAGCCCAAGCAAAAGTAGGTAAGAAGGGTAGGAAGACTTTTAAAATACAGGGCGAGGCTGAAGGGTCGGGCTGTGAAAAATTGGGGGATGAGGTTGACAAATATTTTCAGGAATGCTTTCGGTGCCTAAAGAAGGAGAATAGCCTCCATTTCCGACCAGCTAATTCATGTCTACCCTCATTCCCTAGTATCTCAATTATTGCCTGGCGAGGGTCAAGCCCTACATACAATACTTGATAAATCTTTTCGGTAATAGGCATCTCCAGCCCCAGCCGCTGGGCTAGATTCCAGACAGCAACAGTAGTGCTCACCCCCTCAGCTACGCCAGCCATTGAGTCTGTTATCTCCTTTAGCGAGCGCCCTTTGGTCAACTCCACCCCTACATAGTGATTGCGACTTAACGGGCTAGCACAGGTAGCAATCAAATCACCCAGGCCAGCTAACCCAGAAAGGGTAAGGGGACTTGCCCCTAGAGCAGTCCCAAGAGCCGCCATCTCGGTCAACCCCCGGGTCATAAAAGCTGCTTTGGCATTATCACCGTAGCCTAGCCCATCAACCATACCAGCGCCCAGAGCGATGATATTCTTTAATGCACCCCCCAGCTCTACACCTATGACATCAGTATTGGTATACAAACAAAAATTTGGTGTTGATAACAGCTTCTGGACTTTCCTGGCCACAGCTTCATTCTCAGCTGCCACCACTGAAGCCGCTGGTAAATCGTGGAGGATTTCCCGGGAGAGATTAGGCCCGGAAAGGACACAAATATTAGACCAAAACTGAGGGTCTATCTCCTCAGCAATTACCTGCGACATACGCTTGCTGCTACCAATCTCCAGACCCTTAGCGGCACTCATTATCAGCATCAACTTATTAAGGTGAACGGCAACCAATTTTATATTTTGCCGCATAGTCTGTGATGGCACAGCCAGGATTACCACCTTTACCTCAGCTAAGGCTTCACTCAATGAGCTGGTAATTGATAGCTGAGGAGGAAAGGTAATGCCAGGTAGCAAATTTGGATTAGGTCCACCGTTTCTCAGTTCAGTAGCTTCTCGTTCTGTCCTTGCCCACAGCCTGACCTCTAGCCCTTCACGGGCAAGCACTACCCCTAGAGTTTTCCCCCAACTGGTGGTACCAATGATGGCAATCTTGGGCATATTTTACCCTATGGTCTCTGTAGACGGGGAAGAGCCTACTTTCTTAGCCTTCTCGCCCAGCTTACGCTCCTTGCCTGACATTAATCTCCTAATATTACCCCGGTGCATAACAATAATTATTATGGTGCCTATCAGAGCGTAAGCTAGATACTCAATAGGGAAGCCATTCATAATGGTAAGGGGCACCAGTATAGCATAGGTACCTACTGCCCCGGCAATAGAGCCCAACGATGCAAACTTAGTCAAACCAGCCCCGATAATGAAAATCTGACCGCCAAATATTGCTGCCGGTGGATACAAGGCGGCTAACCCACCGAAGAAGGTGGCAACACCCCTCCCCCCATGAAATTTAAGAAATACCGGCCAATTATGCCCAGCCATAGCTGCTAAAGCGGCTAAAACCTGGGCAACCAATGCCCCCAGACCAAAATCACCCACCACCAGGTAGCTCCTGCCAATTATCAACCCAGCCAATACTACTGCCAGCGCTCCCTTTGATACATCAAGAACGACCACCAGAGCCGCAGCTTTCCTGCCAGCCGCTCGCAGCACATTAGTCGCCCCTATCTTGCCACTGCCATACTGCCTAACATCTACTTTGCCACTTCGCTTGCTTATCAACAAACCAAAGGGAATAGAACCCAAAAGGTAACCGATTAGCACCACAGCCACAAACTTGGCGATTATCATAATTCACCCCCTGGTTTTAAAGACCAATTGAATTGGAGTGCCAGCGAAGCCGAATGACTGGCGCAGCTTGTTCTCCAAGTAGCGCCGATAGGAAAAATGTATTAGCCCAGCATCGTTGACAAAAAAGACAAAAGCCGGTGGGTTTACCTTGGCCTGAGTAGCAGATAGGATTTTAAGCCGCTTGCGGCCTCTTCGTGGCAGATTGTGAGCCGCCACTGCCTGCTGAACCACATTATTAACCGCAGCAGTAGCTAACCGCTTGAGCCTCTCCTGATACACCTGGCACACCTGAGGCATAACCTTATCCACCCCTTGTTTAAATTTAGCTGAAATATACAGCACCGGCGCATAAGGCATAAACTTGAATTGACTCCTGATGTATTTACTACATTCAGTTGTGCTCTCAGCCCCAGCTAGGTCCCACTTATTAACTATCAGCACAATCCCCTTAAATGCTTGCTGAATATAGCCAGCAATATGCATATCCTGAGCCGTAAGCAGCTCAGTGGCATCAAGAACCAACAAAGCTATATCAGCCCGGTCAATAGCTCGCAGGGCACGGATTACACTATACCGCTCTACCCCGACCCCCAACCGCCCCCGCCGCCTGATACCAGCCGTATCAATAAGTAGCACACTTTGGTCATCAAAGTCAAATAAAGTATCTATAGCATCACGGGTAGTCCCTGGAATATCATTAACAATAGCCCGCTCCCCACCCAAGAGGGCATTTAACAGCATTGACTTACCTACATTAGGTCTACCGACGATAGCCACCTTCATAATTTCTGGCTCAGCCTCAATCGGCAACGGAGCCGGTAACAGGGAGATAACCCTATCCAGTAGCTCAGCCGTACCCCGGCCATGATAAGCTGAAATTGCCAATGACTCCCCCAGCCCTAACTCATAAAATTCTACTACCTCGGTCTCAAGTTTGGCATTATCCGCCTTGTTAGCTACTAATACTATGGGCTTGCTCACCTGGCGAAGCCTATCAGCAATTTCCAGGTCAGAGGGAATCACCCCATCCCTGACATCCACCAAAAAAATAATAACATCAGCCTCAGCAATAGCTACCTCCACCTGTTCCTTAACCTCTTGAGCAATAGTAGACTGGGGCTTCACTTCCAGACCGCCGGTATCAACTATAGTAAACTCAACCCCTTGCCACGAAACATTAGCAAATATACGGTCGCGGGTCGTCCCTGGTAAATCGGCTACAATAGCTATCGGCTTACCCGCCACCCGATTTAACAGGGTAGATTTACCTACATTCTGTCTACCGATGATAGCCACAATAGGCTTAGTCACAGCCATCTCCTATAAAGATTGTTTACCAACCCCTCACCCTTTAGGTTTTTATTATGTAACCCAGCCCAAAGCCCTAAAGGGAAATACTATCCGCCTAAGGCGGACTAATATCTAAACTCTAAACATCCGCCTTAGGCGGACAAAGCACTAATGACCAAAACGTTTTGGATTTAGAATTTTGATATTGTTTAGTATTTAGTGCTTCGGATTTAGAATCTGGAGCAAAGCGACTTTTAGGGTGTTTACGAGCGGCTTAGCCCCTCTTTCTTTATTTCCCCCTCTCCTTTGAAGGAGAAGGGGATTAAGGGGGTGAGGTAGATAACTACTTCACCACCGGTAATTCCTTGGCAAACTTCACACTGGGGGGCTCAATCCCAGTCTCAGCTACCCTCCTCAGCTGGCTAATATTTTCCCTGAAATCCTGAACAAAGGCGTTATATTCCATCACAAACCGGTTATAATGGTCTATAGTTTCCTGAGGAATCTCAAACTTCTCGGCCAACTCATAGAACTGCTCTACAAGCTCATAATAATGACTGTTTACCAGCCACAGCTCATTTAAATAGGTGCGCAGGTAGCCATCAAACCCCCTGGTCCCAATGTCGCTCTCCACCCGGCTGATAAAGCTATTACACCAGGAATTGAAAATACGCTGTGATACATCGCACGTCCGTGCCCACTCCCATAATTTAGGATTATCAATATTGAATAGGCTATCTATAATAGCAAAGATAGATAGTGACGAATTGCCCATAAATCTACGGGTAAAATAGCCGGCCAAGTGCCTGAGTCGCAGGAATGAAAGCTCTAATTCCCTCTCTTTGGCACCCCTCGCCGCCACCACCAAGCCAATGACCAGGATAACACCCAGAACCGGGGCAAAAATCCAAATTTCCCATTCGAATATGACACCAACCACCGCCAGCACCGTTATTAAAATAGGACACCAGCCCCGGTTTATTATGGTTCTTAATATACGCATGCTACCCTCCTACCGATAGCCGGCCAGTGGTATCTCCAGACCGCCCAGTATTTCCGCCAGCAGTGCCTTTTGCACGTGCATCCTATTCTCAGCCTGGTCAAAAACTACTGACTTAGGACTATCCAAAATGCCTTCAGCTACCTCCTCGCCATGATGAGCTGGCAGGGGGTGCAGCAATATGGCATCTTCCCTGGCTAAAGACAGGAGTTCACTATTCACCTGGTAGTTAGCAAATATCTGGCGCCGCTGCTCAGCCTCAGCCTCCTGCCCCATACTCGTCCACACATCAGTATAAACTACATCAGCCTCACTAACCGCCAGGCGCGGCTCCTCAGTGCAAAATATTTCGGCACCACTATCCACAGCATACTCTTGAGCCAGATGCAGAATCCTGTCCTGAACCCTATAACCGCTCGGGGAAGCAATCCTGAAATTCATCCCCGCCAGCGAAGCAGCTAACAGAAGACTGTGAGCCACATTATTACCATCACCAACAAAGGCTAAGGTCAAGCCGTCTAGCTCCCCCTTTTTCTCATAAATGGTAAAAAGGTCAGCCAAAGCCTGACACGGGTGTTCCAAATCAGACAGGGCGTTTATCACTGGCACACTGGAATAGCTAGCCAGAATCTCCAAAGTTTGATGAGAAAAGGTGCGAGCAGCAATAGCGTCAACATAACGACTGAGCACCTGGGCTACATCGGGAACTGACTCACGCTTTCCCAGACCAACCTCAGCCGGAGATAGATAAATGGTATGCCCCCCTAACTGCCGCATAGCTACCTCAAAGCTAACCCGAGTCCGTAATGAGGGCTTGTCAAATAAAAGGGCCAAAGTCTTCCCGCTAAGCACAGAAAGCCAGCCCCCAGCTTTCATATCTACAGCATCCGATATGAGCAAACGAATATCTTCACTGCTGAGGTCAGATATTGAAAGTAGGTCCTTCCCCTTCAAATCAACCCCTCCTATGTTTTACAGTATATCACGAAAAACAACTATTAAAATAGAGGGACTTTGTCCTCTCCAACTTCCTTCCTCAAACGAAAGGAAAATCCGCTTGTATAATAGACACCAGCCTCAATGGTCTGGGTGAGCTAGTTCAAATAGATGGGTGACACTATCCGCCTAAGGCGGACTATAAGAATAATAAGTGGAGCAGTTCCTGGAGTCTCTCGCCTGGGAGCTATCGAAAAAAGCCAGGCAAAGACTTAAATGGTTTGATTACTCCCACTCTCATACTCACAATGCTCGCCTTACCTGCCGCTACTTTGGCATCTCTCCACAGACTTTTTACCGTTGGAAGAGACGCTATAACTCCAGGCATATAGCAAGTCTGGAGGAGCGTTCCCATCGGCCCAGGCACCTAAGGCAACCTACTTACTCAGCGGAGTTAGTGGAAGCTGTGCTTAAATTAAGAGAGACGTATCCCGGATGGGGTAAGGATAAACTGACGGTGCTGCTGCATGGTGAGGAAAAGACAGCGGCAGCGTCCTTATGCCATAAGAAAGCCCAAAGAATACCTAGCCAACAAGCCAGGTGATATAGTAGAGGTGGATACATTAGATGTGAGACCCCTGCCCTCTCGGCTAAACCCGTATGAGGTATGATGGAACCTCCTCTTTAGGAGTGAATCCGTATCCAACCGTTAAATTGGGACCCGGGAAGAAAAGGGAATGGGGTCTGCTCACCAGTATATTAGCAATATTTAGGTCGCCGGGGTCATTGCCTTAAAAAATATAGTATGTTGTTACTACGACGGAAGCATCACACTGCAAAAAGCAACCTAGAGTACACAGGGACCTGCCCCCGTTTGACAAAGAGGCTCTCTTTAGTGTATAACAAATGAAGTTCAAGTTTAGGTTATTACAAGCATCTTAGAATCCGCCTAGATTTATCTTAAGAATTGGATGA
>JAUVZA010000091.1 GCA_030602805.1 Dehalococcoidia bacterium | reverse complement strand
GGGTTGCCCCTAATCCGAAACAGAGGCTCGATTACCGGGAGACGCAGTGTGCCTTCAATCTTTCTCCGGACAAGCTCTGCCCTGCGGTGAGTCTGTATTACCGCTGATATGAACCGACTGAAGTGCCCGGGGTAGGGGTGTTCAGTTGTTCCCATAACTATTGACGGCTTGAGGATCGCCACCTTGATGTTGTGTTCCTTGGCGAACTTGGCTATATCTTTCTCATTCAGAATTTTGCTTAACCCGTAGGGATTAACCAACCAGGTGTAAGCAGTAGAAGTAAAGATTAGCCTTTTGATATTATGCTCGGCCATAGTGTCTAAAACATTCCTTGTGCCATTCACATTAGTTTTCCATAGCAAGCCGTCCTTGTCCTCTTGGTTAAGAGAGTGGATTCCAGCTAGGTGATAGACAGCCTCAATATCCTTGGGGACATCCCCCAAACCGAGGTTAGGTTCGGTTACATCGCCGATGATGGGGATAAGGTCTCTTGAGCCAATAGGGGGGTGCCGCGAAAGCCCTAACACACAGTGCCCCTTTTCTATCAAGAGAGGGATAAGAGCCGAACCGACAAATCCTGATGCCCCCGTGACGAGCAAATTACTCATAATGACCTCCATGCATAAATAGCAAGAAAACTATTAAGTCAGCCAAACATAGGAGAGAATCATAGATGTCCCTTAGTTTCTCCTTCAATTTTAGCCTTCTATTATCTGTCCGACCAAGAGCAGTATGGGGTAAAAGGCGAGTACTAGCACTAAAATCCCCATTACCTTTCTAAAGTTGCCTCTGAGCATTACCAGAAGCATTATGAAGGGGGGTAGTACGAAAAACGACAGTCCCGTCATTGGCTTCAGTACCCCTATTGAAATTAAGAACACCTGATAGGTATAGAGCGAGACTAACCATACCGACGCCCACCACTCAAGACTAATTCCGTACTCCCAAACCTTGTAGGCAACGCTCTTCACACCTTTTTTCAGGTTTGCCTCAGCGTCAGGCCACTCGTCAAGGGCAAGACCGAGAAACGAGAGTACTATGGCAAATGGTGCACTCACCAGTAAACCGGTCATCACAGGTGGATTGGGGTTGACTGAGAACATCCCAAGCATTAGAGCTATTGGCCCAACCCCGATGCCCAAAGCTAGCTCATGAGTCCAGTTGAACTTAGCTTTAGAGTACCAGAATGTAATGAGCATGCCAGCTATGGCAATTGGTATTAGAGCCCAGCTAACCTTTACTGCCAGAAATATAAGGGGTACCAGTGCCAGGACATACCAGCCGATGGCATTAAACAAAACCTCTTTTTCGCTAACAATGCCGAGAGCTATAATACTCTGTCCGCCGGCGTAATCCTTCTCGGCACTGCGCTCTCCCACTTCACCTTTATCCAACCCAGTCCAGGCATAGTCAAGAAAGCTGTTAAACGAGTGCCCGCCGGCCATAATTAGCAGACCACCAACCAGTGCTATCCAAGCATTGGCACCAAGCCCCCCGGCTAGTACAGCACCCATCAGGAGTGAGCATCCAAAGAAGGGAATTGCGAACCATCGCGGCAAGGTAAATAGATGTGCTTTAATTTTTTCTTTCATCATTGACCTCCTATAAAAGAATATAGAGTGGCGCCATAACAGCTAATGATGCTAAAACTATGCTCCAGTTATCATCCCACACCCCCTTTGATAATGGTGTAAATCTCTCAGCCAGGGTAGCAACTACCGCCCCACTGGCTCCAATAAAGTATGGTCTGAAGAAGTATGCCACCACTAAGCAAACGGCAATCATAGCCACGCTACCCCAGTTCCCTTTTATCTCCTTTCCATAGATTCGGCTCCGGACGAGCCCTGTGAGCATGTCCCCCCAGGCCATAAAGAGGATAGGCACGACAGCCAGCCAGGGATTCCCCAGCCAAGCCCAGCCAACACTGAGGCTTACCACACCGACAATGGGGAAGTACACCTCAGCCAAAGCATGTTGGCGCCCAGTGCCTCCTACCCCCCTGAATGCCTGTGGTTTTATTAGTCTAGCTCCGCCGAGAAGTAGAACAAAACTTACTGCTATGATTATCGGCCACCAGGCTGACGAGAAAAGAAAGACACAGAGCAGGAAGCCCATTCCACCAACACCGTGTCCTACCTTGCGGCTTATATATTGAGGGATACCAGCATCGTAAAAGTAGTTTGCCAAATATAAGCCCGTTATAACAGCCCCGGCGATCAGGATAGCATAAGGGATTTCAGCCAGCACGTCGCCCTCCCAATATCATCCGCATCTCAGCCAGGAACTGCTCGAAAGCTTGCGCGAATTCTTCAGTGTCATAAATTATCTTATCGGTGTTAGCCCTGAAGTATTTTCTGCTGATTGCCGCCCTGGGGGACAGACTGCCATCGATAACATCAAGGAGCACCTCGTCGCCGCTGGGATAGTTCACCAGATCACCGTCAACCAAGAACTTGTCCAGTTTCTCATAGGGCACTGGCGGGGCCTGGTCAAGCATCTGAAGACGCTGCCCCTTATACTGGAAAAACAAAACGCCCCCTTCAGGACCGGTCACCCTGAGTTCAGCGTATTTGCTCTCGACCTCAGCTAGCTTACGCTTGGCCTCCTTGGATAGACTACCAAAGAAGTGTGCCTGCCGTGCCATAAAGCGCCTAAACATGTCCTCAATCAAACCTGCCATCTATAGCCTCCTTGCTATCCCTTTAACTACCTTCCTCTTGAGCCTCTTGACCAGGGTAATATCCTTCAGGACCACCGGCTTCGAGCTGACAACTTTATCAGCCAGCTCCGAGAAATAGGGCTTGAGCTTTTGAGCACTGCCAGTCTGAGGTATTGAAGCCAGGAAGGGTATCCCTGCTTTCCTGGCAATCTCTTTGAGGTCAACTCTTGGGGAAAGGAACTGGTATTCTATTTCGCCGTGCTTACAGAGGAAGCCGTCCTGATTACCTACCAGACCGATGATAGGAATCTGTTGAACCCGCAGCAAGTCTATGGTTCGCTGCAATCCAGTGTTTGAGATAGCTGATGGCTGTGAAACGATAAACACGCCAAAGAGGTCGTTGACCTGGTCAAAGAATGAGAACATCTCGTGGCTCGTGCTGGGAGGTAAATCAGCTATAAGAAAGTCAAGGGGCTCTGGCCAGGTAACTATGTCAGACGAAAGTAACTCTTTGACAAAACGCCATTTGCTGGAAGCCAGGATATCGTCAATCTGCTTTTTTAATGATTTCAGGTCAGCCGTCTCCATCGTGTCCCTAATCTGGCTAAGCTCTTTGTGCTGATCGCTCTCCCATAGCACGGCATAGTCCTCCCCGGTATAGGAAGCAATTGATAGAAGCCAGTAACCGTCTACCTCAGGCATGATTATTTTTTCATTCACACTATCAAGGCCATACTTTGGTGAATGAGCAAGGCCCAGTGCCGAATAGAGATTGGAACCGGTTACATCCAGATCTATGAAGCCAATCTTATAGGATTTGCTGACAAGGGCTAAACCTAAGCCGGCAACGACTGAGCTTTTTCCCACTCCACCCTTAAGAGCGACTACAGCTATCGTCTTCATTTCGTCTATAGTAGCATATTGTCAGCCATCCGTCAATGCCTTCACTTATACCTTGTCTCTTTTTTATAGCCCCCCTCTTGCGCTTTGTCGTAAAGAGTGCTATAATTTCGGTAACTCTAAAAGAGGGTGGTGTTATGGCACAAGAAAACGAAACTCCTGAGGTTAAGCCAGTTGAAACAGAGCCTAAGCCCGACTATGACCTCCACATCAAAGTCCCAGCTGACATGAGGCAGATGCTCAGAGATTCTGCTGAGCTTGCCTTCAAGTTGGGGGATATCACCAAACCAGACTTGGTTGACCTGATGAACCTCTTTATAGGCTGGGGGCTACAAATCCAAAAGGGAAAATGGCTCGACCGTGTTGGTTATCATTAATCGGTGAGAAGCCTTTGTTTTATGGGATTAGGAAGTGAAATTCGGACTGTGGCTAGGACTGTGGTTCAGGGTAAGGCTGACGGTAGTCTCGAGGCTACCGCAGATACTCTCGTAGATACAGATTTTGAAGAGGCTGGCGAGACCCTCACCAGACCCTCACCATACTAAAAGGAGGTAAGAAATATGGCAGAACTTCATGAATGTCCGGTTGAGGGCTGTGACCATGTCCCGTTCAAGACGACTCAAGCCCTAGGTAGCCACCTCCGCAGTGTTCATCCAGAATATGAGCCAGGAGGAAAAGGGGCGAGAGAGGTTCCCATCGTTGAGGAGGACTTCGCCACGCTGCTGAAGAAGTTCAAGATAAAAGGAGACCTAGCAGCCAACATCGCTGAGAATATCTCTCATACCGGTGGCCCCACTGTCTTTGAGGAGCCTGAGCTACTCTTCAAACGCATGACTGCTTGGAGCAGCGATATCACTCCTGCCAAACGAAAGAACATAATCGAGCAGTGGTTTGCCGAAAAG
>JAUVZA010000006.1 GCA_030602805.1 Dehalococcoidia bacterium | reverse complement strand
CCAGCTCGCATTGAGCGGGGCTTAGTTCAGCCCACCTTGAAGAGTGCTACCCCTGGTGACCTTAGCTTTGTCATTCCTTATCGTCATCTTACCGGAATAATTGAGATGCTTCAGGCAATGGATAAGCTGGCTCCAGGTGTTGCCTCACACCATACCTTGCTTTACGGAGTTGAGGTCAAATTCTATTCCTGTCGACCTCAACTTAGCCCTGGTCTGGAGACCGAGGTTAGCAATATGTTTACTGCTGGTGATGGAGCTGGTATTAGTCGTGGTTTAATCGAGGCATCAGCTTCTGGTGTGGTGGCAGCTCGTGAGATATTAAGGAGGAGTGGACACTAAGACCTTTATTAACCTCTATATGTGGGTTGCCTTATTAAGAAGGGTGCAATCTGTCTGCCATTCCTTGACGGGGTGGCTCATGTCGGCTAGAATGGGGGTGATACTATTAACCTACCTATAATAAGCAAATCGAGGTATTATAGGTTGAGTAAGAAGGAGGATGATGCTATGTGTCTGATGTAGTGGCTGGTGATAATGAGAGCTTTGAGAGTTTGCTCAAGCGGTTTAGCAAAAAGGTGCAACAGGCTGGTATCCTGAGTGAAGCACGCCGTCGAGAACACTATGAGAAGCCCAGTGATAAGCGCAAGCGAAAGGCAGCTAAGAGACGCCGGAGTGCTAGAACATATAGATAGCAAGTATTACTTCAGTTGTAGGCTAAAATGGAAGTAGGTTTAAGACAAAAACTGTCGGACGACCTTAAGCAGGCGATGAGGGGTGGGGATAAGGTAAGGCGTTCAGTTATCCGATTGGTGATAGCCGCCATTAGAAATGCTGAAATCGCCAGGCAAGCTACTCTAGATGATACAGATATCCTTGGTATTATTGCTAAGGAGGTTAGGCAGCGTCGTGAGAGTATTGAAGCCTTTAGGCAGGGAAATCGCCAAGACCTGGTGGCTCAAGAAGAAGCTGAGCTGACTATTCTAAACGAGTATTTACCTCGGCAGATGACCCGGGGAGAGATTATAGTTGCTGCTCGTCAGGTTATTGAAGGGATAGGGGCGCAGGGAGCTGGCGACAAGGGAAAGGTTATGCCTCAGCTTATTGCTCAGCTTAAAGGGAGAGCGGATGGGCGAGAGATAAATGCTATAGTAACTGAGTTACTGTCCGACTTCCATTGAAGCACAACATACTTCTTAGCGCACTTCCACTTTGTCCTTAACCGGCGGCCAGATAAACGTCACTGAAAAGATTCTCCCCGGCCAACTTGAATCTTGCTGACGTTGGCGGAGAGTTCCAGGCTTCGTCCCCTTAAGTGGACATAAAGCGACTCGAATCACCTAAGAAAGATGGGCAGTCTAGCTCCTACAAACTGAACACTTCGTCAGCTTGTTTGGTTAATCTATTTGGCTTCTAATGTCTAGTATGCTAAGAACAAAGAAAGGAGGCAAAATGAGGTCATTTCTACTCAAGTGCCCCAAGTGTGGAAGTACAGAGACTGAGAACCGTGATAAAATTATCTTTAAGTGTCTGAAGTGTGGTCACGTTTGGAAGCACAAGGAGGAATGAAAAAAGCCGTAAAGTTTACTAGTAGTATATTACTAAGGGGGTCCGGGGGTAAAACTCCGATCCCCTTTTTTATTTACCACGCCACGGGAGGGGTTATTTCCTATCTCTATTGAACAATTCAAGCTTTTGTTACCTCAACTGCACATTCTGGGCAGCTGTTTGATGGTAACAGCAGCATGCCACCTACCTTTCTGATTACCTTTATCGCTTTTCTTCCCCAGGCAACTCATCAAGAACATGCCTTAACCCTTTTATGAAATTACCCACTGATAGCAAGCTATCGTCAGCTTCCATATACTGAACTATTCGGCTACCCACAATCACCCCGTCAGCTATCCGGGCCACCCGACTTGCCTGCTCTGGAGTAGATATCCCGAACCCAACACAAAGTGGCTGGGTGGCTACCTGCCTCACCCTGCCCACAAATGCCTCTAAATCCGCGGGTAATCTGTCCCTAGCCCCCGTAACGCCAGTCACTGAAACCAAGTATATGAATCCTTGAGACCTCTGAGTGACCAGTCTTATGCGTGTTTCAGTACTGGTCGGAGCCAGGAGGTAAATGAGGTCGAGCCCTTGCTTTTGTGTGCTCGCCTCCAGCTCTGAGCCTTCCTCTGGGGGTAAGTCTGGAATGATTAGGCCATCAATACCAGCCCTGTTACAGGCACTACAGAATTCTTCAAGACCATAACTAAAGACCGGATTAAAATAGGTCATAAACACTAATGGTATGTCAACCTTTTGACTTAACTTACTGGCTACTTCAAAGCAAAGGTGAGGGGTAACTCCATTCTTCCGGGCACAAAAGCTTGCCTTTTGTATGGTGACTCCGTCAGCCAGGGGGTCGGAGAAGGGTATCCCCAGCTCCACTATATCGCAACCGCTGCTGGCAAGAACAGGAACTACCTCCAAGGTGGCTTCAAGGCTGGGGTAACCTACAGTAATATAGGGTATAAGAGCTTTGTGAGCTGGTTGCTTAAAAACGGAAGCTATACGGCTCAAGGCTTTACCCCCAGTGCTTCAACTACGATATCCATATCCTTATCACCGCGCCCAGAGAGGTTAACTACGATGATTTGCTCCTTATCTAGCGAACCGGCTATCCTGGCAGCATAGAATATGGCGTGAGCTGGTTCCAGTGCTGGGATAATGCCCTCAGTCTGGCACAGCAGCTGAAAGCCGTCAAGCGCTTCATCATCGCTTACTGCCACATAGGTAGCACGTCCGGTGTCCTTGAGATAACTGTGCTCAGGGCCGACTCCCGGGTAATCCAGCCCGGCAGAGATACTGTGTGTCTCTCTAATCTGCCCCTCACTGTCCTGGAGAATATAAGATTTTGCCCCATGGAGTACTCCTACTTCTCCAGCCATTAATGGAGCGGCGTGCTCCCCAGTCTCAAGCCCTCTACCAGCAGCCTCTACTCCGACAAGCTTAACAGCTTTATCATTCAAAAAGGGATAGAAGATACCAATGGCATTACTACCACCGCCGACGCAGGCAATTATATAGTCAGGCAGGCGGCCCGATTTATCCAGTACCTGCTGCCTCGTTTCCTTACCGATTATCGACTGGAAATCCCGCACCATCATGGGATAGGGATGGGGACCCACGACTGAGCCGAGGAGGTAGTATGTATCCCTGGCATTGGTTACCCAATCTCTTATCGCCTCGTTGATGGCATCCTTTAGTGTTCGGCTTCCCCCGGAGACCGGCCTTACCTCGGCGCCCATTAGCTTCATCCGGAAGACATTAAGTGACTGACGTCTTACATCTTCCGCACCCATGTAAATGATGCACTCCAGCCCCAGCATGGCACATACGGCAGCAGTAGCCACCCCGTGCTGCCCAGCCCCAGTCTCGGCAATGATTCTCTGCTTTCCCATTCTCCGGGCAAGAAGACCCTGCCCCAGAGCA
Organism: Dehalococcoidia bacterium; assembly: GCA_030602805.1. Classification (GTDB taxonomy): domain Bacteria; phylum Chloroflexota; class Dehalococcoidia; order Dehalococcoidales; family JAUVZA01; genus JAUVZA01. The sequence goes on along the minus strand of JAUVZA010000006.1, from coordinate 33,271 downwards.
TTGTTAATCTTATGGGCTCCGGTATGAGCCAAGTCCTCCCGCTTAAGAAAGATGCGGGCACCACCGCAGTGCTTAGTTAGTCTTTCAGCTAGGTAGAGTGGTGTCGGTCTTCCTGAATAATCACGAGACAATGAGTCAAACTGATCCCAGAAGGCAACGTCAGCCTTTGCCTCCTGGTAGGCTGCCGCCAGCTCATCTAGGACCGGCATCAGCGTCTCAGGGACAAACCGCCCCCCATAGTCTCCAAAGTATCCCCTGTTATCCGGCAGCAATAACGACCTCCTTCTGCCTACCTCTCGGCTTTTCTCACCGCCTCGATAAAGGCCCTAATTTTTGAAACGTCTTTTTGACCACGTGTCTCTATGCCTGTGGAGACATCAACCCCCCAGGGCCGAACCTCCCTGACCAGATGACCAACATTCGCCGAAGTAAGTCCACCGGCAATAATCACTGGGAATCTGGCCGATACCTCCTCAGCTAATTGCCAGTCAAAGGCCTCACCCGTTCCACCATAAGCGTTCCTGACCCTTGAATCAAGAAGGCAAATAAGGTCATATTTTAAGCATAACTGATAACCCACCTCTATCTCGTCTAGGATTTCCTCAGCCGTTCTACTGGCTGATACATGAACAGCCTTGATAATTGGTCGCTTAATCTCCTGGCAATATTGCCAGCTTTCATCGCCGCTGAGCTGCACCCAGTCCAATCGGCAGTAGTCGGCAATGTGGCTAACCTCCTGAGCTACTGCATTCGCAAAAACACCAACCACAGCCGGGCAGGGTCTCTGACTATGAACTGCTTCAACTAATTGTAATGCCTTTTCGGCAGAGACCTGACGTCGACTGGAGGCAAAAACCAGCCCTATAAAATCGGCACCAGCCCTGCCTGCCACTAAAGCATGCTCTATCTCAGATAGCCCACAAATCTTGACCTTGGTCACAATAGCTCCTTCATCTTAGCTGCGATATTGGGCGCAGATAGTAGCGATTCGCCAATAAGAACTGCATCAACACCCCACTTCCTCAGCTTTTCCATGTCGCTGCGGTCTTTTATACCACTTTCGCTGACCACTATTCTATCCGCCGGGATAAGCGGTCGTAGACGCTCGGTGGTAGTCAGGTCCACAGTAAAGGTGCGCAGGTTCCGGTTATTGATGCCGATGACCTTGGCTTGGCTCCTCAGGGCAATCTTAAGCTCGGCTTCATCGTGTACCTCTACCAAGCAGTCCATGCCCAACTCGTGACTCAGCCGCAGAAGCTCCTGTAACTTTTCGGGTCTCAAGATGGCTACGATGAGTAGCAAGCTATCAGCACCATAAGCCCGAGACTCGTACACCTGATAGGGGTCATGAATGAAATCCTTTCTGAGCAGAGGCAAACTCTTATTTCCCAGTGCCTTTCTGATGTCTCTCAGGTGGTTGATGTTACCCCGGAAGTATTTAGCCTCGGTTAGTACCGATATAGCCGAAGCTCCATTACTGGCGTAGGTCTGGGCTATCTCCGCTGGGTTGAAATCAGAACGGATGACACCCCGAGAGGGTGACGCTTTCTTAACCTCGGTGATGAGCTGAACACGCTCACCACGCAGAGCCGAAGCGAAGTCGAGGGGTAGAGGCTGCTCCAGGGCTACCCTTCGCAGCTCCTCCAAAGGGAAGCTGTCCTTTCTAGTCTCAAGTTCCAGCCTATTATCGGCTACTATTTGGTCTAAAATCATTCTATGCCTTCTGGATGAAGCTTTGACTAAACTCAATTAGTTGTTCTAGTTTGGCCAAGGCATGACCGCCGTCTATTACTTCTTTAGCTAAGGCTGCCCCCTGCCTAAGCGTTTCCACCCTATCTCCAACAACTAGAGCCGCAGCAGTATTCATTAACACCACATCCCGCCGAGGACCTGGGGCATCGGCTAGGATTCTACGCAACAGGGCAGCGTTTTCATCAATAGTGCCACCTTTCAGATTATCTAAGCTAGCCCGAGATAAGCCGAAGTCCTCAGGACTAATAGAATAGCTCTTGATACGACCGTCTTTGAGCTCGCAGACCTGGGTTTTCCCGGTAACCGTGATTTCGTCCAAACCGTCCTCACCATGGACGACCAGGGCGTGATGACAGCCCAGACTTTGCAGTACCAGGGCTAGCTTCTCCACCAGCGATTCGTCGGCAACACCAAGCACCTGAGCCTTGGCACCAGCCGGGTTAGTCAGCGGACCGATGATATTAAACACGGTGCGAATTCCAATCTCACGCCTGGGAGCAGACGCATGTTTCATAGCCGGGTGGAATATCGGAGCGAACATGAAGCCTATCCCTACTTCCTGTAAGCACCGCTGCACCTGTTCGGCATTAAGGTCGATTTTGACTCCTAACGCCTCTAATACATCAGCGCTGCCACACTGACTACTCATAGCGCGGTTGCCGTGCTTGGCTACCTTAAGCCCGGCTCCAGCAGCGACAAAGGCAGCCGCAGTGGAGATATTGAAGGTGTGTGAACCATCACCACCAGTGCCACAGGTATCCACTACCGGCTCGGCAATGGTTACTGGAATGGCTTTAGCCCTCATCGTCTTAGCCAAGCCAGTGATTTCATCAACGGTTTCTCCCTTGAGCCTGAGTGCAGTGACAAAGGCACCAAATTGAGCCGGGGTGACCTCGCCCCCCATTATCTCTTCCATAACCGAGGCTGCCTCCTCCACGGTTAGCGAATTTCCAGATACTAAAGCTCCAATAGCTTCTCTAATCATGCTTATTTCTCCTCTTTGCTAGAAAATTTCTTAATAAATCCTTCCCTACTTCAGTCATAAACGATTCGGGGTGAAACTGGACGCCCTCTACCGGGTAGCGGCGATGCCGCAGACCCATAATAGTGCCGTCATCCGTCCATGCCGTTACTTCAAGGCAGTCGGGGATTCCGCCAGGCAGCACCACCAATGAGTGGTAGCGAATAGCGGAGAACGGATTAGGTAGCCCAGCCAGCACTCCCTGGCGGTTATGATATATTAGAGACGACTTGCCATGCATTATCTCCTTAGCTTGCCCAATTAAGCCACCATAGCTATAACCAATACACTGGTGCCCTAGGCAGACGCCAAGTATTGGTAAGGTAGGCCCGAAATGTTTGATGACCTCGTTGGAGATACCAGCCCGCAGCGGTGTCGACGGTCCAGGTGAGATAACGAGCCGCTGTGGCTTCATCCTATCAATCTCCTCAAGAGTGGTCTTATCATTGCGCACTACCATTACCTCCTCACCCAACTCACTCAAGTATTGAAATAGGTTATAGGTGAAGCTATCGTAGTTATCAACTAGTAGCAGCATGATTCCTCCCGGGTATCAGGTTTGAACTCTCCGCCTGGCGGATAGCTTTAAGTAGCGCCTGCGCCTTGTTCATAGTTTCTTCATATTCACGTTCAGGTACACTGTCGTAGACAATGCCACCTCCTGCCTGCGTATAGGCAATACCTTTGGTTACCACCATAGTTCTTATGGCTATGGCCATGTCCATATTGCCTGAGAATGAGAAGTAGCCTACAGCTCCGGCATACGGCCCCCTTTTCTCAGGCTCAAGCTCAGCGATTATTTCCATAGCCCGGATTTTTGGAGCCCCAGAGACAGTACCAGCCGGAAAACAAGCTCGCAAAGCATCGAAGGCGCTCATGTCACGCCGTAGCTTACCCTGAACATGGGTAACGAGGTGCATAACATGGGAGTAACGTTCCACCTCCATCAGTTCACTGACTTCAACGGTGCCGGGCTCGCTCACGCGCCCGATGTCATTGCGCCCCAAGTCCACCAGCATAATGTGTTCAGCACGCTCCTTTTCATCACTGCGAAGTTCCTGTTCCAACATAGCATCCTCAGCCAGGCTTTTCCCCCGTGGCCTAGTCCCAGCCAGAGGGCGGGTTATTACGACACCATCCTCTACTCTTACCAGAATCTCAGGGGAAGCCCCAATAAGGTAAAAGTCAGCAAAATCAAGGAAGAACATATATGGCGAGGGATTGATGGTACGTAGTGCCCTGTAGATTTCAAAGGGGTCAGCAACAGCAGGCTGGGCCAAGCGTTGGGATAAGACCACCTGAATAGCCTCACCAGCAGTTATATACTGCTTTATCTTAAGCACACTTTTCTCGAACCCCTCCTTAGAGAAGTTTGAGGAAAGCCTGGACTCACTTGTAGACCGAGTAGCCGCGTTCATCTGCTGGCTCGGCTTAAGTGGTTGGTTCAATCTCTCCACCAGGTTGTCTATCTTATCTACTGCTTTTTGATATGCTTCCTGTATGTCTCCATCTAGATGGACATGGCTCAAGACCTTAATCTTATAAGTGACATGGTCAAAGACAAGCAAAGTATCCACGAACATGAATAGCGATTCGGGTAAGCCCAAGGGAGCGCGGTCAGGAGAGGGTAACTCCTCGAAGCGAGTCACCGTTTCATAACTAAGATAGCCTATAGCACCACCGCAGAACTTGGGAAGCTCACTAACTGGCACTATCTTATACCTGCCTAGTTCCTCAGCAATGAGAGGGAGCGGATCGGTCTTATTCTCTCCTTTAGTAATAAGTACACGATAGGGCTCGGTGCCTATGAAGCTGTAACGGGCCAGACGTTCACCACCCTCAACACTTTCTAGAAGGAAGGAATAGCCACCACGATTGATTTTGAGAAAAGCAGACACCGGGGTCTCGAGATCAGCAACGATTTCACGGTAAATAGGTACCACATTACCGTCCTGGCTAAGTTTCTTAACATCTTGTAACGTTGGATAGTACATAATACCTCCCCGATATGACAAATAAAAACCTCTCACCCATAGGGGCGAGAGGTTAATTCTTCGCGGTGCCACCCTAATTGATTGCCGTCTGCCTTAGGCAACCATCTCTTTCAAGTACAGCTTCACTTCTATGAAGCGATACCCTGGGCTCTAATAACGGTACCCTTTCCGTCAAAGCCTACTTGGGGAAATCCCTTTCGGTTTGCAGCTCCCGAGTCCATTCAACCCCTGCGCCTGGCACCGGCTCACATCTTACCCGGCTCTCTGAGCCTCGCTGGGGGTATACTAGTCTCGTTCCCAGCCTTTATTTATTCTGTTTTCTAAACAACTATAAGTATAGCCGAAGAGCAGATTTTTGTCAAGTGGTGGCATAACTAGCGCCAAACCCCGCTACCAGTTGGCCGGGCTGTGTTGTCGAAGCGAATACCTACATAGCATATTCCCGTCTAAATGGCATACCGGGACAGGCCGGGTTGTGTAGCTATTGACATCACAGCAGAGAATAGTGTATAATTCATACCAAAAAGGGAGGTTGATCGATGCAAGCATACTGCGTGAAGTGCCGTGCTAAGAGGGAAATGAAGGATGCCAGGGCAATAACTATGAAGAATGGTAAACCAGCAACTCAGGGTCTATGCCCCACATGCGGGACGAAAATGTTCAGGATAGGAAAAGCCTAACATAGAGGGCATCAGACTGGAAAAGGCTGGGTATCAGCACTGATACCCAGCCTTTTTATCGTGGTCACACATTATGGACTTTTGTTACCTAAATTAAACAATTCGCCCCATTGTTAAGCGGTGAACAAAATGACGGACTGTTCAATAAACTGATCACTTGGCGCTGATGTCATGGATCACCTCCCTGCCCTATGTCTTCAAACACCCTATTGTGACTAGTCTTAGACTCGGATTCAACTGCTTTTATGTGAAGCTTCGGCTCCATGGCGAATAGATGCGTGAGCTCGGGGCACGATGATGTCGCAGAGTCTTTCCTGACCTCCGTCCGGGTAGGAGACATCCATAACCTGGAGAAACTTTGAACTGTACTCCTTAAAAATGCCAACATATTCTTGTACCTCTCCGTCAGTTGTTGTAATCTCCAGAACAACCCGCTTCCCAAAGTGTTTCTCTAGGATAGGGTCATACGACCTGCCAAGATAGCCAACCACATCTTTCTCAAGCTTCGTAATGTGTTTTTGCTGTGAATCAAGCGTTGCCAGTGCTGGATTGGCCGTCTTGGCTCGCGTCATCGCCACCCCCAGCACCTCAAAAATCGCATCCTTACAGGTGTTGACGACGTTTCTCGCCTTCCGAGCCAGCAAGCGTGGAGGCCACGGGTGATAGGCCCTTTTGACCTCCTGGATTCGCTTGCGCTTGTTTACCTCACTAAGTTCGCTGTGGAACCTGAGAAGAAGATAGATATTGTTGTACTCCTCTTTGAAGAGGATGTAACTGGTCTCTATATGGTCTTCATCCAGGTAGTCTTCCGAGTATAGTAATTCTAACCCGGACGCCTCCAGGGTTAAATGCCCCCAAACCCGTTTACCATTCTTTTCAAGTAAGGTAACCATAAAGTCACGAAAGCTAGTCAAGCATCGGTCTCTAATTCGACCGCTAATGAAAGTGCCGACGATGGTAGTGACGATGATGAAGATAATAGTTATTAAGAGCACGTTATCAAGCATATTTCCTCCAGAAGTGTATTGTTGCCACAGCAATCAGTTCTGAACTGTCCCTGCGCACCGCAGAGCAAGCGAATCTTCTCTAAGGCAGAGGCAGCCTCAGCCACAGAGGCATGTGATCGCTCACCTTGTGGTGGAATCTTTCTATTAGACCCTCCCACTGAGATTCTGGCACCTTCAACGCTTCGGAAAACAGTTTGACGAAGTTAAACACGCCATAGTCGGGGCCCGTCGGGTTTTTGCTCATTATTGTTTCATTATCCTTGTAGGCGGGCAGCCGCTTATCCCAAGAGAACAGCCCGATCTGATCATATGTTTGGGAAAGCCTGGCATTTGTCCGGAAGACCTCACTTTGGCCGGGGTGAATGTCAAGGAAGGGGAAATTGACGCTGACACCCTCCTGCGTTATCGCATTGAGCTCTTTGATGTCTTTCTCCAGCCTTTCCTTATCTTTTTCAGGGTCATCAAAGTCCATATTGAGATCACCGAGCAGGATGAAGTTGGGGTGGTAAGTCTTACCTTTCTGTCCGGCACGGGCAACGATCCAATTCATCAAGGCGTAGAACTCCTGCTTGGGGTCATGTTTAGGGTCGCCATAGTTAAGATGAGCATCGACTGCCATGAACTCATAAGGTTCTGTGCCGGGATGACCGCGAATCCTGAAGCCCGCGCAGAATGGCTGGCGGATGAACGTCAAGAAGACAGGCATGCGGAGCTTCGCTTTCGTCAGTGCCGTTGGCTTCGGACCTGCCCTTCCGCTGTCCTCCCAAGCTTTGACACTCTCGAGATACTTCCCGTATCGGTTCATCACTGGGCGGATAGTGTCTCTGTTACGAGCCAGGGTTTTGAGGATCTCAGTCCTATCATAAGTAATATCTGTGGCTATCTCTGTCCTCTCGACAAGCCGCCGATTGTAGATGAAGCCTAGTCTCTCAGCCAGTCCGCGCCTGCCCGGAAATGCCCCCGTCGTGTCCGAAATAACGAGCCCGAAGTCGGGGCCAAGAAGGCTCATTAATCGCCTCAGTCCGCTAAGGTCATCCAGGATCTCCTGTAGTGCAAGAAGGTCGAAGTGTTCGCAGACGTGAGCGAGAAATTCCCAGGTAGTCTGGTTTCGATTTCGGAAGGATCCGAGTTTACGAATGTTGAACGACCCCAGCGTCACAGAGCCATATACTCGTTTCGGCAAGCCAAATTTCTCTGGGTCTTTGTCCAAAGTCTTCCTTATCGCCTTCCACTCTGCCGATGTGAATTGCTTTGCCGCCATGACCAGCCTCCCCTTGCTATCTTCGGCTCTTTTACGTGTATCGTGCACGAAGAATACAATTACTGGTAGGGATTGTCAAGGAACGGTAAGATAAGGTTAAACAAAATTGCACATTGTCACATTCTGGCTTTTCGTTCAATTGGAACCGAGTTCGAATCTTATTCGGGGATGCGGCTTGAACCTAAATCTACCCTAAGGATCTTTCCGGCATATCCATATTGTTTGAACACTTTGACCCCCGCTTACAAATTAAGCTGCCTTTCGCTGGCTAGAATCGATCACGCTTCATAAGAATACCACAAAGGAATTCCACTTACAAATGGTCGGGATTTAGGCTCTCCCTTTCCTTTGAGATCTCTTTGGTGTAGAATTACATCATGCGGGTCAAACTCATAGCCCCAGCAAGGAAAACTGAACGGGGGGAGGATTTCTGGGGGTTAGAAACTTTAATAAAGCACCAATTCAAGGATAAAGGAGCCTTAGTAGCTGCGTTAGCGTTGCCTACCCTTGCTGCCCTTACCCCTCCAGATGTGGAAGTGATTCTCACTGATGAAAATGTCGAGTCCATCGATTTTGATGAAAAAGTGGATCTTGTGGGGATAACTTTTATGACCCCCCTTGCCCCTCGTGCTTATGAAATTGCCGATGAATTCAGAGTTAGAGGAATCAAGGTGGTCTTGGGGGGTATTCATGCCTCGATGTTACCTCAGGAAGCAATCCAGCACTCAGATAGTGTAGTAATAGGAGAGGCGGAAGAAACTTGGCCACAGCTTATCCGTGACTTTGCGGAACACAAGTTGCAAAAACTCTATCAGTCTTCTAATTTTCCCGATTTAAAAAACTCTCCTACCCCACGTTGGGACTTACTAAAGTCTAAGTTATACGGTGCGCATCATATGCAAGTCGGAAGGGGATGCCCATATAACTGTGATTTTTGCTCAGTAACAGCATTCAATGGGAGAAGTTACCGCCATAAACCCTTAGAAAATGTACTCAAAGAAATTCAAACCTTACAAGAAATCGATAGAGACAAAACAATATTCTTTGCCGATGATAATTTCCTTAGTATCCCAGCCTATTCAAGAGATCTCTTGAAGCTTCTTATCCGTTTCAAGATAAAATGGTGGTGTCAAGCTTCAATAAATAGGCTGAGAGATGATGAGCTTTTAGAACTTATGCATGAGAGTGGTTGTGAGGCAATATTTGTTGGTTTTGAATCTGTTACACAGGCGACTCTGGATTTACTGAATAAAGGCGTAGTGAATAAGGCTGATGAGTATATTCAAATTGTGGAAAAGGTCAATTCTAATCGAATAATAGTCTTTGGCTCTTTCATTTTGGGGAATGAGACCGAGGGTGAAGATATCTTTGAGCACACGGTAAAGTTCATTACAGATGCAGGCATTCCCTTAGCAATGATCAACATCCTCACCCCTTTTCCAGGGACACCGTTATATAAAAGGCTGGAAAAAGAAGAAAGGATACTACATAAAGATTGGTCGAAGTACAATTTAGAATCCATTTGTTTTAAGCCTAAGATGGATTTAAAAGCATTGGAACACGGGCGCAATTGGGTACTACAACAAATTTACTCATATAAAGCACTTTATCGAAGATTTACTAAAGTATGGGCTAATGGAGGGGTATTAGAGGATTACTATAGCAAAAGGAGAAAATTCCTTCTAATCTTCAGAGTCCTTTTAAGTAAAGACATAAATAGAACTTGGTTTGTGCTGAAAGGGTTGTGGAAACAGAGAGGTACTTCTCTTGGGTTACTGGGATGGGGTGTAAATTTCCATGATTATGCACGTAAACGTTTGAAAGTCACCCTTAAAAGAGAGCAGACAGCACTAACCCAAAAATCAAGACATTTCACGCCACTTTCATAGCAGTGTTTGTAACGAGTGCAATCATAAAAATTAAGAGGGGCATAATAACCCAACAACGTGGACTAAGAATCACCCAGTAAGAGCAGTATGGGCGTGTCTAGTGAACACGGTTACCCCCTACCTTCTTCACTTGCTATTGATAAATAAAGACCCGATAATTAGAATGTCTACTGCTTAGCATAAACAAGATATTAAGTAAGACACATTAGCGCTTGCTAGGCTAGTGGCAATAAAGCAGATAAGGAGGGCACAGTTTTGAAAATAGAGAGTTTGTTATCCGATCTCATACAGATTCAATCCGTTAACCCGCCTGGTGGCGAAGCAGAAGTTGCCAAGTATCTCAAGCGTCTATTTGATGAGTACCAGATTGCCAATGAGCTCATTGAGCCCAGTCCAGGTCGCGGTAGCTTCCTCGCCCATCTGGGAGAAGGGGAGAGGAGTCTTTTATACTTGTCTCATACTGATGTGGTGCCCGTATCCGAAGGCTGGAGTTTTGCCCCCTTTTCTGGGGAGATAAAGGATGGCTTTGTGCATGGCCGCGGAGCCTTGGATTGCAAAGGTCTAGTAGCAGCTCAAGCTTATGCAGTAATCCAGCTAGCCACTACTGCCAAACTAAAAGGAAGACTTATCTTTGCTGCTACCGCTGGCGAGGAAACCGGTGGGGTGGTTGGTGTGAAGTGGCTGGTCGAAAATTGCAAGGATAAACTCGTGGCAGATTTTACGATTACCGAAGGTGGCTGGAACCCAATGAGAATAGGCGGCAAGGTTTGCAATTTTGTTCAGACCGGTGAGAAAGGTATTATTCGGCCGAAACTGAGGGCAAGGGGCGTTTCCTGTCATGGCTCAGTTCCTATGTTCGGCGACAACGCTGTGGCAAAAATGGCCGACGTTGTAAAGGGCTTAGCTGAATATCAGCCCCAAATGGTCTTAACCCCCGAAGTTAGGCAGCTTATCCAAGCAGTGGCGAAGCTTGAAGGCCTTGGTAACGAGATAAATAATAACAATACCGATCAGGTAATACAACGGCTAGGGGATAGAGTCCTGGCTGGGTACCTCACAGCAATTACTAGAATGACAGTTTCGCCAAACGTGATTCACGGCGGGGTGAAAGTAAATATCGTTCCAGATAGTTGTGAAACTGATGTGGATATCAGGGTTCTACCTGGACAGGACAAGGAGTATGTTGTTAAGGAGCTTGAGCAAGTCATCAGTAGTGTTGAAATTGAGATAACCCAATACAATACGCCCACGTTTTCTTCGACAGATAACGAATTCTATAGGCTTGTTTTGAATACCATGAAAGAGTATGTCGATGATAACATAGTTTTACCTTGTGTCTCTTCAGGAGGCACCGACTCTAGACATCTAAGAGCGATAGGCATACCTTGCTATGGGATAGGAATGATGGCGCTAAACTTGGACGATAAAATGAGGCAATCTATACACGGTAAAGATGAAAAGATTGACATTGATAGCCTTCGGCTAAAATCGGAATTCCTTATGCAATTGGCAAGAAGATATTTAGGGGCTTAGCGTCTAGTCCTCTTGTGGGAGTTTGTCAATGTATGCTGGCGGCAAGTGCACATTCCGTCATGTTGTGCAGCCTAAAAAGGTTCCTTTCTTAATATATTCTTATCAGTAATGTGATATAATTTCATTGTGACAGTCTCCTCACAATAAGAGTAAAACAATGGAAACAGATAACCCTTATGACCAAAGGTATGCAACTCATGAATCCTACTGGGGCACGAAAACATCAGCAATTTGTGACAGAGTAATAGAGCTTATAACCACCGGGCTCTACTCCCAGATTAGAAATCCAATGCTACTCGGAGTGGGGATACTGCTGAATTCAATTTCCCTGCTCCTCATCTTTACCCCGCTATTTATCTGCCTGAACATCCTCTATCTTAGGACTATTGAAGAAAAGGAGATGGAGAAGAGATTTGGCAAGCAATACCTTAAATATAAGAAAAACGTGCCCATGTTCATCTCCAGGTTTGGTAAACGAAAATAGTGTTCGGCAACATAGAACCAGCCAAAGTAGAAGGGACCCCCTCCCAAAAATTATGGAATTTGAAGGAAGGAGAGTTTAAGAGAGGCGAAGCCTCTCTTAATATAACTAATTCCCTGCCCCTCTGAAGGGGAAGGGGACACAGGGGATAGGGTTGAAAAAGATAAATAATCCACCGATAGAATGGCTGGGTAACAGGGTAAGAATCCTTGACCAGACCAGGCTCCCCCAAGAAGAGGTTTATCTGGAGCTTAACAACTACCAGGCTATAGCCTCAGCCATCACAGGATTGAAAATTAGGGGGGCTCCAGCCATTGGAGTAGCTGGAAGTTATGGAGTGGCTTTAGGTGCCTTAGAAATTGAGGCTAAGTCAAGAGATGAGTTTCTAAGAAGGCTCCAAGGCATCAGCCAGACCCTTGCCGCTACCAGACCCACCGCCAAAAATCTTTTCCGGGCTATTGACCGAATGCAGCAAGTAGCCGCTGTGGGTGAAGATATAGAACAGACTAAAAAAGCACTTATTGACGAAGCAGTTAAAATACACTCTGAAGAGGTTGAGGCAACCAAAAAGCTCAGCCAGCTTGGTGCTGAGTTAATTCAGGATGGCTTTAGCATCCTGACCCATTGTAATACCGGGACGCTGGCTACCGCCGGCTACGGCACTGCCCTGGGGGTAATTAAGCGGGCAAAAGAGCAGAGCAAAAATATAAAGGTTCTTGCCACCGAGACCCGCCCTCTGCTCCAGGGGGCACGCCTTACCACCTGGGAGCTAAAGAGGGCTAATATCCCGTTTACCCTCATCACCGACTCAATGGCTGGTTATTTTATGAGCCGGGGAGAGGTTAGCTGCGTCATTGTTGGTGCCGACCGCATTGCCGCCAATGGTGATACTGCCAACAAGATTGGCACCTATAGTCTGGCAGTTCTGGCTAAGGAGAATGGCATCCCCTTCTATGTCGCCGCCCCCACCACCACCATTGACCTGTCTCTAGCCTCGGGGGATGAAATCCCCATTGAGCAGCGAAACCCCAACGAAGTAACTCACATTCAGGGGGTAAGCATTGCCCCCGAGGGCATAAACGTTGCCAACCCCGCCTTTGATGTTACCCCCCATAAGTACATAACCACCATCATCACCGAAAGGGGTATAATAAAAGAGCCGTATGGGGAGGAGCTGAAATGAAAATCCGAGAATTGTCAATTAAGAATTGCCTAAGCTTCGGCGACAAGGGCTTGAACAAGGATAATCATATCCAATCAGGCGATTTCAATCTATTTATAGGGAGTAATAATGCTGGAAAATCCAATGTGTTAAAACTCATGGAAGTTTTAAAGATCATGCTGCGCTCAGTTCGAGAAAGTGGTACCGAATCTCTACAAGACCTTCCCCTAGTCCTTGAAACAGAGCCGCGCTATTTCAAGGACTGGATTTTTGCTCAAGAGCCATCAGGGAAAATCGATTTTTCCTTCTCGCTCGAAATTGAACAGGCTGACCAGACAACTTTAAACATACCGCCTTACAAACATGATGAAGATAGAAATCCCATCTCATTCATGTTCGAACGCAAAGACGACTGGCCCAAAGTGCTTAAGATAACGGGGTTTATCGAATATAAGGCAGAACACCCCCTGTCAACGATTACCAAGGTCGAGATACCTAACGACCACGAGGCCTATAAGAAAGACCCCATCCTATTTGACAGAGAGACGAAAAAGATATTAGCTCTTAGACCAGGACCTTTTCGCGATGAGCAAGTCTGGAAAATACTTCACTACAGGAATGTTGATGAGAGCCAAACGAAAGCGGATTTTTTGCCTGTACTTAAGGCAGTCCGTAGCTTTATAAGCCAGCTTTACGATAAAGTCTTCGAGAAGCTACTCGTAAATATTCCTGCTATTCGTGAAATTGAACCAGTTGGTGACGAGGTCTCCGAAGTGTTAGCCACTCTAAAAAATGGTAGACAGGACGAGCACAGGATGTTTTCTAGGGTGCAAAGATTCATAAACGAGCTCATCTTCACTAATGAAGGGCAAAGCATTGAATTTCGCTTTCCTGGAAAAACTGGAGCGAAACGTATAGAGATAGCAATAGGAGACCTAGTATTACCTCTTGGTCACTTTGGCTCCAGCGTGGAGCAGATGCTTGCTCTTGCCGCAGAAATTGTCCGCTATGGCTCAAATAAGGTAATTCTAATAGAAGAACCAGAAGCTCATTTTCACCCCGAATTACAAAGGAAGTTTATAAGGTTCTTAAGGGAGAATCAGCGAACCTTCGCTCATCAATATCTCATAGCTAGTCACTCTCATATATTCATTGATGAATTTATAAATATGGAGGAAAATGTCTTTTATGTCTATCTAAAACAAGACAAGGAGACTGGCCCAAAATACTCGCAAGTCGAACTTCTCAATAAGGAAAACTTGCTACACCTATTTAGGGATTTAGGGATAAAACCTTCAGATCTTCTCCTTGCCAATGGAATTCTAGTTGTAGAAGGGATAACAGACAAAGATGTTTATACAGACTGGGCTGGGAAGATAGGGAAACCGTTCGAGAGAGCCTCTATTCTCGTCCTCGATGTTAAAGGTGCTGGCAATATCAAGGAGTACTTACTATCCGAGGTGATACAGGGAACCTGTTTCAGGAATTATACCCTATATGACAAAAACGCTAAGGATAGTGTGAGAAAAGCTGTTGAAGGAATAGTCCCTGATGAAAACATCCTCACTCTCAAACGAAGAGACATTGAGGATTACTATCCACGTGACTTGGTTCTGGAATTCGCTAGGGAATTTGCTCCGAAGAAGAACAGAAGAGAAGATGAAATCCCAGATGAGATAAAAGAAGGAGAAACAGTTAAAAAGCTTAGTGAACTTCTAAATGGGGACTGGTGGAAAAAGAATTTGGCAGAGAAGGTAATCAAGGAGATGAAGCCTGAACAGATTGATCCTGAGGTAAAAACTAAGCTTACTCAAATTTATGACGCTATTTATTAAGGAGGTAGCTTAATGCCGCAGGCTAAAATCGGAGTTATCGGGGGGACGGGGCTGTATGATATTGGGGGGATGACTGACATTGAAGAAGTTGACATAACTACACCCTTCGGCCAGCCGAGCGATTCCATTATCATCGGTAAGCTGGAGGGGGTGGGGATTGCCTTCTTGCCCAGACATGGTAAGGGGCACCGCATCTCCCCTACCGAGCTCCCGGTGAGGGCTAATATTTATGCTCTAAAGTCGCTGGGGGTAGAGCACATAATTGCCGTTAGCTCAGCGGGTAGCTTTAAGCAAGAGATAAAGCCCGGCGACCTGGTTATCCCCGACCAGCTCATTGACCGCACCCGAAGCCGGGTTAATTCATTTTTTGGTAATGGTATTGTTACCCATATCCCCTTTGCTGAGCCTTTTTGCCCAGTGCTGAGCCAAGTTTTATACGAGTCAGCCAAAGAGGTAGGAGCTAAAGTCCATCAAGGAGGCACCTATGTGGCTATGGAAGGTCCCGCTTTTTCCACTAGAGCTGAATCACGGCTCTACCGCTCGTGGGGGGCTGACATTATTGGTATGACGGCACTACCCGAAGCCAAGCTGGCACGGGAGGCAGAAATCTGCTACGCTATTATTGGCTGTGTTACTGACTACGATAGCTGGCAGGAGAGAAGTCAGCCAATTACGATAGATGTTATCCTGAATGTCCTGCACCAAAACATTGATACCGCCAAGAAAATTATTAAACTGGCGGTAAGCAGAATACCTGAAAAGCGCAACTGTGGCTGCGCTACAGCACTTGAGACAGCTATTGTTACTGACCCAGAACTTATACCAGCCGAGCAGAGGAAAAAACTAAACCCGCTAATAGGTAAATATATTAGTGATAGAAAGGCTTAAACCTTATGCCCTATACCGAATTTGGCTGTCTACCAACTGTTATTGGCAGTATGCCTCATACTGACTCATCGGGGGCATGCGAGCAGGTCGCCCACTACCTTAAAGACATTCCCGCCTGGCCCCAGCTACCTAAACGCTCCTTTTTAGAGAATATGTATGTCCAGTTCAGCCATGGCTTCCCCGGTGTGGTGGTTGAAGAGAATAAAATCTTTATCGACCGCTCCCAGGACTTGGATAAGCCACTGGAGAAACTCTATGCTGCCTATTTAGACAATGATTTCGATAAATATCCTATTAGTGCTGAATATGCTGCTGGACTCCACTCGTTTCTATCCTTAACTAACCTGTCGCCTCTGGTAGTTAAGGGTCAGATAACAGGACCGGTCACCTGGGGGCTAACCGTTACCGATGGCAGCCGTCGGGCTATAATCTATGATGATGTTCTAGGTGATGCCGTAGCTAAGTTGCTCAAACTAAAGGCAAGCTGGCAAGAAAAGGCGCTAAGGAAAATCTCCACAAATACCATTATCTTTATTGACGAACCCTATATGGCTGCCTTCGGCTCGGTCGGCATCTCATTATCCAAGGAAAGAATCATCAGCCTGCTGGAAGAGGTTTTTAGTGGTATTAGCGGGCTGAAGGGAATCCATTGCTGCGGCAACACCGACTGGTCAGTTTTGCTGGAGACCAGCACTGATATAGTGAGTTTTGACGCTTACAACTATGCTCAGTCGCTAAGCCTGTACCCGGCTGAAGTAAAGAGGTTCCTTGACAGGCAGGGAACTATTGCCTGGGGGATTGTCCCTAACCAGGAAGAGTCACTAGCCAAGGAAACAGTAGCCAGTCTCAAGGACCGCCTAGAGGAGGCAATGGCACCCTTTACCAGAAAGGGCATCCGCTTCAAACAATTGATAGAACAAGGGCTGCTTACTCCTAGCTGTGGGCTGGCACCTCTAGCTACTAAGGAGGCATCTGGCCGAGCCCTGGAGCTACTGGCTGAGCTGTCGGCAAAGATAAGAAAACGCTATATGTAGAGTTTGAGTTTGAACCCTATCCCTACGAGGAGAGAAGAGAGAACAGTTTCTTTAGAGGACAAAGCTCCTTCAACCCACCACTGGCAAACAAGTTTATATTTTAATGAGAGGAGAAGGTTTACCAATGGAATGCCGGATTGAGGTCAATAAAGCAAAATGCCCTTGCACCTATGAGCCCTGCTCAAGAAAAGGCAAATGCTGTGAATGTATCGCCTACCACCTTGAATTTGACGAGCTTCCTGCCTGTGTTTTCCCTCTGGAGGTGGAGAAGACCTACAACCGCTCCTTTGCTAAGTTTGTAGACGTCTTTGCTTACAAGGCCAAAAGTGGCAGAAAAAGCTAATTTAGGTTATATTACCTAACGATGAATAAGAGAAAAAGAGTAGCTGACCTTAAGCATCGGCGCAAGAGAAAGAAGCTGGAGGCAAAAAGAAAAGCCGAGAAGACTCTAGCCTGAAAATAGCCTATAGCAGTAAGAGCTATGAAGCAAGTTTATTTGCTCACCGGCAAACCGGGGACAGGGAAAACCAGCCTCATCAAACAAGCAGTAGCCGGGATGGGAAGCAAAGCTGGCGGTTTTTACACCGAGGAAATACGGAGTGAGGGAGTTAGGCTGGGCTTCAGGCTGGTTACCCTAGACGGTCAAAGCGCCATACTGGCTCATGTCAATATTCACAGCCCATACCGGGTAAGTAAGTATGGCGTTGACATTGATAATTTAGACCGAGTAGGTGTTTCTGCCCTGCTCAAGGCGGCACAGCAGTGTGACCTGGTAGTCGTTGACGAAATCGGGAAGATGGAGCTATTCTCAGCTAACTTCAGGGGAGCTATTTTGCAGATAATTAACAGCGGGAAAAGAGTTCTAGGAACCATTATGCTCAACGCCAACCCATGGGCAGATGCTATTAAGCTTAAGCCTCAAGTAAATTTAATAACCGTAACCAGAGCCACCTACCCTCAGGTGCTAGAAGGGTTATTGCGCTGGCTAAAAGCTACAGAGTCCCTCAAACTATAGTATAATGTTCCCTGACAATATTACTTAAAAGTGGAGGCTAAAATGCAGACGATTTATCTTGTTCCCCATACCCATTATGATGCCGCTTGGGCTTTTACCAAGGAAGAGTATCTCCAGATAAATGAAAGAATCCTTGAGGAAGCTACAAGGTTGATGGAAACATCAGAGTTTAAGTTCTGCGTGGAGCAAACCTTTTTATTGAACCAAATAAGTAAGAGGAACCACAATCTTTTCCAAAGGCTCAAGAAAATGATAAAAGCGGGAAAGCTTGAGATAGTCGATGGGCAATACCTTATGGCTGATACTATGCTCCCCTGCGGTGAGGTATTAGTAAGGAATATACTCCTTGGGAAAAGGTATTGTAAGGAGAAATTTGGCGTTGAGGTTCCCGTGGCCTGGGTAGCCGATAGCTTTGGCATGAACGCTCAGCTTCCTCAAATCTACAAGAAAGTAGGATACAAGTGGCTTGCTTTTAGGCGGGGAGCCCGGGCAGATATTAAAGAGAGCGAATTCCTGTGGAAGGGACTGGATGGGACTACCATCGTGGCTCACTGGTTCCCTCTCAGCTACCGGGCAGGGCTTGATATTGATAAATGGGAAGAAACATTTATTGAGCTTAATAAATTTGCCTCAACCTCTTATATTTTAATGCCCTGTGGTAGTGGCTCCATGCCCCCCCAGCCTGAAATCCCCCAGGCAGTAAAGGACTGGAACCAACTTCACCCTGATATTGAAATGAAGATAACCAATCCAAGAGAGTTCTTCCAAAATCTAGAGAGTTCCGGAAAGAAGCTTGAAGTAATAGAGGGTGAATTATATGATGACGAACTTGCTGAAGTATTCCCTCAGGTATGTTCCAGCCGGATATGGATAGTTCAAGGCTTCAGGGAGTGCGAAGCCCTACTTTGTACTGCTGAGGAATTTGCCACCATTGCCTGGCTTCTCGGTGCTCAATATCCTGCCGATGAATTGCGGGATGCCTGGAAGGAGATTTCATACATTGCCTTTCATGATGTAATCACCGGCTGTGGGGTGGATGAGATTTATGAAGACATAAGGGAAATTTTCGTTATTCTTAAGGCTGACCTTTCCCGAATCTTGGCCGAGTCACTAAACTATATTGCTAGTAAGGTAAACACCAATGGTAGAGGAATAGTGGTCTTTAACCCTCTCCCCTGGCGGACAAGTAATTGGGTTGAAACGAACCCGGATTTGCCCGAAGGAGAGAAAGAACAAGCCGGCATAGAAGATAAAGAGGTCAAGTCGGTAAAGGGGGGCTTTGTCGCCGATATTCCCCCCTTAGGCTACAAGGTATATAAGGTCATCCCCGAGGAAAAGAAGCCGGCAGATAAGATAAAAGTTGACGGAAACAAGATAGAAACGCCCTTTTTTAACTTAAAGGTAGGTGAGAAGAACGGAATTATCGAGGTTTTTGATAAAGCAGGAAATCTTTTAGTAAACGGGAATGAAATTGTTATTGAAGACGAGGTTGGAGACCTTTATTATCATCGCAGCCGATTCTCACCTGAGCTAATCAAGAGCGAATCAGGGGGAGGCTTTCAATATGGAAGCTTTAAGCCTAAAGGCTTTCGGATAGAAGAGAGAGGCTCAAGAGTGAAGATAGCTTTTGAAAATGAATATTACTGCCTCACCTGGCCCTATAGATTAAAGGAGAGGTTTCCTCCCATGCTTTACAAATATAAAACGCTAGATATCTATAAGGAGATTACAGTTTTCAGAGACATCCCGCGAATTGAATTTACTACCAGAATAGATAATAAATACCCCAATGTCAGGCTGAGAGTTAAATTTGATACCGGAATAGAGAGAAAAAGCTACTTTCGGGAGACACAATTTGGGGTTGTCACCGAGCCTACTGAGCACTTTGTTAAATCAGGTGATAGCTGGCGAAGCGAACCCTCCAGGATACCCAATTTTATGAGCTGGTTTGATGTAAGCGATGGGGTAAGAGGGATAACCTTTATGAATAAGGGGCTGCCAGCGGTAGAAATAATAAAAAACTTCATCTATATCACCCTACTCAGGAGCGTAAATGAACTCTCGGCTGATGGTATAGCCGGTCCTTTTGTCCCTACTCAGGATGCCTTGGAGCTAAAGCGTTATACCTTTGAATATGCTTTGCAGCCTCATAGTGGAGATTGGCGGCAGGCTGAGATGTATAAACAGGCACAGGAATTTCACCATTTGCCTATTGCCACCCAGGCTGAAGGTAATGGAGATTTGGCTCCAGAATTATCCTTCATAGAGATTTCGCCAAATAACCTTATCCTCTCCGCCTTGAAGAAAGCCGAAGACAGTGATGAGGTCATCCTTCGCTTCTTTGAGACTAAGGGAGAGGCTACACTGGCTAGGGTCGAGGTTTTCCGAGAGATTAAGAGAGTGACTCTGGTAGATTTACTGGAAAGGGAAGACAAGGAAATACCATTTACCAGGCGTGGATTTATATTGCAAGTGAACCCCTTTGAGATAGTAACCTTAAAGCTTAGGTTTTAGAAGGCACTTTCCCAACAGCTTAAATACCGATATAAAAGAGCTAATGTTTGTGCAAAATGTCAACAAAGGCTGAAGGAGGCAAGGGCTGGTGCCACAGCTACCAGAATTGGTTCAAGCATTGCTAGACCCGAAAGCCTACCCTGATACTCCACAAGGAATAGAGCTGGTGCAAACCCAGATGTCCTTTGTTTTCCTGACCGATGACTATGTGTATAAGGTGAAGAAGCCGGTAAATCTGGGCTATTTGGACTATACCACCCTGGATAGACGCCAGTTTTATTGCCAGCGGGAGGTTGAACTTAACCAACGGCTCTGCCCTGATGTATATCGGGGTGTAGTGCCAATAACCCAGCGCCAGGGTGATACTTTTGTAGAAGGTCAGGGCGAGGTTATAGAATACGCCGTAAAGATGCGCCGCCTCCCCCAAGAGGCAATGATGGATGGGCTACTAGCCAATAACCAAGTGTCGCCACAGATGGTAACTAGCCTAGCGCAAAAGCTGGTGGAGTTCCACCGTAGGGCAGAGACCAATGCCAATATCAGTACCTTTGGTAACCTTGATGCTATTACCAAGAATACTGAGGAGAACTTTACCCAGACCGAAAAATACATTGGCAACACCATTTCCCAGGAAAAGTATCAGCGCATCAAGGATTATACTGATAGCTTTATTGATAAAAATAACTCTTTATTTCATAAAAGGATAATCGGTGGCAGGATAAGAGATTGCCATGGAGACCTTCACGCTGCTCATATTTGCTTTACTAATGGCATCTGCATCTATGATTGTATAGAATTTAATGATAGGTTTAGATACTGTGATGTCGCCTCAGAGGTTGCCTTCCTGGCTATGGATTTAGACCACTACCGACAGGCTGACCTATCCCAGAGCTTCGTTAATGCTTATGTAGCTCAGAGCCGGGATGAGGAGCTACTCAGGCTGCTTAATTTCTACAAATGCTACCGGGCTTATGTCAGAGGCAAGGTAGAAAGCTTCAAGCTTGATGACCCTTATATCTCGGAAGAGGAAAAGACAAAGGTTTTGGCTATTGCCAGAAGCTATTTTGAGCTTGCCGAATCGTATGTAGAAATATAGAATGGGTCAAAATAAAAAGGTAAACTTATGAGCTATATTTCATCTTGGAGCGGTGGTAAGGATAGTTGTTTCGCCTGTTACCAGGCAATCCGTGAGGGATACAATGTATCTCACCTGTTGAATTTTATTTCTAAAGAGTTTAAAAGGGTAAGTTTTCATGGAACGGAAGCTAAATTAATTCAATTACAAGCTGAGGCAATCGGCATCCCCCTATTGCAAAAAGAAACTACTTGGAATGGATATGAACAGGAGTTCAAAGACGCGGTGAGAAGCTTGATTCCTAATGGTGTAACCGGCATGGTTTTTGGTGATATATATCTACAAGAGCATAAGGATTGGGTAGAAAGGGTTTGCCGAGAATTAGGCATTGAAGCAATTGAGCCGCTTTGGGGGCAAGACCCAGAAAGAGTTCTCCTTGACTTTATAGATGCTGGTTTTGAGGCAACGATAGTTAGTGCTAAATCCGACCTATTTGACGATAAATGGATGGGTCGGAAGGTAGGTAGAGAATTTTTGAGCCATCTAAAAGACAATAATATTGACCTTTGTGGGGAAAATGGTGAATACCACACCTTTGTAACCGATGGTCCCGTGTTCAGGAAGAAAATAAAAATAACCAAGAGCCAGCCGATTACAAGAGATGACCACTGGTTC
The DNA here is from genome assembly GCA_030602805.1 of Dehalococcoidia bacterium. GTDB lineage: Bacteria > Chloroflexota > Dehalococcoidia > Dehalococcoidales > JAUVZA01 > JAUVZA01. The sequence continues at coordinate 11,455 of JAUVZA010000006.1, read as the reverse complement.
CTAGATACCCTTAAATATTCACTATAAATTGCCAAATCGTAGGTATGATGTATAGAATAGGTCAAAATAAATCAGATTAGCAAACCCTGGCTTCATCCAGACCATTGCGAGGAGAAAAAGTGTCGGAAAAATTGGATATGAATGCAACGGGTTACAAAACAAACTGCCTCGTGTGCGGCAGTGATTTGGTTTATAGTACTAACTCTAATAAATCAGAGTGCTATTATTGTAAAAAGGTTTACGAGTCAAACGTAAAATGTGCAAAAGGACACTTTATCTGCGATAACTGCCACAATTTACCAGCCAGCAAGCTAATAAAGCAGTTCTGTATTAATAGCCAATCAGAAGATCCTCTGGTAACGGCTTTAATCCTAATGAGAAACCCGCAGGTTAAAATGCACGGACCAGAGCATCATTTCTTAGTACCCGCAGTTTTGCTTTCTGCTTACTACAACCTTAAAAAAGATGAGGAGAAAAAGACAGAAAAGATAGAAGAATCAGAAAAAAGAGCTAAAAACATTTTAGGCGGATTCTGTGGCTACTACGGTGATTGTGGGGCCGCGGTGGGTACTGGTATTTTTATCAGTTTGATTACCGGGGCAACTCCATTATCTAAACACGAATGGAAATTGAGTAATATGATGACGGCGAAGAGCTTGTTTTCTATAGCAAATGTAGGCGGACCCAGATGTTGTAAAAGAACTGCATTTTTATCGATAATCCAAGCAATAGATTTTTTAAGCGAGAACTTTAGTATAGAAAATATGAATAAAAATGTAAAATGTGAGTTTAATTCTTTAAACAAAGAATGCATAAGAGATAGCTGCCCGTTTTATGACAGGAGACGATAAATTGAGAGAGCCATTTGGGAAATATATAGAAAGCGAGTTAGGGTCTGGTTTCTTGCTTATCGCCTGTGGGCTTCCCGGTACCTGGAAAACTGAGACCACTGAGGAGGTAGCCAAGATTAAGGGCTATTCACTCCTTCGCTCCGACCTGATTAGACTAGAGGTGCTGAAAAATGAGGATATTTTCGACGAAAAGGTCGCCTCAAATATGAATAAACGAGTAATGGTATATGATGAGATGTTCAGACAGGCAGATGAGACCCTGAAAAAGGGTGATGGTGTAATACTTGATGCCACCTTTGTCACCCAATCATTAAGGAGGCGTGCCGCAGCAATAGTCGCTAAACACAATCTGAGGTTCGTCATCCTTCAAACGGACTGTCCGCAGGAGGTATCAATCAGACGGATACTAAAACGAACTAAAGAGAATTATGTATCGAACGCACTGACCGAACAAGCCTACCTCAACAATAAAAAGAGGTTTGAAAAAGTAGACCTGAATGACTTGAAGGACTTGTATCCCAACCTTAGTATCACCCACTTAATAGTCGATACCCGGCACGACTCACCTGAAGATTGGCGTATCACTGGTGTAGAAAAGGCCTGAAGTGCCCTGTCATTCTGAATGGAACAAAGTGGAATGAAGAATCCCAGATTCTTCGCTTGGCTCAGAATGACAGGAAACAAAGAGTGCCTTGTTACAGAAGTAGCAATGAAAATAGATTTACACATCCATACCAGAACCGGTTCCGATGGTAATCTGTCTATTGAAGAGGTTTTCAAAGAGGCAAAAAGGAGAAATATCGATTTAACGTCGATAACTGACCACGACTCCATAGGCTGCCAGGAAAGGGCAATCGCTCTGGCCAGAGAGTATGGCATAACCTACATTCCCGGGGTAGAATTGAATGTAACATTCCAGTATCCTGGTAGCAAATCTATCTCCTTGGATTTCCTGGGATACCAGTATGATATCAACAACCAAGCGCTAAAGAATAAACTTCAATTGATAAGAGAGCATAGAGAAACAAGGGCGCGCCAAATCTTAGAGAGATTGAACGTTGAGTTTGATAAAGAGAATATCAAAAGATTCACCGAGGAAGACCTCAAGAAGATACAGGCTCGTGTTGATGGCGCCTTTGGTCGACCCCATATAGCCAACTACCTGATAGCAAAACGGATTGTCAGGGATAAGCAAGAGGCATTTGATAAATATCTGGTTAAGTGCGATGTCCCTAAATACCCGCTTTCCCTGGCTGAAGCGTCAAAATTAGTCAGGAACGCCGGTGGTATACTCATACATGCTCACCCCAATGACCCGAATGGGACTTCTCTGGTAAGCATAACGCCTGATTTGAATGGACAGGCAAGGATTATCAAGGAATATATGCTAGACTATATAGATGGTGTTGAGTGCTGGCATCCAAGACACGATGCGAAGACCACTGTTTTCTACATCGAGTTTGCCAGGAAGCATGGTCTGGTGATGACCGGGGGTAGTGATTGCCATCAAAAACCGCTCCTTATGGGCACATTGGACATACCCAATTATGTTGCCAAGCAGTTCAGGCGATAGAAGAGAGATTTTAGACAAATTAAGGAGTAGCGTATGACTTCACCTAAAAACTATGACATTAAAGACCCTTCCCTGGCTGAGGCGGGTAGGCTTCGAATAGAATGGGCTCAGCGGGAGATGCCGGTAGTAAAGCTAATCAGAGAAAGGTTTACTAAAGAGAAGCCTTTAAATGGCATTCGAATCTCGGCTTGCCTTCACATTACTACCGAAACCGCAAATCTGGCTCTAGCCCTAAAGGAGGGCGGAGCCGATATTATTCTGTGTGCCTCCAACCCGCTCAGCACTCAGGATGATGTCGCCGCTGCCTTGGTAGAATATGGCATTCCGGTTAATGCCATCAAGGGAGAGAATGAGGAAACATATTATAAGCACATTAATACCGCTTTAGACCATAAACCCCAGCTTACTGTAGATGATGGGGCTGACCTGATTAGCACCCTTCACGCCAAGCGAAGCAATTTAATTAGTAATCTCATCGGCGGCACCGAGGAAACCACTACTGGCGTCATCAGACTACGCAGCCTAGAGAAAGCAGGAAAGCTAAAGTATCCCTTGATTGCAGTAAATGATGCCCAAACCAAGTATCTCTTTGATAACCGCTACGGCACCGGGCAGAGCACAATTGACGGCATTACCCGTGCCACCAATATCCTGTGGGCAGGTAAAAAGGTAGTAATTTGTGGTTATGGCTGGTGCGGGCATGGTATAGCCATAAGAGCCAAGGGGCTGGGTTCTCAAGTGATTGTAACCGAGGTAGAATCGGTCCGAGCCCTAGAGGCGGTTATGGATGGTTACCAAGTTATGCCACTATTGGAAGCAGCCAGGGTGGGTGATATTTTCATTACCACTGCCGGAGATAAAAATGTCATTGATAAAGCCCATCTCCAGGCAATGAAGGACGGAGCTATTCTAGCTAACAGTGGACATTTCAACGTGGAGATAAATATTCCAGCTCTAGAAAGCCTAACTCGTAGCCAGCGGCGCATACGGCCCTTCGTTGATGAACATACCCTGAATAATGGGCGCCACTTATATCTACTGGGCGAAGGGAGACTTGTCAATCTGGTGGCTGCTGAAGGGCACCCAGCTAGCGTTATGGATATGAGCTTTGCCAACCAAGCCCTGTGTCTGGAGTATATGGTGAAAAATAGGGGAAGGCTCAAGCCTAAGATTTACCCGGTGCCTGAAGAAATCGATAAACAGGTAGCCCGATTAAAACTAAACTCTATGGGCATTGACATTGATAGTTTAACGCCAGAGCAAAAGGAATACCTAACCAGTTGGGAGGAAGGAACATAGAAATGGAGGAAAAATGACTAATAGTTTTGCTAGCTCACCTAAATACATGCTCACCTCAGAGTCGGTTACCGAGGGGCACCCGGATAAGCTATGCGACCAGATATCAGATGCTATTTTGGATGCCATTCTGGAAAAAGACCCATATGCCAGGGTAGCCTGTGAGACAGCGGTAACCAATGGGTTGATAATAGTTTTAGGTGAGATTACTACTGATTGCTATGTTGAAATCCCTCAGGTAGTGCGGGAAGTGGTTCGTGATGTAGGTTACACCTATCCCGAATATGGCTTTGAGTATCAAGCCTGTGGAGTAATGGTTTCCATTAAGGAACAATCCAGCGACATTGCCTTAGGCGTAGATAAATCGCTGGAGGTGAAATCGGTTTCAACCGGTTACAATGACCTTGATAAGATTGGTGCTGGCGACCAGGGGATGATGGTTGGCTTTGCCTGCAGCGAGACGCCTGAACTTATGCCCCTACCCATTTCGCTGGCACACAAGCTGTGCAGATGCCTGGCTCAGGTCAGAAAGGATAATATTCTACCCTACCTTCGCCCCGATGGAAAATCACAGGTAACTGTAGAATATCATAATGGTGTTCCCAGACGAGTAGATAGTGTAGTAATAGGAGCCCAGCATAATCCTGATGTCAACCACGACAAGCTCGAGAAGGATATTATTGAACAGGTAATTAGAGAAGTTGTCCCAGCCCGATTAATAGATGATAGAACCAAATTCTATATCAATGCTACCGGTCGGTTTGTAATCGGCGGTCCGGTCTCCGATACTGGCTTCACCGGTCGCAAGATTCTGGTTGATACCTATGGTGGTATTGCCCGACATGGTGGTGGCTGCTTCTCAGGCAAAGACCCGACTAAGGTCGACCGTTCGGCGGCTTACGCTGCTCGCTATATAGCTAAAAATATGGTGGCTGCTGGACTAGCCGAACGCCTGGAAATCCAGATTTCATATGTTATTGGTGTTGCTCATCCCCTTTCTGTCTCTATTGAGACCTTTGGCACAGCCAAGGTTGACCAGGAGGTCATAATTAACCTGATAAATAAGCACTTTGACCTCAGACCCGAAGCTATTATCCGAACCCTTGACCTTCGCCGCCCTATCTACAGACCTACTGCTTGCTATGGGCACTTCGGTCGAGATGACCTTGACCTCCCCTGGGAAAAGCTAGATAAAGCCGAGATTCTCAAAGCTGAGGCGCTAGGTAAACAATAAGGAGGTAGATATTGATAGCCTTAACGGATGAACAATTGTGGAGTCAAATGCATAACTTGGAGGGACAAGTTGTACTTACTCCTCAGCGAAGGAGACCAAATCGGGTAATAACTGTGTCAGAAGATTTGGTCGAAATAAAAGGCAGGAGAGCCAATCCCAGTAGATACTATCTGCTATGGTGTTATCGCCTAGCAATGCAGCACGGTATTCTTACAAAGCAGAACCTGCCTGAAGAGTTCTTCAATCATCGCATAGCCCGCATTTGTATGGGACTTTTGGCCGCTGCCGTGCCAGAACAAATTCGTACGTTCCGTATAGGAGAAGGCCCTGTTCCAGGGCTTTCTGGGATAGAGGTCTATAATAAGGATTGCTAAGGGATACCTCTCTACTCTGTTGATAAATAAGGGGAGTCTAAGAGGGGCGAAGCCCCTCTATAGAAACTGTCTTCCCCTTCCTCTTATCAAGGGGAAGGGGATAAAGGGGATGGGGTTACCTAATAAAAACCTAAAGGGGGTGAGGTAGATAGATAGTCCGATTAAATTTGGTACCGACGGCTGGCGGGGGATTATCGCCCAGGATTTTACCTTTGATAATGTGCGGGCTTGCGCTCAAGGGGTAGCTAGCTATCTTAAACAAACCGGCCTAGCCAGCCGGGGGTTAATTGTGGGCTATGATACCCGCTTTGCCTCCGAGGACTTTGCCTCAGCCGCGGCTGAGGTAGTTGCCGGTAACGGAATAAAGGTCTACCTCTGCCCCAGGGCTACCCCAACACCAGTAATAAGCTATGGCATTCTAGCCAAACAGGCTGGCGGGGCTATCATCATAACTGCCAGTCACAATCCAGCTACCTGGAATGGCTTTAAATACAAATCTGAATACGCCTCCAGTGCCCCACCTGAAGTTACAACTGAGATAGAAAAGCACATTTCTCACACCATTACCACAGGGAAAATAAACAAAGTGCCGCTGGCCCAAGCCCTAAAGCAAGGATTGGTAGAATACCTTGACCTGGCTCCAATTTACCTAGACCACTTAACCAGGCTGATTAACCTGAATGAACTGCGTCAAGCCAGACTGAAGATAGTGGTTGACCCTATGTATGGCGCCGGAGCTGGCTATTTCAAGATGCTGCTAGGCGATGGAGCTACCGAGCTAATAGAAATAAATAACGAACGCAATCCCCTGTTTCCAGGAATACAACCTGAGCCAATTGCCGCTAATTTAGCCAAGCTTTCAGCTACAGTTAAAAAACAAGGGGCTAATGTAGGATTAGCTACCGATGGCGATGCTGACCGCATTGGCATCATAGACGAAAAGGGGATGTTTCTAACCCCACTCCAGGTCTTTGCCTTGCTCTGCCTTTACCTGCTGGAGATACGCGGAGAGCGAGGGGTCATAGTCAAGACAATAACTACCACCAGTATGCTCTACCGCTTAGGCGAAATATTTAAGGTGCCAGTCTATGAGACAGCGGTAGGCTTTAAATATGTTGCCCCGATAATGCTCGCTGAAAATGCCCTTATAGGTGGGGAGGAAAGCGGGGGCTATGGCTTCCGAGGTCATATGCCAGAGCGCGATGGCATCCTGGCTGGTCTCTATTTCCTCGACCTGATGCTCAAGACAGGTAAAACCCCCTCAGAACTCTTGGACTATCTCTACAGTAAAGTAGGTCCTCATTACTTTAACCGCGTGGATATAGAGTTTGCCGAGGAAGAGCGCCAGGCGATAAATAATCGCATTAAAGGTAATTTTCCCGAGTCCATTGAGGGGGTTAAGGTGATAGAGACGGATACTAGAGACGGCTTCCGATTTGTTCTGGCTGATACTGCTTGGCTGCTCATCAGATTTTCGGGAACCGAGCCAGTACTTCGCATCTATGCCGAAAGCAATACCCCGACTCGGGTAGAAAAGCTACTTGAACTGGGTAAGGAATTAGCTGGGGTTTGAGACTGGGGAACGGAGTAGGGTTGCTAAAATTAAACTAAAGGGGTGAGGCAGATAAATAATCCTAACTTAGATGACCCTCAGGTTTATAAGCAATATGACCCAGAGGGTATGCTAATTCACCTCCATGAAATGCCACAGCTTTGTCAGCAAGCCTGGCAAATGGCTATGAATTTCGACCTGCCTCAAGACTACCCCGAGGTTAGTAAAGTGGTCATCCTGGGCATGGGCGGCTCAGCTATCGGTGGTGATTTGGTAAGTAATTTAGTGACATCAGAGGCTAAGCTACCTATCCTTGTCCATCGTGACTATAATTTGCCCGCCTTTATTGATAGTAAGACCTTGGTTATTGCCTCCAGCTACTCAGGAATGACCGAAGAAACCCTGTCCTCATTCGAACAAGCGTTAGAAACAGATTCAAAGAAGCTGGTAATTACTACCGGCGGTAAGCTGAAAATTATGGCTGAAGAAAGAAATGTTCCTGTTTTTAGCTTTGACTATAAGGCTCAACCTCGTGCTGCCCTACCCTTCAGCTTCCTGCCTATCCTCGGTTTTCTACAAAGGCTTGGCTTCATCAGTGACAAGTCAGCAGACGTGGCGGAGGCAACTGAGGCTCTAGAAAAACTATCCCGGAGAATAAATGAGGGCGTGTTACTACCCCAAAACCCAGCTAAGCAACTGGCAAATAGGCTATACGGTCACTTACCAATAATATATGGAGCCGACATATTATCTGAGGTAGCGCATCGTTGGAAAACCCAGCTTAATGAGAATAGTAAAGCCTGGGCTTTCTATGAGGTTTTCCCTGAACTCAACCACAACGCTGTGGTCGGCTACCAGTTCCCCCCGGAGTTAGCCAGCAAAATAGTGGTAGTTCTACTTCGGTCAGCTTATCTATCCAAGCGCATCCAGCTTCGCTACCAACTAACCTGCCAGCTCTTAGGACAAGCTAAAGTTGGCTACCAAATTGTGGATGGCGAAGGCATTAACCCCTTGAGCCAAATAATGAGCCTGGTGCTATTCGGCGACTATGTTAGCTACTACCTGGCAATTTTATATAAGGTTGACCCCACGCCGGTAGAAGCCATAGACTACTTAAAAGAGCAGCTGGCTAAAGGATAGGGGAATGAATAGTGGGCCCAGCTTAATAAGTGATTTTTGGTGGTTGCCAAGGAATGTACCAATCGAGGATTTACTAATAGGTGTAGGGCATCATAAAGAGGTAGCTGATGGTGAAGATGTGCCACCTCTTGATAGTTGGTATCGTTCATTTGACCAAGAAGGGTATCTCTCAAATAACATTCGATACTACCATATCAATTTACTTAACAAGTGGAGGAGTGCTTGTAAGAACACCAATGTTTACAGAACCTTAAAGGTCTTCGACCAGAAAATAAAGCCAGCCTTTTTGGGGCCGTTCTTGGTGGACATTGACAACTCTAGTGAAAACTTAGATGACGCTCAAGGTGCAACCAAACAGGTGGTAACGTATCTGACAACAGAGCTTGAGTTATCTTTAGATGACCTACGCATATTTTTCAGTGGTCGCAAGGGTTTTAATATAGAAATACGCCCCGAGGCTCTGGGGATAAGTGGCCCAGTCCCTGACCAGATAAAGCTTTCCAGTAGGAAGCTAGACAATATCATTGGTATTTTGCGCAACAACAATAACATCCAAGATGCTACTAAGAACATAGTTAGTAGCCAAAAAACAGTAATTGACCGAATTTATGGAGATAGGTTTGGATATAAGCTAAAGCACCCGTGTGTTCGTTTACACGGCTCTATAAATAAGTGGATTCGTGGCGATGGTAAAGCTGTTGCTCGGAGAAAAATCGAAATAACCTATAAGCAGCTATGGGAAAAGTCTGCAGCAGAAATCTCTTCGGAGAGTGAAAAGCTAGCATAAACGCCTTAGGCTTACAACAGGCACAACATCACAAAACTTTTGGTTTCCTGTGCACCAGCTCGTTACCTCTTAGTATATTGTGGTGCTTTGCGAGCCCGTTTAAGACCAGCCTTCTTTCTCTCCTTAGCTCGAGAATCTCGGGTAAGCAATCCGTTTTGACGCAGTATGGGCTTAAGGCTTTCATCAGCCCTTACCAGAGCCCGGGCGACACCATGAGAAATGGCACCACTCTGTCCCGATACGCCACCCCCAGCTACCTTAACCACAGCATTATACTTACCAATACTATCAGTAACTAGAAGAGATCGCATTATCGTTTGGCGGTGCTCAAGACAGGGATATAGCTCTTCATAGGGCATACCATTTATGATAATAGCGCCGTTACCCGGTAACAGCCTTACCTGAGCCACAGCTGTTTTGCGTCTACCCGTCCCATGGAAATAAGTTGACTTTTCCATTTGAACCCTATCCCTCTAGGTTTTTATTGGCTACCTGCCTACTTCACCCCTAGCTGAGGTAGCCTTAGTCTGAGCTAAGTGAGGGTGAGAATCACCAACATAGACCCTGAGCTTTTTCATCATACTAGCACCCAAGCGATTATGGGGCAACATCCCCTTGACAGCATACTCAATCACCCGGGTAGGATTAGTCTGCATCATCTTCTCCAGACTGATACTTTTAAGTCCCCCAGGATATCCTGAATGTCTATAATAGAGCTTCTGCCTGGCTTTATTACCGGTAACACGAACCTTATCAGCGTTGATAATAACAACAAACTCGCCCGTATCCAGATTGCGGGTGAATATTGGCTTGTGCTTGCCCATAAGTAAGCTAGCCACCTGAGTAGCTAGCCTGCCTAAAATTTGGTCTGAAGCATCAATAACCTGCCACTCTCGCTTAATATCAGACGCCTTAGTGCTATAGGTTTTCATTATGTTTCTTCCTCAAAGGGATATGGATAATTTACCCGCATAAGGCACAGCCCACAAGCAGGAGCACTTGGTCTAGCCAGACCAGGTTTCTTCGCCTCCATTATACTACAAAGCTCATCAACCCTCATCCTACCCAAGCCAACTCTGATTAGTGTACCTATTGTATTGCGCACCTGATGGGGCAAGAAAGAGTTAGCTACTATATTAAAAACAGCCAATTCCCCATCCTTCTCCATTTCGGCCCGATACACCCTTCGCACTGTGTTCTTTGTTCCAACCCCCGTAGAGCTGGCAAATGAGATAAAGTCATGCTCCCCAATAAGAGCTTGACACGCCCGATTCATAGCTTCAATATCTAGATGTCCACCCACCCGGTAAGAAAAACCTTCTCGGATTGGAGACCGGATTAAACTATTTAATATATAATAGTTATATTCCCGGCTAGTAGCATCACGCCTAACATTGAAAGAATCACCTACTCTATATGCCGTCCTAATGGCAATGTCCCTAGATAAATAGTAGTTTAGCCCGTTAACAAATGTCTGTGGAGGAAGAGACGACTTAGTCCTAAAACTGACCACCTGCCCCTTAGCATGAACCCCAGCATCAGTTCGGCTAGCCGCCATCACCCGAGTCCTCTCTCCAGTAAGTTCCCATAGTGCTTTTTCCATTTCCCATTGAATGGTGGGCAGATTAGCCTGTAGCTGAAAACCGTGGTAGTCTGTGCCATTATATTCCACAATTAATACCATCTTGGTGGTCGTTGCCAAGTGACAGCCTTTCTCTACTTTACCAACTCAAGCTGAACCATAGCTGCCCCATCGCCCAACCTAGGTCCTAATTTAGTGATACGGGTATAGCCACCAGGGCGCTCAGCATACCTTGGGGCAAGTTCAGTAAATACCTTCTCGGCTACCTTTTTATCTATAATAAATGACAGTGCCTGGCGACGGGAGTGAAGGTCACCCTCCTTGCCCAATGTAATCATCTTCTCAGCCAAGCCACGCACCTCTTTAGCTTTAGCCTCAGTAGTAGTAATCTTCTCATAGCCCAAAAGGTCAGTCACCAGATTACGATACATCGCCCTCCTGTGACCTGTATTTCTGCCTAACTTTCTACCAGCTATTTTATGCCTCATGTTACCCCTACCTTAGTAAGCGACCAAATGCGACTGTCCTGATTGTCATTCCACAGGTTGACTCTCATCCAGGCTTCCAGTAGCTAAATCCGCGGCTTCCTCCGGCTGCGCGGACTCTTCCCTTTCCACCCCTTCTTCAACTTGTGGAGTAAGAGAGAGCCCCAATGCGTTGAGACGCTCCTCCAACTCTTGTTTAGACTTCTGACCAAAATTCCGTAGCGCCAGCAACTCCTGCTCACCTTTACTTATGAGCTCCCCCATGGTAGAGATGCCGTTGCGCCTTAAGCAATTCATGGTACGCACTGATAAGTCCAGTTGCTCCACAGGCATATTATATTTTTCATCAGGAATAGATAAGCGAATGAGCTGCTCCTCCTCTTTCATCTGGGAAATCGCAACATAATCGGCAAATGGAGAGAATTGCTTTATCAAAATGTCAGCACCGTGGCTGATGGCATCTACCGGTGATATAGTCCCATCGGTCCATACCTCCAGACATAACCGCTCACGGCTAGTCTCCAGGCCAACATGAACTGGCTCAACGGTAAAATTAACCTTGCATACTGGAGTAAAGATAG
>JAUVZA010000067.1 GCA_030602805.1 Dehalococcoidia bacterium | reverse complement strand
ACTCACTGCGACCGGGAATTGTGCATCGGCTGGATAAGGATGCCTCAGGCGTGATGCTGGTGGCTAAGAATAATGCCGCTCAACTAAATCTAATAGACCAGTTTAAGTCTCGTTCGGTGGTAAAAGCCTATCTGGTGTTGGTTAAGGGGCGCCTTACCCCAGAGGACGGAGTTATTGAAGCCCCCATCGGGCGTGACCCCCGTAACCGGAAGCGGATGGCGGTGGTGGCTGAGGGCAGGGAGGCCCGCACCCAGTATCATGTAATTAAGTATATCGGTAACTATACTCTGCTTGGGGTCAGGACGGAGACCGGCCGCACCCACCAGATACGGGTTCACCTTTCGGCTATCGGCTATCCGGTGGTAGGAGATAATACATATGGAGTAAAATCAGCCTTTCTATCACGGCAGTTCATCCATGCCTGCCGCTTGGGCTTCCACTTACCCTCCACCGGCGAATATGTAGAGTTCACCTCAGAACTCCCTCCTGACTTAGCCCAGGCGCTAAAGGACATTGGCTAGAATACTAAAGATTTAGGTGGTAGAATAGGCATAATGGCTCCTAAGGTCTCACGAGGAATGAAGACGAACAAAAGAATTAATGTCAATCGCTTGCAGAAAGAAATGAAGTCACAACTTCTATATTCTGGTGCGGGTTTTGTTGGTTTTGCTGATATTTCAGACCTGAGATTTCCTGATAATGTAGAGTGGCGGATTGCAATATCAATTGGATTACCATACGATTCTAGGATTGTTGATAGGTTGGATTCAGAAGTTGAAGCCTTTGAAAAACATCTTCAGGAAACCTGTGAGAGTATGGAGAATTTGTTAAAAGTATGCGAGCACTACCTGAGACAGGAAGGTTTCATAACACGGATTCATTTTGCTAAAAACTTACCTGGCTTGCTGAGCACTTTCTCGCATAAAATGGCGGCTACAAAAGCGGGTTTAGGTTGGATCGGTAAAAGTTCTCTTTTTGTCTCGACCGAATTCGGTTGTCGTGTTCGTCTAGCAACAGTGTTGACAAATGCCCCATTCACATCAGGAAAACCCGTGACTGAAAGCCAATGTGGTGATTGTATTGAATGTGTGAAGGCATGTCCCTATCAGGCTATAAAAGGAGCAACCTGGTATCCTGGAATTGAGAGAGATGAGTTGCTGGATGCATTTCTCTGTGACCGTATAAGAAATGAATATATTCCAAAGTTAGGGTACAGACATCCGTGCGGGCTATGTGTGAAAGCATGTCCCGTTGGAAAGAGAGAATATTAGAAGAGTAGCAAATGACTAAAGTTCGAACACGGTTTGCGCCCAGTCCTACCGGTTTTCCTCATGTGGGTAATATCAGGACGGCCCTGTTTGCCTGGCTCTTTGCCCGGCGCCACGGGGGCAGCTTCATTATCCGCATTGAGGATACTGATGTCGCCCGCCGGGTCGAGGGTGCCGTGGAGACTATTCTTGGTAGTCTACGCTGGCTGGGACTAGATTGGGATGAGGGGCCTGAGGTGGGTGGTAAATATGGGCCTTATTTTCAATCGCAGCGTTTAGACAAATACCACGAGATAGCCCAACAGTTGATTTCGCAGGGGGATGCTTATCATTGCTACTGTTCTCCGCAGCGACTGGAGGAGATGCGGGCTGAGCAGGTTAGGCATAAACAGCCGTCCGGTTACGACCGTCACTGTCGGGAGTTAAGTCAGGAGGAGCGGACTAAGAAAGAAGCCGAGGGTATCATACCGGTAGTTCGTTTCAAGACCCCACTTGAGGGGCAGACTAAGTTCAATGATTTAATTTGGGGTGAGTTGGTATTTGAAAACAATACTCTTGATGATTTCATAATGCTTAAGTCGGATGGCTACCCCACCTATCACCTGGCCAACATAGTTGATGACCATTTGATGGAGATAAGCCACATTATCAGGGCTGAAGAGTGGCTATCCAGTGTTCCCCGCCATGTACTTATGTATCAAGCTCTAGGCTTTGAGCCGCCAAACTTTGCTCACCTGCCTATGCTCTTGGGGGCTGACCGCAGCAAACTGAGTAAGCGGCATGGAGCCGTGTCTATAACCGAGTATTACGAGCAGGGCTATCTACCTGAGGCGATGGTGAACTTCCTCGCCCTGCTCGGTTGGTCTCTGGATGATAGGACTGAGATTTTGTCCCGGCAAGAGCTAATAAAGAACTTTTCCCTGGAGCGAGTTAGTCGGACGGCAGCTATCTTCAATCGGGATAAGCTCAACTGGATGAATGGCGTATATATTCGTAGCTTAACCGCTGATGAATTTTTTGAGGCTGCGGAACCTTACTTGATGATGGATAGACTTGCTGGGGAGGCAGTAATATCAAGTGAAGAATATGTGAGGAATATTCTGCCGCTTGTCCAGGAGCGAGCCAAAACACTGGCTGAGGTTGCTGAGCTGACTCAATTTTTCTTTGTTGAAGAACTTGATTATGCGCCTAACCTGCTCATAGGTAAGAATATGAGTCAGGAATCAACCTCTGAAGCCTTGAAGACGGCGCAGCCGAGACTGGAGCAATTAAAGGTGTTTGATGCTGAATCTCTGGAAGCATTGCTCAGACCTCTGGCTGTGGAGTTGGGATTAAAGACAGGGCAGCTCTTTGGCGCGTTGAGGACGGCAGTTACGGGGCGGACGGCAGCGCCACCATTGTTTCAGACTATGGCGGTGCTGGGTAAAGGGCGGTGCCTGAAGCGAATTGAAGCGGCGCTGGATAGGCTAACTAGAATGTCCCGGTGATGCCTACCCCTGAGAATAAAAGAGGATAGGAACGGCACTTGTTCGAACCTGGATATATTGACCTATACCACTCTGGTGAATTGAAGCGGCGGGCGGAGAGGCTTGAGGCGCGATTAGCTTCATGTAACATCTGCCCCCGGGAATGTAGGGTCAATCGGCTTGAAGGTGAACTGGGGTTTTGCCATTCGGCTTATCTGCCCATAGTCTCAGCAGTTTGCGCTCACCATGGAGAGGAGCCAGCTCTTTCGGGAAGTAAGGGGTCGGGGGCGATATTCTTTGGCAATTGCAATATGCGGTGTGTCTATTGCCAGAATTATCAGATAAGCCAGGATTGGGAAAGGCAACAGTCTAAGGAGATGGATTGCCATACTCTGGCTGAAAATATGCTCTATCTTCAGGATGAACTGGGCTGCCACAACATCAATTTTGTTTCCCCCTCACACTTTGTCCCCCAATTGGTCCGGGCAGTGCTGGAGGCAGTGCCTATGGGACTAAAGATACCACTGGTTTATAACACCAACGGCTTTGACTCGGTCAAAACTCTAAAAGAGCTTGACGGTATAATAAGTATTTACCTGCCTGATTTGAGATATGCCTCTGATACCTGGGCTGAAAAATTCTCGCAGGCCCCGGGTTATGTGGCACAGGCTCGTGAGGCTATCAAAGAGATGTATAGACAGGTTGGGGAATTGGTGGTGGATGAGTTCGGGCTAGCCCAACGGGGATTGATTGTGCGTCACCTTATTCTTCCCAATGGGCTGGCTGGTAGCGAGGACTCACTTGCCTGGCTAGCTGGCGAGGTTTCGCCCACGGTCACGGTTAGCATAATGTCTCAATACTTACCGCTACACCGGGCTCAGCGGATTCCCTTGCTGGCGAGGACGATTTCACTATCTGAGTACACAGCCGTTCTTAAGTTACTAGATGAGGTGGGATTGGAGAACGGTTGGGTGCAGGAAATGGGGGCATCGGAAAACTACTTGCCTAACTTTGAACGAGAAGGTCACCCCTTCTCTTTGAGTGCTGATAGACAGAGATAACGGTATTTTTACCCTTTCCGCTTTCGGTTGACGAAGGCAAATCGAATTTTCAGGCCGTTGCGTTTCTTATCCTTCTTATTTACATTCTCTATGAAGGTCTTTAAATCTGGAAGTGGTTTCTCATTAGTAGCAATCTTCTTTTTCATAACAGTTAATTGTATCATACGCTTGGGCACAAAGCCAACTCAGGTTTATGGTAGTATTTAGTTATCTACCTCACCCCCTATATCCCCCTCTCCTTCAAAGGAGAGGGGGAGGAGATTAAAAAGAGGGGCGACAGCCCCTCTTAAACACCCTTAAGATGCAGTATAATTATGAATGAGTAAAAGTGTTTCTAGGGAGGTGGTACGGTTTGGATGTGACTGACATTTTTTATAGTTATGCTAGCTCGGTAGTTCCTATAGGCTGGGTATATCATGGAGAGGTAGAGAAGGTACCTATGCACCGAGATCTGTTATTGGAAGGTACAGCGGAGGGACAGCCAGCAAATGTATTTCCGTGTGCTACGGCATTCTTGCTTTCCATTGACGAGAGGAGTGCGCGCTTTGTCACTGCTAATCATGCATTCCCTGACCTACAGCGAGATAAGGCAGAGGTCTGCGTTATAGTCCCTCCCTCAAAGTGTCCCTATGAAGTGTCTCAAGACGATATTAAAGTCTATATAGGTGCGGGTGATTTTATACGCCTGGAAGGGCAGGATATTTGCGTCTTTGAGGTCGATACACCTGAGGCTCTCTACACACAGCACCCCAGTCCCCTTTCACTCAGTTTTGACCTTAGGGTTGGTGATGAAGTTTGTACCATTGGCTATCCTTTTATAGGTTACGAAGGGGTAGTCACAGCCGGGATACGTGATGTACGGTTTGTGGAGAGGTTAACCTATGCTCACCTGAGTGCCATTTGGCCTGATAATAGAGGTACTCTCACTTTGGAGTTTGATAACTATGTTGGTCCGGGGAACTCTGGAGGACCGCTCATAAATGTTAGAACTGGCGAGGTTATTGGGGTGGTCACATGGAGCCGAGTGGAGGACAAGCATGGTGTGACTACTTTCTCTCATGCTACTTGCATCGTGGAGCTTGACCGAGCTAGAGATAAATTCCCTGACCTACCGAGTATAGGCCTTAGACCTCCGTTTTAACACGGGTGGAGCAATAACTAGTCGAACTGTCTTACACAACATCCGCATTTTGGATTTTACATAGGTGCTGGCTAAACACTACATCATAAGAATTGAAGCTTAGAGTGGCTGGCAGTGGGGGCAGAAGTAGCTACCCGAGTATTGACAACTGCCGTTGTTGGTGGTAGTGTGGCAGATAACGAAATTTCCTGATAGGGAGGTTGACATGGAAGAGAAAGGAAATGTGTCACAGAACTCTGTAGTGCTGGTGCCAGGGGTAGGCTCATCCTACAAGAATGGGTGGGGAAAACTCTGGAAATATTTCTTAGAGCTGCTTCTAATAGGAATCATAGGGCTTGTCATTGGCATACCTTCTGGAATGGGTGGATGGTCAGGTGGCGCTGCTGGCACTTTTACTCTATTAGGTATTCTTGGAATCGCCTATAGTATTTTAATTGTGAACCCTGTGGAGTATGGCGTGACATTTGCCTATCTTAAGGCAGCCAGAGGCGATAAGCTAGAGATAAAGAATATGTTCGAAGCTTTTCATAACTACTGGAATGCTGTCTTGGCTAATTTACTTGTTGGTGCAATAGTTATTGTCGGGTTCTTCCTATTGATAATACCAGGCATTATATTTGCCTGTAAGTTAGCCTTTACGCCTTACCTTGTCGTAGACCGAAAAATGCAAGTAATCGAAGCAGTCAAAGAAAGTTGGCGTATGACTAACGGACATGCCTGGAAAGTGTTCCTTATCGGCTTATTAGGAATACCTATCAGTATTGCCGGGTTGATTTGCTTCGGTGTAGGCATCATCGTGTCAATTATGTGGATAGAGCTTGCCCTTGCTTCACTCTACCATTCAGTTAGTTTGCCAGGCGAGGTATCTGGCTAGAAGTGGGTACCTCAGTATAATCAGGCCTTTTCTGGCTGGCATTTGGGGCAGAAGTAGCTGCCGCGGTTGCGGACGGTGATGCGTTCAATAGGGGTGTCACAGGCGGGGCAGAATTTACCACCCAGGCGATGAGCAACCTGAAACTGAAAGTGGGCAGTGCCCAGCGTGCCATCAGGGCGGAGGTAGGTATCCACGCTGGCGCCCTTATTGCCAATGGCTGACCATAGCACCTGTTGAATCGTCCGGTGAAGGCGGTCCACCTCTTTTGAGGACAGGCTTCCCCCCCGCCTTAATGGGTGGATTCTGGCGGCAAATAAGGCTTCGTCGGCATACATATTACCGATGCCGGCGATGAAGGTCTGACTAGAGAGAAGGGCTTTTATTGGTGCTGTGCGATTGGTCAAGCGCTGAGCCAAAACTTGAGGAGTAAATCCAGCCTCCAGTGGTTCCGGACCGAGCTTACCGACAACGGAGTCTGCATCCTCCACCAGCCACATCACCCCTAGCTTACGCGGGTCGCGAAAGTGAAGCTCAGTTTCTTTATCCAGGTGGAGTATGGCACGAACAAATTTATCAACTTCAGCCGAAGCTGGCTTTAGCAGCAGCGAGCCGGTCATTTTTAGATGGATGATTAGCACTTTACCGCTGGTCAGGCTAAAGATGAGATATTTGCCCCGCCGAGCCAATCCGGTGAGCCTTTGCCCAATGAGGCGAGAGTAGAATTCTTCAACTGATGGCTGGCGGACTATTCCCTCCCAGAACAGGGTAACGCCGGTGACCTGGCACCCGACAATGTGGGGCAGCAGCTCATTCTTTATCGTTTCTACTTCAGGCAGTTCAGGCATTTCAGGTTATTCCATCTGCCCCCAGTTTTTGCCGACTTTGATGTCTACTTTTAATGGGAGGCTAAGCTCTAAAGCAGTGGACATTATTTGGGGAACAAGTTGGCGCATTAGTTCCAGTTCCTCCTCGGGCACCTCAAAGATAAGCTCATCGTGCACCTGAAGCATGAGCTTGCTTTTCAGTTGGCGCTTGCCCCTCTCTCGGTACAGGTTAATCATAGCCACCTTTATGATATCGGCTGATGTCCCTTGCACTGGCATATTTATTGCCATTCGTTCGGCAGCTTCCCTCACCTGTCGGTTTGAGGAGTTGATTTCAGGGATAGGGCGTCTCCTGCCCAGCAAGGTTTGAACATAGCCTATTTCCCTTGCCTGCTTTTTGGTCGACTCAAGATATTGCTTTACCCATGGATATTTATCAAAGTAGGCGGCAATGAAACGGGCAGCCTCTTCCCGTGATAACTCTGTCGCCTGCTCCAGCCCGTAGTCGCTCATACCATAGATGACGCCGAAATTAACCGTTTTAGCCAGGCGGCGCATATCGGGTGTTACCTGTGAAGTATCAACGCCAAAGAGCTGGGCAGCGGTAGCAGAATGAATATCCTCGTCATTGTGAAAGGCACTTAACAGGCTTGGGTCCTGAGACAGGTGAGCCAGGGCGCGAAGGTCAATCTGCGAGTAGTCTCCAGCCATGAGGAAGGAGCCGGGTGGGGCAATAAAGGCTTGTCTGACCTCCTTGCCTAACTCACCGCGGACAGGGATATTTTGCAGGTTAGGCTCACTTGAGGATAGCCGACCGGTAGCTGTCCTTGTCTGATTAAAGCTAGTATGCACCCTGCCTGTTTTGGGGTTTATTAAGCTGGGCAGGGCATCAATATAGGTTGACTTGAGCTTAACTAACTGGCGGTAGTCTAGAATGAATTCTATTACAGGGTGGGCTCCGCGTAATTCCTCCAGAACTGAGGCTCCGGTAGAATAGCCGCTCTTAGTTTTGCGGGCTGAAGGTAATTTTAATTCTTGGAATAGGACGGAGCTTAGTTGCTGGGGTGAGTTTATATTGAAGTGGTGACCGACATTGTTATATATCTCAGCCTCCAGCTTTAGTAGCTGCTTGCCGAGGCGGTGTGACATCTGTCTCAGTAGGTCTGTATCCAGGGCTACCCCGTTCCTTTCCATATGGATAAGCACTGGCACCAATGGCATCTCAACCTCAGAGAATAGCTGCCAGAGTCCTTGCTGGTGCAGCTCTGTCTTTAGTAGTTCGGTCAGTTGTCCAGTAATGTCGGCATCAGCGCAGGCGTAATCGGCAGCCCGGTTTACCTCTACCAGAGACATAGAAATCTGCTTGGCTCCGGAGCCAATAAGTGCGGTGATAGGTGTCATTTCTATGCCCAGCTTATTGAAAGCAAGGGCTTTTAGTCCCAAGGATTTCTCACTGAGAAGGTAGGCAGCGACCATCGTATCAAAGGTCAGGTTGTTGACAGTTACCCCATATTCAGCCAGCACCGTCATATCATACTTGCCGTTGTGGGCGAGCTTGGCTAGGGTGGCGTCTTCCAGGGGGGGCTTAAGCCGGTCAATGACCTGCTTGAGTGGCAGTTGCTCTAC
>JAUVZA010000079.1 GCA_030602805.1 Dehalococcoidia bacterium | reverse complement strand
GCTATACTAAATGGTCTATTTAATAAGGGTAAGATAAGTTATGAATTTTGAGACCATTATCGGACTGGAGGTGCATGCCCAGCTACTGACCAAGAGCAAGATGTTCTGTCGCTGTAGTGCTGACTACGCTAGCGCCCCGCCCAACACCCACGTCTGCCCGGTGTGCCGGGGGATGCCCGGCGTTCTGCCTACTCTCAATCGGCAAGCAGGGGAATACACTATAATGACAGCTCTAGCCCTGCATTGCACTATATCTGATTATACCAAGTTTGACCGCAAGAACTACCCCTATCCCGACCTGATGAAGGGTTATCAAATTTCGCAATCTGATGCTCCCGTTGGGCATCATGGTTGGCTCACTATTGAAGTCAACGGTCAAAAGAGGAGGGTGGGCATAGCCAATGTGCACCTTGAGGAGGATGTAGCCAAACTAATACACCACACGTCTCTAGATGGTGAGAGTTATAGCCTGGTGGATGTTAATCGGGCTGGGGTGCCGCTGATGGAGATTGTTGGTGAGCCTGACCTGCGCTCCCCGGAGGAAGCCAGGCAATACCTGATAAAGCTGCGCAGCATACTTCAGTACCTGGGCGTATCTACCGGTAATATGGAGGAGGGGAGCTTCAGGTGTGATGCTAATATTAGTATTCGCCCTGAGAACAGCCCGGACCCCTTGGCTAAGGTGGAGGTCAAAAATATGAATAGCTTCAAGGCAGTCTACCGAGCTTTAAACTATGAAGCCAAACGACAAAGGAAGGTAGCCGCTGAGGGCAAGAGGCTTGCCCAGGAAACCAGGGGCTGGGTAGAAGAGAGGGGGAGAACTGTTTCGCAACGAAGTAAGGAGTATGCTCACGACTACCGCTATTTCCCTGAGCCAGACCTCCCACCACTGGTGTTAAATCGGGATTGGGTGGAGGGAATAAGGTCAAAACTCCCTGAGTTGCCTGAAGCCAGGCGCCACCGATTTGTAGCTGAATATAAGCTACCACTTTATGATGCCAACTTGCTTACCGGCTCTAAGGCGACGGCTGACTACTTTGAAGACTGCCAGAGGGAACACAAGGAACTGCCAGCTAAGGAGGTAAGTAACTGGCTTTTGGGTGAGGTCAGCCGCATAATGAATGCTACCAATAGTGATATAAGTGAGTTCAGAGAAAAAATTAATCCTAAGCAACTTGGTGGGCTGATACTGTCCTCCCACAGTACTATTAACACTGCCACAGCCAAATCTGTTCTTGAGGAAATGTTTAACACCGGAAGAGACGCCGCTGACATTATTACTCAGCGAGGACTAAGCCAAATCAGCGATACTCAGGAGGTCAAAGCGGTAGTCAGTCAGGTAATTCAAGCCAATACTCAAGCCGTGGCCGATTACAGAGCAGGCAAGCCGCAAGCTATTAAATTCCTTGTCGGGCAGGTAATGAAAGCCACCAGGGGTCGTGCCAATCCAAAGCTGGCAAGCGAATTACTAAGGGAAAAACTCGAGGAAGGATAAGATGCGAGACTACTTTAGCGTGGCACAGATAGTGCTATCTATAGCCTTGATACTAGCTATTCTGTTTCAGGTTCGAGGTGGGGGGTTGGGAGGTATCTTTGGTCAGGCTAGTACTGTCTTTCGAACTAAACGGGGTGTGGAAAAGACATTGTTTCAACTTACTATCGTCTTAGCGGTTCTATTTATCATTATCTCGATAGTCATGCTCAGGATTAGCTAATTGCTTGGCGGCTGCGGTAGAAACTAGGAATAATATGGGTGCCATAATAACCCTAACCACTGATTTAGGCTTAAGTGATGCTTATGTAGCCGCTATGAAAGGGGTAATACTCAGTATCAATCCCAAAGCGAAGTTAATTGATATTTGTCATACTATCAAACCACAGAATATCCCCCAGGCTGCTTTTGTCCTGGGTACGGCATATCAATTTTTCCCCGATAAAACAATTCATGTGGTGGTAGTTGACCCCGGGGTTGGCACTGAGCGCCGGGCTATTATCCTGAGGACACCATCGGCTGACTTTGTTGCCCCCGATAATGGCGTCCTGAGCTATGTTTTACAGCAGTGTAAGTCAGTTAAGAGAAGGTTGACCCCGTTAGATTTCCTAACGGGGTTGATAAATAACCTACAACAGGTGGAGCTGGGACCAGGGATGGAAGCGGTTACTATCACTAAGCCTCAGTTCTGGCGTTCACCAGTCAGTCCCACCTTCCACGGGCGTGATATCTTTGCCCCGGTAGCGGCTCGGCTTTCCTTAGGCTTCCCACCAATAGACTTCGGAGAGACAATAACCTCGGTTACAATGTTATCACTCCCTCACCCATATCAAGCACCAGATGGCTCACTTGTAGGGCATATCCTCCATATTGATAGCTTCGGCAATCTGATAACCAATATCAAGGGTGATGACTTGCCACAGGTAAAACAGGCAATAACTATTGAGGTCGGTAATCAGCTCATTTCCGGGTTAAGCCGCACCTACGCTGAAGGCAGAGGTCTACTAGCCCTTATCGGCAGCAGTGGATACCTGGAGATATCCCTGAAAGGGGGTAGCGCTTGTGCCTTGCTTAATGCTGAGGTAGGTAATGAGGTGAAAATGCGGTAAGCCTCTGTGTTTTATCTATCCCACCACCACCCCAGTTCCGTAGGCTAGCACCTCGGCTGCATTACTCATTATCATTGAGGTAGTAAACCTCATACCGACTACGGCATTAGCCCCCTGCTTTTCCGCATCCTCGGTCATTCTCTGGATAGCTTGCTCTCTGGCTTCAGCCATCATCTTGGTGTATTCGGTTATCTCACCACCCACCACCCCCCTCAACCCAGCCATAATATCCCTACCGAGATGCCTGGCTCTAATAGTGCTGCCCTTGACCAAACCGACAGTTTTAGTAATTGCCTTTCCCTCTACCTGGTCTGAAGTGGTAATAATCAATATTTCACCTCCTTAAATTCATCAGTTTTAGCTTTTTTCAGCCTGTCTTTAATAGCTACTCCAATAAGAATTAGCACCCCAATGCCAACAGCGCCAACGGCTATTTTGATAAGTAGCGAAATCTCGCTAGCCATAAAAAAACCTCTAACACTCCAGCCAATCAAGACCAGTATACCAAGACCAATCAGAATAAAGGCCACCTTTTGCATATTTTACCTCCTGTTTAGGTTCTTATGAGGAGAACCCTCCCCCTTTGTCCCCCTCCCTTGTCAAGGGAGGGGGAATCATATGTAAGAGAGGCTTCACCTCTCTTTTACTCTCATCTAAGTTATCGTTTTATCCTCCACACTGTCCCCTGAGGGGTATCCTCAAGGACTATGTCGAGTTCTCCTAATTCAGCCCGAATCATATCAGCTTTCCCCCACTGTTTAGCTTGCCGAAGCTGGTCGCGAAGGTATATTTGAGCATCAATAGTCGAGGCGATTGCTTCAGACAGGTCTGGCTTACCAGGCCCTACTGGAATAGACTTTATCCGCTCGTTGATATACTCACTAGTCTTATCTACCTCATCTATAGCCAGACTTATTGAATCACTGGTGCCCCGAGCGTCTATTATCGGTATTTTTATATTCTTCCAACTTGAGGTAAGGCTATTCGCAAAATCAACCGTATATGGCATCTCTACTGTTTTCAGGGTCAACCCCAGCACCTCAGCCAGCTCCAATAGCGCTTGTTGTCCCCGAACGACACTATAACCTTCATCAAATCGATTAATGTCTCTGGCCAAATCAAACAGGCTAGCTAGCGCTTGGGCAGTATTGAAATCATCATCCATAGCCTCGATGAACTGGTTTCGGTAAGGCTCAGGATCTATCCTATCTCCGACCTTCTCGCCTTTACCCTCACCATGAACTGCCTGACGCAACCTGTCAGCACCCCTCTCCGCCGCCTCCAGTGTCTCCTCAGAGTAAGTAAGGGGGCTGCGGTAGTGGGAGCTTAAAACGAAGATGCGGATGGCATCAACGCTATATTCCCCCAGTGCCTCCTCAATGGTTATCAGGTTGCCCAGAGATTTGCTCATCTTCTCTTCACCTAGCTGCACCAGCCCATTATGCAGCCAGTATTTAACGAAGGGTTTGATACCAGTAAAACTCTCCGATTGAGCTATCTCGTTCTCATGATGGGGGAAGACTAAGTCCTGCCCGCCGCCATGGATGTCAAGGGTATTACCCAGGTATTTAAGGGACATAACGCTACACTCAATATGCCAACCCGGTCTACCTAGACCCCAGGGGCTTTCCCACGATGGCTCACCCGGCTTGGCTGCCTTCCACAGGACAAAGTCCATAGGACTCTCTTTGTCATCACTGCCCAGTGCGTTTTCCATACTCATCATAGACTCCAAGCTACGATGAGACAGTTTCCCGTAATCTGGAACATTCCTCACCCTGAAATAGACACTGCCTCCGGCTGGGTAGGCATACCCCTTGTCTACTAAACCCTGTATCACCTCAATAATCTTTGGTATCTCCTCAGTAGCCTTAGGGTAAATATCAGCCCGACTGATATTTAAGGCATCCATATCCTCAAAATAGCGAGCAGTAAACTTCCCTGCCAGCTCACCGATAGCAATACCAAGCTGGTTGGCTCGGTCTATAATCTTATCGTCAATATCAGTAATATTTTGCACATATTTCACCTTATAGCCACGAAACTGGAGATAGCGCCGGATAACATCAAAGATGATATAGCTCATGCCATGACCTATATGGCAATCACTATAGGGAGTAACCCCGCAGACATACATCTTGACTTCATCACCGCGGGGTAAAAACTCCTCCTTCTGCCCTGAAAGGGTGTTATATACCTTCATCTTTTTTACTTCCTTCTACTCTAGCCAGGTGCTGCTCCAGCTCAGCTATTCGTCTCTCCAGACCCTCCAGCTTTTCTCCTACCGGGTCAGGCAACCTCTCTACAGTATCAGTATCGGGATTCCTGACGGCTACTACCCGCCCTGGTACTCCGACCACAGTAGCATTAGCTGGCACTGAAGTCACCACCACCGAACCGGCGCCGACCTTGGTATTATTGCCTATAGTAATCGCCCCAATAAGTTGTGCCCCAACGCCGATAACCACATTGCTGCCCAGCGTAGGGTGCCGCTTTGTCCGCTGGTGACTGGTGCCGCCCAGGGTTACCCCCTGATATAGGGTAACATTGTCACCAATCTCTGAGGTTTCACCAATGACCACACCCATGCCATGGTCAATAAAGAATCCTTCTCCTATCCTAGCCCCGGGGTGGATTTCAATGCCAGTAAGAAACCGACTGATATGAGATATAAGCCGGGGTAAAACTGGGATGTGCCACCGAAATAGGGTATGGGCTAGCCGATGAGACTGCCGGGCATGAAATCCAGGATAAGCCAGCAACACCTCCAGGGTGCTGGTAGCTGCCGGGTCGTGCTCAAAAACGGCTTTGATATCCTTTCTAATACTATTAATAAGCGACATTAAACCAATCTCCTTCCCAGACTGAACCTTCTTCCCCTATGCCCCAATAAACCGGGGTAAAAGACAGACGCAGTTCAGCATCCTGGGAGAACAAACTAAGCCACTTATTTGGCTTATCACATCACTAAACACTACTAAATCCACCTAATCGGAAATGCTTTCTATCAAGGCTACAGCACAAGCAGCTATCCCCTCCCCCCGACCAACAAAACCTAACTGGGCTGAGGTGCTAGCCTTCACGCTTACCTGACTAAGAGCGATGCCCAGCGTCTGGCTGAGTTGCTGACGCATCTGGTCAATAAAATTCCTAAGTTTAGGCTGTTCAGCTACAATGGTAGCATCAACATTAATTATCTGCCAACTATTTTCTGCCAGCTCATCCCCTACCCTTTTAAGCAGGGTCAGGCTGGAAATATCCTTATATTGTGGCTCACCGGGCGGGAAATGGCTACCTATATCACCTAGAGCCGCGGCGCCAAGCAGGACATCAATAATAGCATGGGTTAACACATCAGCATCACTCCAACCACTAAGACCTTTATTAAATGGTATATCTACCCCCCCCAGCACCAGCCTCCGCCCACTAGTAAGGGGGTGGACATCATAGCCTATACCAACACGCATTTTACTGCTCATACTTTCGCCACAAGACCTCGGCTAAAGCCAGGTCATCGGGAGTGGTTACCTTTATATTATCATAAGAGCCCATATATATTTTAACCCTGTAGCCCAGCTGCTCTACCAGTGAGGCATCATCGGTCACGTCACCATTTGCCCGAGAGTAAGCCTCAGTTATTATATCAGTGCGAAACACTTGTGGCGTCTGCACTGCCCATAGATTTTGACGTGGTGGCGTCTGGTGGACTATTCTATCATCTCCCGCCAGCTTAATGGTATCCGTAACTGGAACGGCGGCTACGGCGGCACCGGTTTC